>JBGCFY010000226.1:0-53335 GCA_045110315.1 Saprospiraceae bacterium
GAGTATGCAACTTTTATCTAATGCTAAGGTTGGTATTCCGAAGACTGTTTTTACCAATATCACTCAAGATATTCAACCTGCGATCGACGAAGTTGGGATTCCCATGATTATTAAATTGCTGAAAGGTACACACGGTTTGGGAGTTATTTTATCAGAATCTCGAAACAATGCGGAAGCAGTTATCGAAGCATTTCATCGACTCAAAGAACGCGTACTCTTACAAGAATTTATCGCAGAATCGAGTGGTAAGGATGTTCGCGCTTTTGTGGTGAACGGAGAAGTGGTAGGAGCGATGAAACGGATTGCGAAAGAAGGTGAGTTTCGGTCAAACTTGCATCGTGGAGGACATTCAATCCATATTAAATTAACGGAGAAAGAAAAAGAAACCGCCATCCGAGCGGTAAATTTGATGGGCTTAAAAGTGGCAGGAGTAGATATGTTGCAATCTGAGCGAGGTCCCTTAGTTTTGGAAGTCAATCCTTCACCCGGTTTAGAAGGTATTGAATCAACTACGAAAGTCGATATTGCTGGAAAAATTATTACTTTCCTCGAATCAACTTATCAACAAAATCGCATGACTTAGTAGCTGTTTGAATGTAACACTTTGATTTATTGATGTCCCTTTTTCAACTATCCTTCGGTGCAAAAACGCTCCTTATACTAGGGCATAACTCCGCTTTTGAACTTCGACTAGCTAAAAAAGGAACGATAATAAATTTCAAAAGCCAAATCCAAACAGCTTATTAATTAAATGCTAAACACTTCCTTGCTTTTCATTGTTTCTAAAAAAGAACTTCTAATTAAGGTAATTCTTCGTGTTAGTCTGACTTAAGCTACAGTGAATTCAATAAAAAGAAAATAAGTTTTGATTCTTAATTTTGCGAAAAGTACGCTAAAATATTTTAAACATTTTATGAATAAAGATCTCGTTATTAATGGTACCCGCATTGCGCCCGGCGAAAAAGCTTTTCTCAAATTAGATATTGCTCGACTGCCTTCTTACACGAAGATTAACCTTCACGTCAATGTCTATCGTAGCGAGCATCCCGGCCCTGTAATGTTGGTCATGGGCGGCGTACACGGCGATGAGATCAATGGTGTAGAGATTGTACGTAGAACGGTTAAGTCGCAGCTTTTTGAAAATCTGAGTAGAGGAACGGTCATCGTTATTCCTTTATTAAATATCTATGGGTTTATCAATTTTTCTCGGGAGACACCCGATGGTAAAGATGTAAATCGCAGTTTTCCTGGTAATATGAATGGTTCGTTATCCTCACGGGTTGCCCGAACCTTAACGATGAAGATTTTGCCTTTCGTAGATTTTGGCGTTGATTTTCATACCGGAGGAAGTAGCCGTTACAATTATCCTCAAATTCGGTTTACGGGAGCAGACAGTAAAGCAGAGGAATTAGCGAAACAGTTTGGTGCACCCTATTTAATTCGAAGTAAGGCCGTTCCCAAAACGCTTCGGAAAATTGCTCACGGCATGAAAAAACCTATTCTCGTTTTTGAAGGTGGTGAATCGCTACGCTTAGATGGCTACTCGATCCAAAAAGGAATCAAAGGCCTGAAACGGTTGATGAAGGCACAAGGTATGATTGAAGATGCTCCCGCAAAAGAAGAACGGGTAACGATGATTAATAAAATGTCTTGGGTTCGCGCAACGCAAGCAGGACTATTTCGTTGGTCACAACAATCTGGTGCAAAAGTAAGTATCGGAGAAACACTCGGCGTCATCAACGATCCATACGGGCAAGAAGAGCAGGTAGTAGTAGCTAATAAAGAAGGATACATTATCGGACACAACAATGCGCCCGTGGTGAGTCATGGAGAAGCACTATTTCACTTGGGCTACGAAGCGAATGTACTAGAATAGGTAATCGCTCCCGTACCTTCTTAGGAGCGATTTATATTGAAAGAATTTAATTTAAATTGTGTTTTACCTTAAGCTGATTCGCATTTCCTTTTTCTCGGGGAATGCTAAAATAGAAGGTGGTGCCTTGATCAATTTGTGAAGTAAACCAGATCTTTCCTTTCATTTGATCTACAATTTTCTTGCAAGCCGCTAATCCTATTCCACTTCCCGTAGTATCCTGTTGAAGATGTACTTTTTTGAAAACTTTAAAAGCTTCACTTTGATAAGCTTCTGGTAGTCCAATTCCATTATCCTTGATGGAGAAAATATGTTCTTTTACTTCCGTGCGATGCTGAATTTCTAGTTGCGGTTGTTGACTATTATTATATTTCAATCCATTGCTCATAATTTGTTCGAACAATTGCTGAATGTGATTCTGATTGGCGGTAATTATAGGTAATTCAGCGCAAGCAATAATTGCATTTTTTGCTTGTATTTCAGTACTCAATTTTTGAATGCTTTCGAAAATAGATTCATTGAGATTAACCGCACGTACCGTTTCTGGCTCCGTCTTGATTTTTGAAAAAGTAACCATATCGGTCATCAGTTGATGCATCTCTTTGATATTCGTAGTGGCAGAACTAAGGTATTCTCGTACTTCCTTGCTCGGCGTATGGGCTAACTTTTCATCTACCAAACTCATGAAATTAGTTAATTCTACCAGTGGAGACTCTAAGTGTTGAAGATCTATTTGAGCAAATTGATCAATAGTTTGTTGTGCTTGTAAAAGTTGTTCTTCGTGACACACTAACTCTGCTTTGACCAAATCAAGTTCCGACGCAGTAAGCTGTTGCAAATCTTGGAGCTGCTGTTGTTGTGCATTTTTCTTTTTAATAAAATAAAATAAACCAAGCCCTAAAGCAAGTGAGAGTAAACCAAAGACAGACCAAAGCCAACGATTGGCTCGACGTAACTGTGCCGCTTGGACTTCACTTAATTCCGTTAAAGTATTTGCGATTTCAATCCGTAAATCGGTATGTTTGGAATCGGTGCCGAGGATAACTTGCGCGATCTGTGCATAGTCTTGCGCCACCGAATTATTTTGAGGTGCTTGTTCTTTGGCAATTTGTAAATAGAGGAGGGCTCGGGTATAATCATCCTTAGCCGTTTTTAATTGTTCCTGATAATGCTTTGGTACAACTTGCTGAGCAGAGAGTTGGCTTAACGCTACAAAAAGTAGGCAAAGCAGAATATTTATTTTTTTGGACATATGCTTTAGATTTGATCAAGAAGTCGTTTTACAATAACTTCGATAAGAGATCGGAGGCACAAGTAGTACCTAGCAAAGATTATACCCAAAAACAAGTTGTTTTTTAGATTTCTTAAGAAAAACGCTGCTTGTTTTTACAACTCTGATCGTAATACTTCTAAAGGTGGTCGACTCAAAACAGATCTACTGTTAAACAAACCAATGATAACCGTCAAAGCCGTGATACTGATAAACAATAATAGCGGTGCCACCAAATCGGGTTGAAAAGGAATTTTAAAGGTAAACGTAGCTAAAGCCCAACTACCAATAACGGATAAAGCGATACCTGTAATGGCAGAAAGCGCACCGAGTAAAAAATATTCCAAAGCATTTATCCATAAGACTTGACTACGGTTGGCTCCTAAGGTTCGCAGCAGTACACTTTCTTGCATTCGTTGAAACTTACTGAGTACGACCGAACTAATCAATACGAGCAATCCTGTCAAAATGCTAAACAAGGCCATAAAGCGAATCACAAAGCTTACCTTCGTTAAAATGTCATCCACCGTTTTAAGGATTTGACTTAGGTCAATGGCAGAGACATTAGGGAATTGCTGAACCAACGCTTGTTGGAAACTCGCAGATTTTTCTGGAGAATCGACCTTGGAAACAACAACGTTAAACTGTGGCGCTTTCTCTAAAACACCACTTGGAAAAACGACAAAGAAATTGGGTTGCATTTGACTAAAGTCAACCTCTCGAATACTGCTTACTTCTGTATCAATGAGAGCACCTTGTACGTTGAAAGTAATCTTCATTCCAATTTCGGCCTTCATGGATTTGGCAATTCGATCTGAGAGCGAGACGTAGATCGTTTCGTCGTTGCTTGTGGCTTTGTTACCGTGCCATTCGCCTTCGATGACTTCTTCTGTATCCGTTAAGCTATCTCGGTAGGTAACGCGGTATTCTCGATCAAAAACCCATCGGCGCATATGAATGCTCGTATCTTGAATATTTTGTGCTTTGGTAATGCCATTAATATTATCAACGCGCATGGTTACGACGGGAACTTGTTGCAAGAGGGGCAACTCAAAATCCTTAACGAGTTTAGCAACGCCTGCTTTTTGTTCGCTTTGAATATCAAAAATAATCATATTGGGTTGGTCTCCACTTCCGGTCAAAGCGACTTGATTTAGAAGTAAGCCCTGAATGAAGAATAGTGTAGAGATTAGAGCCGTTCCCAAACCGAGCGAAACGATTAAAATTAGGGTTTGATTATTGGGGCGATATAAATTGGCAATACTTTGTCGCCAAACGTAACTCCACCTTGTCGGAAAAAATTTACGTAATCCCCAAGTGGCAAGTTTGGCCGTTCCTGCTAAGAGCAAGAAAGCAGCAAAAATAGCTACAATAAATATGATGGCACTGATGAAATTCCCCATTTGTGCGTAAGCGAAACCACCGATGAAAAGAGCAATTAATAAGTAAACGACCCATTTTAAAATATCTCGTTGGTTTTCTTCTTCTGCGACAGCAGTACGTAGTGTCCGTAGGGGAGAGGTTTTTCGAATGGCCAATAAAGGCAACATCGCAAAAAGAATCGCAATGCCTAAACCGGTAAATACACCACTTGTAATGGCAGAAAAAGAAATATCACTACTTACATTTTGGAGGGGAAGAAAATCCCCAAGCACGATGGGTAAACTGACTTGCAAGAGACTTCCTAATGCTGCTCCAATGATGGAACCAATAAAGCCCATCACAACGATTTGGATCAAATAAATCCACAAAGCTTGCCAACCACTTACGCCCATACAACGTAAAATGGCTACGGTTGCTAGTTTATCTTTAATGTAAATATGCACCGCGCTTGCCACCCCAATACAACCTAGGATTAAAGCAATAAATCCGACGAGATTTAAAAAATCTGTCATGCTGGCGAAGGCTCTACCGATTCCCGCTTTTCTCGATTGCACGGTAGCAGGGCGTAGCGAAGCTTCCTGAAAACGGGGTCGTAAGTCTTTGACTAAGCTATCGGGCTGAATGCCTTCTTTCAGCAAAAAGTAATATTGATATTCTACCCGACTACCATTTTGGATCAGCCCCGTTTTTTCTAAATATGCCATTGGGATGTAAACCAAAGGCGCAATGGAAGAACCAATGCCTGCTCGACCAGGACTACTAATAATACTACCCGCCACGGTGAAGTGAAGATCACCAATTTTGACGGAATCTCCTTCTTGAATATTAAATTGCACCATGAGCGATTTGTCGAGCATGGCATTTTGTCCCGTTTGGTAAGTTTTATAGGCGGTTTCTGGTAAAGTATTTATTTTACCATAAAAAGGAAAGTCTCCCTCAATAGCGGTAATCTGACACAAGCGTGTTTGCTGCGCAGTAGAAAAGTAAACCATTGAAGTGAAATTCATCAAATCGGTTTGCTGTGCGCTAATCGAATCGAATAAGGTGCCCATTTCAGCGTTGACCGGCTGACTACCTTCAAGGACAAGGTCCGCACCGAGTAGCGTTTGTGCTTCTCGATTAATATCTTTTTGAAGGTTTTCACTGAAAGAATTAATCGCGACGAGCGCCGCAATACCGATGACGATAGACGAAATAAACAAAACGAGTCGAGAGCGATTTCGGCGACTATCTCGCCATGCCATTTTTAACAACCAATTCATATAGGCTTTTTCCTGGTTTACTTTGTATCTTTTCCGAGTTGCAACAAAGTTATAAATTGTTTTTACTAAATTATGCGCGATATTAAAATAGTCTACGTCGCTACCTTTTTTTAAACGCTCATTTTATAAATTCGTTACTAAATCTCATTTCGAATTTTCAAACGATTTAGAAGCGTAAGAATATAGGATCAGTCGTAGAGTTTACGAGCTGATATTTTATCACAAGTGCGAAATTTCAATAAAAAATATCGCAACACAAGTTAATTACTACCAACCGCCAAATAAACTAGACAAAATATGAATCGGATTGTTTTTACTTTGGGAATAATTTTTCTTTTACTATCCAACTTAAGCGCTCAATCTAAGTTGGACAAACAAATAAAAAACTTAGTCAACGATCCGGCCTTGCGTTATGGACAGGTCAGCGTATGTGTGATTGATGTCGCTTCGGGCAAGACCATTGCGAGTCACGAAGGAAAGCGAAGCTTGATTCCGGCCTCTTCTCTCAAAGTGGTAACGACGGCAACGGCAATTGGCATACTCGGGCCTAATTTTCGTTTTAAAACGCAATTGGAATACGATGGAACGATCGCTTCGGGGGAATTGAGTGGTAATTTATACCTCAAAGGTTTTGGAGACCCGAGCTTAGCTTCGGATCACTACGACGGAGCGATGGATATGAAAACACTGTTACAAAAAATAACGGAAGTTGTACAAAAAAAAGGCATTCAACGTATTCGTGGTTCGATCGTTGGAGATGCTTCTTTTTATCCGACGGCAGTGAATGGTCGGTCTTGGTTATGGGAAGATATTGGTAACTATTATGCTGCGGGAGCTTGGGGACTCAATTTTCATGGGAATCGCTATTTTTTGCATTTTCAGCAAAGTAGTAAATTGGGTACTTCTCCTAAAATCAAGTCGATAGAACCTGCCGTTCCCAATCTTTTACTTTTAAATGAATTGAGTTCGGCGGCGAAAGGAACGGGCGATAACGCTTATCTCTATGGCTCGCCGTTATCTTATACGCGTTTTGTGCGTGGCACAATTCCGATCGGTACTGGAAAATTCACAATTAAAGGTGCAATTCCCGATCCACCGTTTTTCGCGGCATACCATTTAATGAATACTTTAGAAAATGCAGGCATTCAGACAGAAAAGCTCGCTACAACTCAGTTTGAGCGTACCCGACAAGGTCTCTCCGTTGCGAAACGACAAGTATTATACACGCACCAATCGCCACCTTTAAGGGAATTGGTTGAGGAAACTAATTTGAAGAGTCTCAATTTATATTGTGAAAGTTTTTTGAGAAGTATTGGTAAAAAAGCAGGGAACGAGGCTAGTGCCGAGGCAGGCTTGATGGCGATCTATGATTTTTGGAAAGCTAGAGGGTTGAAACTGGAAGGTTGCTTTTTGGAAGATGGGAGTGGTTTATCGGTACGTAATGCGGTTTCGAGTTATCACTTAGCTAGTATTATGAGAAAAATTGCGAAAGACGATCAGCTTTTTACGCCAATCTACGCTTCTTTGCCGCGAGCAGGCGAGACGGGCAGTTTGAAATATATTTTGAAAGGCACCGCTGCCGTTAAAAAGCTACGGGCGAAAAGTGGTGGAATGAAAAGAGTACGCAGTTATACGGGATACGCGAAAACGAAGTCTGGAAAGTTACTGGCATTTTCTATGATTGCTAATAATTTTACGGGAAAGAGCAGTCATGTTCGGTCGTTAATGGCTAAAGTGATGGTAGCAATGTGTGAAGAAAAATAGCTTGCTGCTATTGTCTTGATAAGGAAGTTGTTTAAAAATCGATAGATGAATTACCTGCCGGCAGTGGCAGGTTTGCAAGTCATTGACTTCCAATCTTTCAGCTAATTTTTTTCCCCGTAGCTATGGTTATGAAAAGAAATTGGAGCTTCCTCTTGTAAGCCAAGCGCTTTCAACTTATTTCAAGCCCCATTTTTAAGCAACTTCATTTGGTTGTATTCCGTTCATCGGATTCCGCCTTCATTCTGCTAGTTTATTCTTCCTAACTTGCCGCTTTACGTCGAATTTTAAAAAACTTCCTACAAAAAAAACTTAACTTTACGAAAACTACTCTACTATGTCTGCATTTTCAAAAGCATTAAGTGTTGTGGGAGTTATTCTATTGATGTTGTTTGTTGCTTGTGAAAGCAAATTCGACAGCAGTGTGAAAACGCCAATCTCTCATACCCACGATTATTCCTCACACGACCACCGTCACGAAGATGAAACTTACTATCCGCCCACCGCAAAAAGCTCAGCAGCGTTAGCGCAAAGTTTTGATAAAAAATTCTTAGAAAAATATAACCGTTCTGCGGCTGATGTGCAGCGTGATGACTGGCAGAAACCACAAACCGTGATTGGGGCGTTTGGTGATATGCAAGGCAAAACCATTGCGGATATTGGTGCCGGAATAGGCTATTTTGCCCTATATATTGCTCGATTAGGAAAAGCTGAAAAAGTGATTGCTATTGATATTGATAAATCAGCTATTGAATTTTTAAATGGGATGAAGAAGAAACTACCGGAAGATCTACAGCCGAAGTTTGAAGGCAGAGTTTGTAGTTTCGACGATCCTAATTTGAGAGATGGCGAAGCTGATATTGCCATCATGGTAAATACGTATGCTTTCATTGAAAAGAGGGTGAACTATTTGGAGAACTTGAAAAGAGGAATGGCCAAAGGCGGAAAACTTTTCATTATTGATTATAAAAAGAAAGCTTTACCCCTTCCCGTTCCCGAAAAGGATAAATTACCATTGTATAAAGTAGAAGAAGAACTCACCAAGGCGGGCTACCGTTTTGTTTCTAATGACCAACTATTAGACTACCAATATATCGTCATGGCGGTCAAGGAGTAAGTACGAGTAACTAAGATATGAAAACGCAGTTTGGTAACATTGATATTTACTTATTTGATCAATTGCTCAAGGAGCGCTTCGAAACAGGGCAGCGAATCTTAGATGCTGGCTGTGGCGAAGGACGCAATCTATATTATTTTCTTAAACAAGGATATGATACGTACGGCATTGATCAAAACTCAGAAGCGATTGAGGGGGTAAAAGCAATGGCGCGGGATTTAGCACCTGCTTGTCCTTCCAAAAATTTTGTAGCGGGAAGCATTGAAAAAATGCCATTCGCCGCGGAAAGTTTTGATTGGGTGATTTGTAATGCCGTACTACACTTTGCTCAAGATCAAGCTCATTTTGAAAAAATGCTAGATGGACTTTGGAAAGTCGTAAAGCCCGGTGGATACTTATGGATTCGTTTAGCTTCTTCGATTGGATTAGAGGCGGACTTGATTCCAGTTGGGCAAGGAAGATTTTTATTACCCGATGCTTCGGAACGATTCTTAGTATCAATGGAAGACTTGATTGGTTATACGAAAAGTTTAGATGCAGAATTATTTGAATTTATTAAAACGACAAATGTGCAGAATCTTCGTTGCATGACGACTTGGTGTTTGCAAAAGAAGGGATTGTTTTAACGATAAACCGAGGAAATTACTTTTGATTTCACACAACTTTTAAAAGAAAAAAGCAACTAGACGATTGAATCTAGTTGCTTTTTGTCTTTTTACAAAAAATAACGAAGCAGTATTTAGTGAACCGCTTGGGTAGATTTCATAAGTAATTTATGTCGTTCTGGTCCCGTTGAAATCATAGAAGCAGGAACTCCGAGACTATCTTCGAGTGCAGCAATGAAAGACTTTGCCGCTGCGGGCAAATCATCATATTCTTCTACGGCATCTAAAGACGTTAACCAGCCTGGGAAACCTTTCAAGACGGGTTCAATTTTCTTAGCCATAAGATCATAGGGTAGTTGTTCGTGATTTGCACCATCATAGTGGTAATGCGTTGCAGCACTAACCGACTCAAATTTATTGAGTACATCAATTTTAGTGATGACCAATTGGGTAACCCCATTGAGCATGATTGTATATTTCAATTGAGGCAAATCAATCCAACCGCAACGTCGAGGTCTACCAGTGGTTGCGCCAAACTCCATTCCTTCTTTGCGTAAGAAGTCTCCCGTATCATCAAATAATTCTGTCGGAAAAGGACCGCCACCAACACGCGTACAATACGCTTTGGTAATCCCAATGACTTCTCCAATTTTACTTGGTGCAATACCAAGACCATTGCAGACACCCGCCGTAACCGTATTAGAGGACGTTACGTAAGGATAAGTACCAAAATCAATATCTAACATAGAACCTTGGGCACCTTCTGCTAAAATTTTCTTATTATCATTGATCGCTTGATTGATGAAATATTCACCATCTACTTTTTTCAAACTACGGAGTAATTCGAGCGATTCGAACCATTTAGCTTCTTCTGCGGCTAAGTCAAAACCTTCAAATGGAGGATAAACTTGCACTAAGCTTAGATGTTTAGCACGCAGCGCTTGGTATTTTTCTTGGAAATCATCGGTCATGATATCTCCTACACGCAAACCATTTCTTCCCGTTTTATCCATGTAAGTTGGCCCAATTCCTTTCAGGGTAGAACCAATTTTTTCTTTACCTTTCGCTGCTTCGGAAACGGCATCTAAGTACCGATGAGTCGGCAAAATGAGATGCGCTTTTCTGGCAACCAATAAACGATCTTTATAATCGACATCGGCATCAACGAGGTTTTGAATCTCTTTGGCTAAGGTGATGGGATCAATGACGACACCATTACCAATCAGGTTAATTAAATTTTCACGAAAAATCCCAGAAGGGATCGTGTGCAGTACGTGTTTTTTGCCGTCAAACTTAAGCGTATGGCCCGCATTGGGACCGCCTTGAAATCTAGCAACAATATCATACTGACTAGCGAGATAATCGACAATTTTACCTTTGCCTTCATCTCCCCATTGAAGCCCTAAAATTACGTCAACATTCATTTTAGAAATATAAGTGGTTATAAATTTATCACAGACCTAAAGCGGTTTAACCTTCGTCTAGATCAAATCGTTCTTTAGTTAAAATCAAACTTTGTTTTTGGAATCGACATACAAAAAATCATCTTGTATCATTAAGGATAGATGCTATTTTTGCTATTTTTTTCAAACAGCAGAAAATACAACTTTTAGCTCGAAAGATGAAATTTGAGTAACTAAATAGCAAAATTAAGAAAACCCATAGATTAATGAAATCTATTAGGTCTTAGTTTTTTTCTTATTTCAAGAATTAGTCTAAAATAGTGTAGTGTTGTCGGAAAAGTAACGCTAAAACGCCTTTCTATTGGCATAAAGCAAAAATAAAGTTGCTAGAGAGATTTGGAAGTATTGGGTTTATCTTATCAATCGAAAGAAGTCCAACGGACAAGCTTACTTAATTCCAGAAATTGCTAAAAGGAAGGAAAGTTGATTTTTATCATTAAGCAATAGCAAATGATTGCTTAACTACCACAGATATTTGAAAGCAGATAAGGATAAGTTTATTTACGAATAGCTGATAATGCTTCGGCTACGCTAGACTTAAGGGTAAATAAAGGCTTCAAACGAGTAACTTCCAAAAGTTTGATGACTTGAGTGGAAGCATTAGCTACGGCGAGTTCACCGCCTGATTTGCGCGACTTAGTCATGACATTGATGAGGAAATTGAGACCCACACTGTTCATGAAGTCTAATTTAGAAAGGTCTACTACGCATTTGTTTAAGCCCTTTTCGATGCGCGATTGCACGTCAAGTAAAATTTCTTTATTATCGTATTCGTTGAGTAAACTATTTACTTCGAGTACTTGTATGGTATCTTGTTCAGAGATGGAGTAGGTCATGGGAAATAAACGTTTTAGTGTGGGTAATGTAAAGAACCTGCAAAAAACTTACCAACTTTAAGGAAGCTTCCTCCTAGCCCTAGATTCTATAAAGATCATGGGGCTAATTTGACTTATTCGAGGTTTTCGGACAAGCGCCGTCGCACTGACCGTATAAATTAAGTGCATGATGGGTGATATTGAATTTCAATAATCCACCCATCATATCTTTAATTTGTTGAATGCGAGGATCACAGAACTCAAGAACTTTTCCACAGTCAACACAAATGAGGTGATCGTGTTGCTTAAAGCCATAAGATTTTTCGTACTGCGCTAGGTTCTTGCCAAATTGATGTTTTTTAACAAGGTCGCAGTTAACCAATAATTCCAAAGTATTATAAACGGTAGCTCGGCTCACACGATAGTTTTGATTTTTCATGTGAATATAAAGCGCCTCCGCATCAAAATGATCGCTGCGTTTATAAATCTCTTCTAGAATAGCAAATCGCTCTGGCGTCTTGCGAAACCCATTTTTTTCTAAATGAACAGAAAAAATATTAACGACTTCTCTGATGATATCCTCTTCTTTTCTTTGAGTCGACATAAAAAGATTTTTGTGTCAGATAGAATTATCTGAACCTGCGCCATAATTATTTCGATCTAATTTTTTTACAGAAAAGATTAAATCGCTCTACTTATTAGGGCAGTTGTTTTACAAAGATACATAACAGATATAGAATAAGGTAATACTAGGCTAGTATTTAAGGATTTCCTAACAAATGGAGTATGCCCAGATGTCTATTTGTAAGCCATCAGTGGTTAGAAAGGTTTACCCACCGCAAGAAATAAGCGACCGAAGGAGCATTAATCTTTACTCTTCGATTCTAGTCACGGTCGAAATACCAGGCAACCCTTGCAAGGCTTTAATTGCGATGTTGAGTTGATTTTTATTAGCAATTAAAAGGCTTACTTTTCCTTCAAAGTAACCTTCGGTACCATCGATGTAAAACGAGCGAATATTGAGTCCTAGCTTAGTGGAAATGTTACTAGACAAACGTTCGATTACGCCAGGGCCATCGTCAATTCCAGTAATTAGCAAATTAGCAATAAAACTCATATTGGTCGAGCTTACCCATTCCGCTTTCATAATTCGGTAACCATAATGTGCCATCAAATTGGTCGCATTCGGACAAGTTGTACGGTGAATTTTTAGTCCCACCGTAGCGGTCAAATAAGCAAAAATATCGTCTCCCAAAACAGGGTTGCAACAACTCGCTAATTGATATTCGTATAAATCTGCGGGTTCTCCTCCTATCAAAAGGCGCGGTTTCGTTTTTCCATCTTTCCGGCGCGTTTTTGTCGAAGTAGGTTCTGGCGTTGCAGGTGCTTCTATTTCTTCCTTTGCTTTTAAAGATTTGTCTTCAACCAACCGGTGATTCTCTACTTTAAATTTCTTTATTTCTTGGAAACTCAATTCATTAATCGCGAAGGCGTAGTAAAGGTCTACTCTAGAATTATAGCCAAAATGTTTGACCAACATATCGACGTTGTCTTCAAAGTTTACCTTAAGATTTTTGAGCTTACGGCGTAAAGTTTCTTGAGCAAATTCCCCCAGCTTTCGTCGCTCTTCCTTCATCGTAGATCGAATCTTGGAGCGCGCTTTTCCCGTCACGACCATCTTCAGCCAGTTTTCATTAGGCTTTTGATTTTTATCGGTAATAATGAGTACCTGATCTCCATTTTGAAGTTCGTAGCCCATTGGAACCAATTTATTATTGACCTTAATCGCTTTACATTGATAACCAATAGCGGTGTGAATGCTAAAGGCAAAATCTAACGCGGTAGCTCCTTTAGGAAGTATTTTCAAATCACCCGAAGGCGTATAAATATAAACTTCTTCGTTGAAAAGGTTTGTTTTGAAATCATTCAAAAACTCAACGGCGTCATTGGTTGGATTATCGAGCATCTCCCGAATATTATCTAACCAATCATCGTAGACATCTGGTTGGTCAGAAATACCTTTATATTTCCAGTGTGCCGCAAACCCTCGTTCGGCAATTTCATCCATGCGTTCCGTCCGAATTTGCACTTCTACATAACGACCTTGCGGTCCGATAATCGTAGTGTGCAATGATTCGTATCCATTCGATTTGGGCGTGGTAATCCAATCTTTTAACCGTTCTGGAATGGGTTTGAAAACATCGGTAATTTCGGAATAAAATTGCCAACAAGTAGATTTTTCCTTCTTCGGAGGCACATCTATGGTAATGCGTACGGCGAATAAGTCGTAAATCTCTTCAAAAGGGACTTTCTTGACTTTGATCTTGTTATAAATGGAATAAATTGATTTTGGTCTGCCCGTAATGCGATACGGTACGCCAATTTCGTTTAATTTTTCGGTGAGAGGACGAATAAACTCCTCAATGTAGGCATTTCTTTCTCGCTTGGTTTCTTGAAGTTTGCGGGCAATTTTGTGATAGTCATCCGGCGAAGTAATCTTCATACAAAGATCTTGAAATTCCGTTTTGATAGAATACAAACCTAAACGGTGTGCCAAAGGAGAATAGATGTAGCTGGTTTCTGCGGCAATTTTCAACTGCTTATGCCGTGGCATTGCCCCCAACGTTCGCATATTATGTAAACGATCCGCCATTTTAATCAGTACGACTCTAACATCTTCAACTAAAGTACTGAGGACTTTTCTGAAGTTTTCGGCTTGTGGACTTCCTTCGTTGTAAGCACTATCCAACTTGGTGAGTCCATCTACGATTTTGGCAATTCGTTGCCCAAAAGTGTTTTCGATTTCTTCCAACATCACTTCGGTATCTTCTACTACATCGTGGAGTAGGGCACAGACGATTGCTGTAGGACCGAGACCAATTTCTTCGGCACAGATTTGTGCGACTGCGATGGGGTGGAGAATATAAGGTTCTCCCGATTTTCTGCGCTGCTTACTGTGCGCATCTACCGCCATGGTGTAAGCCTTACGGATATTCTGATGATCCGTATTATCCATTTTGGACTTGATCGCTTGCAACAATTTCCGATAGGCTCTAGTGATGAGTAGTCGCTCTTTTTCTTCGTATTTGCTTACCGCTTCCTGCATTACTTTCTGAGTTAAAAATTACTAGCTTGTTAATGATGAATAAGTATTTAAGGTTACATCATAACGACTGTCCTTTAAGTACTTATCGACACGAGGTATTAACAATTTGAATATTTAATTTAAATTATCAATTAAAATTGATAAAGTCAATTTATAGTTTTGAACTTGTTTTAGTAATCTAGCATTAGTGCAAGCCTAAAATTTAGATCTGAGCGCTAATCGCGGAAAAATCAAACAAGGTCTTAGGGAAAAGGGGATACCTTGTACAGGTTAATTTTGATCAAGCAAATACCAATATCTGATCAAATAATTCTGTGGATTAGTTTCAGCTGCGGCACCATTTTTTGCGTTACATAGACGAGCTATTATGCGGAGAAATGGAAAATAAGACCAACATAAGGTCTATATATCTTTCAGCTACTGAAATAATTTCCTTGAGGGAAAGGAGATATTTGTCTAACCTTGACAGCAATTTGAACTGCTTGGCTTGGCATTGCTTTCGTCTTTTTTCGATGATTTTACCTTTAAATAGAGATAAAAGCCGCCTCCCGAAGTCAAATTATAAAACTTAAATTGCTGCTTAACAAATCTAATAAAAATCTGAGCGAAAAACATGGAGTTTTCTGCTTTTAATTTTTTTTAAAATTAAGACCGCTTTTTTGCAAAAAAGGTTATATATTTGCATCGCTTTTGGGGAAAGCTGTCAGATCTAGCTTTTTAATGAAAATGCTACTGACAGAACGGATTTCTCAAGTTAATAAGCAAATAATATAGTTGCGGGTGTGATGGAATTGGTAGACATGCTAGACTTAGGATCTAGTGCTTCACGGCGTGGGGGTTCGAGTCCCTTCACCCGCACTAAAAAAATCATGGAGGATATTCAAACAGCTTGAATCGTCCTCCATGCTTTTACATTTTTAGAAATAGATTTGTGCCACTTAAGGAAAGTACATTAGAAATGTGTGAGTAAGTCGTCGAGGAAATCCTAGCAGTCGCAAACTTTTTGAGTTGAACCATTGTTTTTTGGTTTGGGATAAGCTTCTCTCTTTTATTATAACTAATAGTTTTACCTACCCAAGTTTCAATAAGATCTTGAATTGTTTAACTCTTTTGGAGCCTCACATACGCATCTCCTTCTACTATTTTATACGATTAATGACTGGCTTTTAACTCAAAAAGGTGCTACGGTGAAAAGTAGTACGCAAATTGCAGTAACTTTTTTACTTTAATTACGCTAAATGGGTTACGAGTAGCTAAAACCAGTTCCAATAATCATTTTATTTAACATCAATATTTATACACTTAATACTATGGCTAAGGTTGTCAGAGAAGAGGTTAGTAAATTGAGTTCTAAGATTAGCTTAACGATTGAGCGAGCAGACTACGAACCAAAATTCAAGACGGAATTGACGAAGTACCAACAGAAATCTCACATGAAGGGCTTTCGAAAGGGAAAAACTCCAATGGGACTGATCAAGAAAATGTACGGTAAGGCACTCTTAGCGGATGTAATTAATGAAGTCCTCCAGAAAAAATTATCAGATTATCTCATCGAGGAAAAACTAGATATTCTAGGTCAGCCTTTGCCTGCAGAAGATCAGGCGGAGTTGGATTTTGATGTGAGTAATTTAACTGATTTCGAATTTATGTTTGATATTGGTGTTGCTCCAGAATTTGAACTAAAAGGATTATCTGCGGAAAGTAAATTTAGCAAATACGCTGTCGATGTTGACCCTACAATGGTTGATAAAGACATGGATAATATTCGAGAAAAAGTAGGGAAGCGAATTGAAATAGACACACAAATCGAAGAAAAAGATGTGCTCAAAATCAACGCAGAAGAGTTTGAGGGGGACAAGGCTAAGAAAAATGGCTGGGCAACTACTTTTGAAATCGCGGTAGATTTAATCACGGACGAAGACTTGAAAGCAGATATTTTATCTAAGAAGAAAGGAGATAAAATTCGCTTCAATGTCAATTCTTTAGAAAAAGATAGAGACGAAGCTTACATTCGAAAATATATCTTAAACGTTTCTGAAAATGACACCGAAGTAGAAATTGGAGAGCATTTTGAAGGTACAATAGCGTTGGTTTACCGTATGGGACCAGCCGACCTAAATCAGGAACTTTTCGATAAGGCTTTCGGCGAAGGAAAAGTTAACTCTGAGGAAGAGGCGAGAACTAAGATCGAAAAAGAAATTGAAGCTTACTACGATAAGCAAGCAGAAGCATTGCTCTTTAGAGATTTTCAAGATGCATTGACGAAAGAAAATGAGATGGACTTGCCAGATGAGTTTTTGAAAAAATGGCTAAAAGCATCTAATGAGGAAGTTTCAGCAGAAGTAATTGAAAAAGAATACGAACCTTTTGCCAATAATTTGAAATGGTCTTTGGTAAAAGGTAAAATTGTTAAGCAATTTGACTTGAATTTATCAGAAGAGGAAATCTTCGAAGGACTCAAAAATCGAGTACGTAGCTATTTTGGTGGTTACGGCGATGAATTGATTGTATTAAACATGGCTAATCGCTTGATGGATGATGAAAAGCAAGTCAACCAAATGCAAGAAGAGTTGATGTCGGATAAGATGTTTAAGGCAATGCGCGATCAAGTAACAATTGAAGATAAAAAAATTGCTTCTAGCGAATTTGACGAAATACTTAAAGAAGTTAAAGCAAAAATCGATGCAGCAAACGCACAAGCCGCGGTAGAAAGTCCGACGGAAGAAGCTGCTACCGAAGAAATTGTTGAAAATATAGAAGAAGAAGCCTAGTGTTTGTCGATGAAATAAGACAGTCCGTCTGTTAATTTGATCTTTATTGAAACATTTAGACGTTTCTTTGTTTATAAATAGTAACGTTAAACTTGCGAATTGAGAATGTATTTTCCCAATTCGCAAATTTATATTAACCGATTTGAAAAATAGGATTTATTATGTTTCACAAAGATGAGTTTTTTAAATATGCTACTAAACATTTAGGTCTTAGTGGTATGCACGTCGAAAAATATGCAGAAATCAACGGTGGTAGCGCTATTCGAAATAGTATGACGCCTTACATCATCGAAGAGCGACAAATGAACGTGGCTCAAATGGATGTATTTTCTCGATTAATGATGGATAGAATTATTTTTCTAGGAACAGAAGTACGAACGGATGTCGCTAACATTCTTCAAGCTCAGTTACTTTTCTTAGAGTCTGTCGATCCCAAAAGAGATATTCAATTATTTATCAATAGCCCAGGTGGCTCCGTCATCGACGGTTTAGGAATCTACGATACGATGCAGTACGTTGGTCCAGATATCGCTACTACTTGTACCAGTTTAGCCGCTTCTATGGGAGCTGTACTTTTATGTGCAGGTACCGCAGGAAAACGGGTAGCATTGCCGCACTCTCGGGTGATGATTCACCAATTGTCCGGTGGAATGTTTGGTCAATTCAGCGATATGGAAATTCGATACGAACTTTCTAAGCAATTGCGTTTTGAATTGTATACCATCATGGCAGAACACTGTGGTAAGACGTTCGAAGAAATTGAGCGTGATTCTGATCGAGATAATTGGATGAGAGCAGCAGATGCTAAAGCCTATGGTTTAGTTGACGAAGTATTAGAACGCAAAAAAGGTGACGCTTAAGTCAAAGTCTAATACTTAAAATTAACTTTCTAAGATTTCATTTTTAGAAATAAATCCGAAGAAAGCCCAAGATTACAATAGATCACTCGCAGCTGAAATTAATAATGTCTTAGGAAAGATATATTTGACTAAATGCTAGTGAATTACATACATTTTCCGGTTTCTTATTCGTACCTTCGACTGAGAAACCGGAATTTTGTTTTAGGGGGAGTTGAACCCCAAGCGTCCAGAGCAAAGGAATTTTAAGCAAGCTCCAAACGCCAAAACTAAAACTTTACTTCTCGTTTGATAATCACAGAAATAAAATAGAATGCGAAAAAGTAAAAATAATTATCGATGTTCGTTTTGCGGAAGAGATAAATCAGAAGCATTAATTTTGATTGCAGGAATCGATGGACACATCTGTGAAGTGTGTGTAGAACAAGCCGATGAAATTATTCAAGAGGAGTTGTTTTCTGGTAAAGGTCAAGGAAATAAAGAGGACTTCTTGTTACCCGAAACGGTAACTCCAATGGAAATCAAAAAGCACCTCGACGAATATGTAATCGGTCAAAATGATGCCAAAAAATACCTCTCCGTAGCCGTATACAATCATTACAAACGACTCAAACAAGGTGTTTCTACGGACGAAGTCGAAATCGAAAAATCTAATATTCTTTTCGTCGGTCGTACGGGAACGGGTAAAACTTTACTCGCTAAAACCATCGCCAAATTCTTGAACGTACCCTTTTCTATCGTTGATGCTACCGTTTTTACCGAATCAGGTTACGTAGGTGAGGCCGTCGAAAGTATCTTAAGTAGAATCTTGCAGGTCTGTGATTATAACGTCGCACTCGCCGAGAAAGGAATTGTCTACATTGATGAGATTGATAAAATTGCACGGAAATCAGATAATCCTTCGATTACGAGAGATGTCTCTGGAGAAGGGGTGCAACAGGCAATGCTCAAAATGCTGGAAGGTACCGAAGTAAACGTACCACCACAAGGCGGTCGAAAACATCCAGAACAGAAAATGGTCAAGGTTAATACCGAAAACATTCTCTTTATCTGCGGTGGTGCTTTCGATGGTGTCGAAAAATTAATTGCTCGTAGAATCAATACCCAAGTCATTGGTTTTAATGGAAAAGATAAAGCAGAAATTGATCGAGATAATTTATTACAATATATCAATCACCAAGATATCAAGAGCTTTGGCTTAATTCCAGAATTAGTTGGTCGTCTTCCCGTACTAACTTACTTAGAGCCTTTAACGGCAGAAACTTTGCAAAAGATTTTATCCGAGCCTAAAAACTCTTTAGTAAAGCAGTACACTAAGTTATTTGCGATCGAAGGAATCAAATTGAAAATTACTAAGGACGCCCTTGCTTATATTGCTGAAAAAGCTTTAGAATTTGAACTCGGTGCTCGTGGATTACGCTCAATTTGTGAAGCCATTATGATGGACGCAATGTTCGAATTACCTTCTCAAAAGAACGTTAAGACCTTCACGATTGATAAGGATTACGCGGAAGAAAAATTGAATCGTTCTAAGTTGAAAAAGCTTCAAGTGGCTTAATCCTTCCCGAAAAGTATACAAATAAATACTTACTTAAAAAACGGTTGTCTTTGTTAAAAGGCAACCGTTTTTTTGAAACAATTTCAAAATGAAACGAAGGTAAAAGCAACTATCAGCTCAATAATCGATCCTGAAAGATTGATTGTTGGCGATGAAGGAAGATCCCTGACTTTTATTTACTTTTGCCGAGAAAGGATTTTCTAAACAACTTTACTATGCGATATTTTATCGAATTGGCTTACAATGGAACGCGCTTCAGCGGTTGGCAAAGACAGCCCAATGATAGTTCTGTGCAAGAAACAATCGAGGTAGCGCTGACCACTTTGTTGCGGAAACCCATCAGCATTATGGGATGTGGGCGCACCGACGCAGGAGTACACGCCAGTCAGTTTTTTCTTCATTTCGATTTTGAGGAGACGCTTGCACCAAATTTGATTGGCAGACTCAATAAATTTTTAGGAAAAGACATTGCCATTCGCCGCATTTTTCCCGTAGCGGACGAAGCGCATGCTCGATTTGATGCCACGGCACGGAGCTACGCCTATCATTTATGTTTTGAAAAAGATCCTTTCCGACAGGAATCTTGCTACGCCTATCTATACGCTAAAAAACCAGATTTTCAATTGCTACAAGCAGCTGCTCAATTACTGTTATCCTATAATGCTTTTTTTCCTTTTTGTAAAACGAACTCCGACGCGAAGACGATGAATTGTCAATTGACCAAAGCCGAGTGGGAAATTCACGCGGAAACAGGGACTTGGATTTTTCATATCTCCGCCAATCGCTTTTTGCGAGGAATGGTACGCCTGATTGTAGGGATGTGTCTGCAAGTAGGGACAGGAAAAATAACATTGGAAGAAGTGAAAGCAGCTTTGGAGGAA
The DNA here is from genome assembly GCA_045110315.1 of Saprospiraceae bacterium. Classification (GTDB taxonomy): domain Bacteria; phylum Bacteroidota; class Bacteroidia; order Chitinophagales; family Saprospiraceae; genus CALFBG01. The sequence goes on from JBGCFY010000226.1 coordinate 20,723, forward strand.
CAACGACGACTAAGCAAAAGCTTAAGTGTTCCACCCGAAGGTCTATTTTTAACGAAAGTAGTCTATCCTTTTATTTAAAATAATTTCCACTTTTTAAGACCTTTGGTAATGCGACTATAGCTATTCGCTTTAGCACCAAATCCTTTTACCCAATCTTGAGATTGACCTACATTGAAATCAATAATTAAAGGTCTACCAGCGTTGGTTTGCAGTAAAACATTAAACATAAAAGGAAGCGCAGCGTGTTCCCAACCATAAGGCGAGGCAAGCGGTACCAAACTCAAAATCTTGTTGTGGCTGTAAATGAAAAAATTAATGGCACAGAGCTTCTGCTGCTGATCTACGACACCAGAAATAAAACCTACGCCTCGGTGCATCGCATTGTACATTAACCGTTGCAACGCATGAAAATTGAAATCAGATTTATCTTTGTGGTGGCTGTATTTTTTGTAAAAGTCAGCGAGGACTTCAGGTTTTAGATTGGATACAGCTTGTAGTTGAGCAGTTTTGGCTTTATGTAGATTTGCTTTTAACTCTTCGGTAAAGGCAGCTTCCAGCGTTTCAATATTTTCGTTAATTGCCAGTTGGTAATTGAGTAATTGTTCTTCCTTAAAGTCAAGATTATCGGGCAAAGCAATTCGTTCATTCAAGTGAACTTCAATGGATTTGTATTCTTCGGGAATGGCTTGGAGAAAATTCTTGACTCGTTTTGGAGACAAAGCATTAACGGAATATAAGCCTGCTTCTCTTACCAAAGGAGGTTGATAAAGCCCTTTACGTTTAAAAAAATCTTCCTTCCAAATCAACGGGAAAACGGATTGATAATCGCCTTCGATCAAAGCATCCCATTCCTTTGCTACGTTATTGAGGTACCATTGGTAACCAAATACATTACCATTCGTTGCGTAATGTACACAGCCATTCCATTTATTTCTAACGATCTCCTCTGCGGGTACAAAACGAATATCCATTTAGCTTAATTGAGTTGTAGGGTAAAGCGAAAATTGCTTCATGTGTTCGTTGACATTGGCCTTGATCTTCGTAATGACCGTCTCATTGTCTACGTTTGTAATTACTTCGTCGATCCAATCAACAATTTGCTGGCAATCTGCTTCGTTCATTCCTCGCGTAGTAATTGCTGGAGTACCTATTCTAATCCCCGAAGTAACAAAAGGAGACTGTGTATCAAAAGGCACCATATTTTTATTGACGGTAATGTCCGCCGCTACGAGCGCCGCTTCTGCTTGTTTGCCCGTTACGTTTTTAGAACGCAGGTCAATTAACATCAGGTGATTATCTGTTCCGCCAGAGATTACTTTGTACCCTTTGTCTACGAAAGCGGCAGCCATTATTTTGGCGTTGTTCATCATTTTTTGACAGTAATTTTTAAAACTCGGCTGTAAAGCTTCCTGAAAAGCGACGGCTTTTGCCGCAATCACGTGTTCCAATGGACCTCCTTGCATCCCTGGAAAAACACCACTATTCAATACGGCCGACATTTTGATCGGGTTTCCTTTTTTGGTTGTGCGTCCCCAAGGATTATCTATATTTTCTCCCATCATAATCAATCCTCCTCTTGGTCCACGCAAAGTCTTGTGAGTCGTAGAAGTAATGATGTGACAGTGAGGAATGGGATCATTCAAAAGCTTAGCAGCAATCAAACCCGCAGGATGGGCAATATCTGCTAATAATAAGGCACCTACTTTATCCGCAATGGCTCTAAACCGTGCGTAATCCCAATCTCTAGAATAGGCAGAAGCACCACAAATGATTAATTTAGGTCGCTCTTTCAAAGCAATCTCCTCCACTTTATCCATATCAATCAATCCCGTATCTTCTTCTACGCCGTAGAAATAAGGCTCGTACACCTTTCCCGAAAAATTAACGGGCGAACCGTGTGAAAGATGACCACCGTGCGATAAGTTAAATCCTAAAATCTTATCACCAGCTTGTAAAACAGCTAAAAATACTGCGGCGTTTGCCTGCGCACCAGAGTGCGGTTGTACATTCGCATAGCTTGCACCAAATAAAGTTTTTAAGCGATCAATAGCAAGTTGTTCGATTTGATCTACAATTTGGCAACCACCATAATAACGCTTTCCAGGATAACCTTCCGCGTATTTATTGGTCAAACAGGTACCCATGGCATCCATGACGGCTTGGCTCGTGAAATTTTCAGAAGCAATCAGCTCAATTCCTTCTCTTTGTCTTGCTAATTCTTGCTGGATTAACCCAAAAACGGCTGTATCTTTCATTTTAACATTAAAATTTATTATAAATTATAATTATTTAAATATTTGGCAGCTTATTTGAAGGATTAAAAAGTAAAGCTTCAAATAGAACATTGTAAAATTACAACAAAAACTTAAAGGAAGGACGGAAAAAGTGTTGATTCTTTGTAAGAGCGTGTTTAAATTTTCATCAATTGGCTTCAAGTGGCAAGTTTTATCCTGCATTTCGTTGAACTACTCTTTTTGCCACTGGAAAAAGCAAGGTTTGGATGCTATGCAGACAGGTTTTTCGTCTCATTCAGCATTAGGGTTGCTCATTTTTACTTCATCATAAGAATTTAAACATACGCTAAGTTTCACTAAGAAGCGGTTGAATTTACCAATTTGATTTTATGCTGCCCCTTTTTTAATTTGTTCTAGTTGATTTTGCACCAATTGTCACGGATGTGCTCGAAAGTATTACGTTTTTTTTGATAGCAACAGAATATTATTATTTTTGTAAGAGAAGTTGAAAGATCGCTTAATCAAGTACCTAGCCTTACGGCAAATATCTAGACAGCTTCTGAGAAATTATACACTAGAAATGCTAACACCTCGCTTATATTTTAGCTTAATTTTGTTCTTCTTATTTTCTTCGATTCAAGATGCACGAGCGCTTTCTACGAAGTATCGTTGTACTTGGCAAGATGATCCCGCTACTTCTATGGTTATTGGTTGGCACCAACAGCGTGGTAGCCAGCCCGTTGTCTATTTTGACTTAGTGGATTGGGGTAGTGACCGACAAAATTATGCTTACCAACAAAGTCCCGATCGAGTAGTGCAGTATCGAGGAATGAATAATCATTTCGTTCGACTAAAAAACTTAACTCCGAATACCATATATTATTTTATCATCGTCGATAGTGAAGGGAGTTCTAAACGAATGTCTTTCAAAACCGCGCCCGATCTTCCGAGTGAACGACTTTCAATTATCGCCGGGGGAGATTCTCGTAACCATCGTACCGCTCGGAGAGCAGCTAATCTAATGGTCAGCAAATTGCGACCTCATTTTGTATTATTTGGTGGCGATATGACGGGAGGAGATAATACAGCGCAGTGGAGAAGTTGGTTTGACGATTGGCAAAACACGATCGGTTCTGATGGTCGGCTGACGCCCATTATCGTTGCTCGAGGAAATCATGAATATTCTAATGAAACTTTAATCAACCTTTTTGATATTCGCAGCAGAGGGGTTTATTATGCGTTGAATTTTGGTGGAAATTTATTGCGAGTGTACACGCTGAATTCGCTTATCGCTAGTGGTGGCGACCAAAAGAAATGGTTAGCGGCTGATCTTGCCAATTATCAGGATCAAATTTGGAAAATTACGCAATATCATTATCCGATTCGACCACATACCCGCAACAAACGAGAACGGAATGGACAGTTGCGACACTGGGCTTCCTTGTTCTACGATCATCAAGTTAACTTGAGTGTAGAGTCTGACGCTCACGTCGTCAAAACAACTTATCCTATCCGCCCTTCTAGAGCGCCCGGTAGTGATGAAGGTTTTATTCGAGATGATGAGCGGGGCACCGTTTTCGTCGGAGAAGGTTGTTGGGGAGCACCCATTAGAAGAAATAATGACGATAAAAAATGGACACGGAATAGCGGTAGTTTTAATCAATTTAAGTGGATTTTCGTTTCCGAATATGGAGTAGAAGTCCGCACGATTAAAACGGATAATGCTTTACAAATAAAAGAGGTTGATCCTTACGATATTTTTACGGCACCTTCGAACTTGCAGATTTGGCAGCCAAGTAATGGTCCCGTTATTGAAATTCCTCGACGATATCCAAGTACACTCCCGCAATCGGTATTTGTTTCTAATTCGACTAAACCTATGCCGACGGCAGAAGTTGTCGATCTCGTAGCAACGGTAACGGCTGATAAAGTAGTGATTAACTGGAATGCAAGAAATGAATACCACAATCGAGTTAACTACCAATTACAAAGAAGCTTAGACGGTGAAAATTTTCAACCGATTGGTGAGATTCCCGGACAAGGGAAATCTGTTGGTAATTATTACGAGATTGCGGATGCTGCTACGATTAACAGTTCTCCAACTACGAAACTAGCGTATCGACTAAAAATTACGAATGGTTATGGACAAACCAGTCACTTCAATGCCAAAGTGATCGGTGCCACCGCGCTTGGGTGGGGCGAATACGAAAAAATTGAAACGGATAATAATGGTCTGGTTAAAGTACAATATAAATTGCAGGATGCTTCTCAGAAGGTACACATTTTTATGGTGAGTCCGATTGAAGAAGAAGTAACGAGCAGTATTTACCTAAATCAAAAGAAAGGTAACTACCTGAAATCTATTGATATGAGTCATTTACCGAGTGGACCTTATTTATTAAATATCAAATCGGATCAACATTTGATTGGTCAGTATCAGATTGTAAAGTAGGGAAAGGGATTTTTATCCGAGTTTTTTAGTACTATTGCATGGAATAAATTAGACCTTTAGCTTTCACTCAAAAGTATTAACCATGTCCTACGATTGGATTTTATTTGATGCAGACCGCACGCTATTTGATTTTGATCGGTCTGCACGACGAGCGCTCCAACACAGTATCGAAGCCTTCGATATTCCTTACTATTCTAAATACCAAAAAGTCTATCAGGAGATCAATAAACAATGCTGGAAAGATTTTGAAGAAAATAAAATTCCTCAGTCGCGGTTAGGAACGATTCGCTTTGAATTATTTTTAGCAGCGATTAAATTCGAAAGAGACTTCGAAGCGATGAGTAAATTTTATTTACAACAACTAGCGGCGAGTAAGGATTTGTTACCCGGCGCGGAAGCACTCTTAGGTCGCCTCCACGGAAATCATAAGATGCTAATCGTGACCAATGGACTAAAAGAGGTGCAACGTCCCCGCATTGCCAATGCTCAACTCAACCCTTACTTCCACGAAATAATTGTCTCCGACGAAATTGGTGTCGCGAAGCCTTATGCTGCTTACTTTGATTACGCTTTTGAAAAAATGAATTTTCCGCCCAAAGAAAAAGTCATTATCATCGGTGATAGCATTAACTCAGATATTAAGGGAGGAAGGGATTATGGGATTGACACCTGCTGGTATAATCCAAATGCCTTACTCTCTTTGAATGGTATCGAACCCACCTACGATATTAGAAGTTTAGAAGAAATTGATGAAATCGTAGCAGGTTGGGAGCGGTGAGGCTCGCAAATCACCTCAACCCTAATCATAAGTTTATTTAAAAAAATCTTAACCTTTACTTAACACACATTTCTAAAAACGATTCGTTTTGTAGAAGAAGTTCAGTCGTGGAAGTTGTATTAAAATGATTGCATTGTACTATTGATCAATAAAAAGATTAGTCCTAACTTGCAACTTTTTATTAAAAGAAGGGTCTTTTTCATACAATGTATTTGGTCAATTTTTCGTTTGAGCTTTTGATTTTACCAAATAGTATATTTTTTATTCCGCCTAAAAAGATTTAAGTGAAAAGTTATTGATCAACGGCTACAAGTAGCTAGCGATAAAATTAGTTTTGATGACTAACTTTTCAACATTCCCAGCATCAACGGAGTGGCTTAAAACTTAATTACAATAAACGTCTAATAATAGTTGCCACGTATAGAAATCACTAGAAGTAGTGCCATTACTTCTACTGGATCAACGCTGGAAGTCAGTAGCTTGTTCCCAGTAGTCAAATATAATCTAGTGATTAAGGATACGGAGTCAATAGATTGAAAAAAAATTACAGAATTCGGCGATAAAACGTGTCAGTATTTGGCACCTAACATTTTTTTAAAAAAATAATTACTAAACAAGCTTGTGGAATTAAGTAGTCAATTCCCAAGCGTAAATTTGAAAACAATGAAAAATTTGAAATTATTATTTTTAGGGCTTATCGCAATGGTTGTAATTACAGGGTGTGATCCTAATGACGATGATGGCTTTTTTATTTGTAAAGATGGAGAAGGTGCAGTTGTTACTAGAACGGTCAGCTTATCAACAATTACAGGAATAAATTTAGAAATTAAAGCGAATATATTTCTTTCTCACGGTTCCTCCCAGCAGGTGACTTTAGAAGGACAAAGTAATGTACTGGATGAATTAGAGTTTACGATTTCTAATGGTGTCGCAAAAATTGACTTCGATGGTTGTATTGACAAATATACTACCTTGAATATCTATATTAGAACACCTGAAATAAAACAACTTACGATTCAGGGAGAAGGCGAAATTAAAAGTGAAAGTACCTTAGTCATTGAAGATATAGACTTAACGATTAATGGTACGGGAAATATAGAACTAGACCTTGGCGCAGCGGATGATATTGATGGCACGATTAAAGGTTCTGGTAAACTACGTTTAGAAGGTAGCGCAGATGATTTGGACGTTTCTATTTCAGGTTCTGGTGACCTCAAAGCTTTTAACTTGTCGGCAAAGAAAGCAGATCTCAAAATTACGGGCTCTGGTGATGCAGAAGTCAACGTTGAAGAAACGCTAAAAGTTAATATTTCGGGAAGTGGAGATGTACTTTATAAGGGCACACCTACCGTTACACAAACGATTTCTGGTACGGGAGAAGTATTGGACGCAAATTAGGGATACGCTTAGCGTAATTTCAAAAATATAATTACACGAGGGCTGCTGACAGATTAATGTTGGTAGTCCTCTTACTTTATCATTTTGAATAGTACTTTGCTTATTCGGATGTTAGCATAGAAGTAATTACTTGTGTTTTGAAAAATAGCAAAGCATTATCCATCATCATATCAAATTGTGGATTTGCCTTCGGACTAGGAAGTTCGACTCTTGAATCTACATCTAGTTGAATATCCTCATTGAGTGGAAGACTGGCGTGCGGCACATTTTGTGAAATCAGTAAAGCGACTCCTCGCTCTACGTAATTGTCCAACAAATCAATAATACCATCTAATTGCACCATCGTATCATGTACCGAATGGGCGGCAAATACCGCTTGTGAGATTTTTTTATCTCTAGATAAGCGTTTATTCTCTCTAATAATTTGACCAAGTTCAATAGCGGTAAAACTGGGAATGTGAGGATATCGAAAAGGATTTGGTCCCATTCCTTTGATATTGCCATCTACTATTTTGGAAAGACCCTGTACGAAGCCCAAAAAACTAGCTTCTTTGACAATCCTCACATCAATCGCTGCCGAAAACAAAAATAATCCTCCTCGAATCAATTTTGGGGCTCGTAATATTTTATTGTAGCTGAGGGCACCACCCGTAGAGAATCCACCGAGAGAAATTACTGCTCCAAAATGTTGTGCAACGATAACGGCGTTGTCAATTTCTTGTCGCCACTTGGTATCGAGAAGTTCATCCTCCGTTGCTTTATCTGGATCTTTTAACCCGTGAGCAGGCAAAAGGGGGAGAATAACATTTAGGCCTTCTTGATGAAAACGCTTACCAATCGCTTTCATATAGTGTGGCGAATCGGATAATCCGTGCGTAAGAATAATGACGTGCGATGTCCGTCTACCGTGATGCAGAATCACGGGGGAATTCCCTTTCTTTAATTTATTGGAAGTAATGTGGTATAGTTGATCAATACCTGACTCCGTCCCGAGATGAACTCCCTTGGCATCTGTCAAACGATTGAAATAATGTTGCTCGAATAATTCGAATCCTTTGGTAAAAGAGGCTTGGTTTTTCATAATACGACCTTATTTTGCTACTTAAGTATTGTTAAGATAATAATTTACTTTTTTGATCTAATCTTAAAATAGAAGTTATTTTAAAACAACTTCTAGTAATAAGAAAAGAGATATACAAGAGATTAAACATTTTGTGGCTAATTTATTTACAAATTGTTTAATTTAATGTACTTTTGTTGGAAAGCAAAGCGCAAAGCACCAATGAATTTTAAAAATCATTATTAGGAATCTTTCATGAAACAATTAATTATTCGCGACGAATCTATTGCCGGAAAGTTATTGAACGAAATCGTAGTAGCGGTTGAAGAAGAGACGATGACTACGGAAGCACTCATCAGGGCTCGCGTCATTCAGGAAGTAGAAAAATACAACCACGCCGGAAGTGCTTATTTTCAAGGCTTGGTACAACCTTCTCAGACGGAACAAACCTTAAATGGCTATAAGTTAAAAAAAGAACGTTCCATTGACGCCGAGCAGCAATGCTATATCGCTTTGGATGCTTTCCAAAAAAATGGCTTTTTCATCTTAGTGGATGACCATCAACTCGAAAATTTGAACGAAGAATTTTTGGTGATGGAAGATACTAAAGTAAGTTTCATCAAACTCAATCCACTCGTCGGAGGATAAATCTATGGCAAATTTTGATCCTCAGCCTTATCACCAGCTATTTGACTTCTTATCAAAAAAAAAGAATGGATCTAAAGCTACCAAAAAATGGCTCAAAGCCGCAACGACACAGTTAGCAGAATTAGATCGAGAACGACTTGTCCGATTTTTTCTACCCGCCTTCGAAAATGCTATTGATGGATTAACAACCATCTATAAATCTCCAGCTCGCTCTTATTACGAACGTCGGCCTAAATTAGCACAGGAAGAATTATTCATCGGTTTGGCTTGGTCCACCGGATTAATCAATGATCCAAGACTCAACGTAGAATTAGAGACCTTGACGGGATGGGCACTCAAAAAGAAAAGAGGTTCGGGACAACTCGCAACTCGCTTGGCAAATGCTTGTCTCTACGCCTTTTCCTTATTACCCGCCGAGCAAAGTGTGGCGATACTCAACAAATTTCGATTGACGATTAAGTATGCTTCTAGCTTAAAACAAATTGATAAGTATCTTCATCAAATCGCTACGCAAGAAAACAAAACTTTAGCTGAATTGGCAGAGTGGAACGTCCCTACGTTTGACTTGTCAGAAAACTATGATTGCCAAGTAGCAGTAGGCGCTTACCTTGCACATCTTAAAATTGAAGATTTTAATAAAGTGCCTTTGCGATGGATTTCTCCAGAAAATAATTACCGAAAAACTTTACCCGCAAGTGTTGCCAGAGCATTTCCAGCAGCTTTGAAAATGGCGAAGCAAAAACAAAAAGAACTTAAAAAACAGTTGTCGATGGAGCGCCGTCGCATCGAACAGTTCTACTTGCAAAAACGAAGATGGCCAATTGCCGATTGGTTGGCTTGCTACTTTGAACATCCACTAGTCTCTTTCGTCACGAAGCGTTTGATCTGGCAGTTTTCAAATGAAGTAGAAAGTGTAGCGGGTAGTTATTACCAAGGAAAATGGTATCGGAGCAACGGTAAAGTTCTATCGTTAAAAAAGATGACGGAAGTGGAACTGTGGCATCCAATTCAGATTCCAGTAGCGATTGTGATGGAGTGGCGGCAATTTTTAGAAAAGCGTCAACTTCAGCAAGCCTTCAAACAAGCTTTTCGAGAAATTTATTTATTGACAGCGGCGGAGCAAAATACCAATTCGTATTCCAATCGGTTTGCCGCGCATATTTTAAAACAAAATCAATTTGCTGCACTTTGTAGTCATCGTGGCTGGCGACACAAATCACAAGGACAATGGGAAAATTCAGGTGTTACGAGTGTGGAAGTACCGAGCTGGGATATCCGAGCAGAATTTTGGTTAGAAATTGATTGGGAAGGTCCGGTGACGCCAGGTGGAACGTTCAATTATATTTTTACGGATCAAGTTCGTTTTTACCAAGACGATGATCAGTTGATGATGGAGGAGGTTCCCGCAATTGTATTTTCGGAAGTGATGCGCGATGTTGATTTGTTTGTTGGCGTATCTAGTATTGGAAATGATCCAAACTGGCAAGATGGTCTGGGAAATCGTTACACAGATTACTGGCAGGAATATTCCTTTAGTGAATTGTCGGAGTCTGCAAAAATGCGCAAACAAGTTTTAGAAAACTTAGTTCCGCGCCTTAAAATTGCTAAACAATGTTCTTTTAACAATCGCTACCTCATCGTTAAAGGAAAAATTAGAACCTATAAAATTCACCTAGGAAGTGGGAATATTTTAATGGAACCTAACGACCAATATTTATGTATTGTCTTGGATCGAGAGAAAGAAGATATTGATAAAAAAGTTTACCTTCCGTTCGAAGGAGATAGCCTATTGTCTATTATTCTAAGTAAAGCTTTTTTGCTAGCGGCGGACGAAGAAATTACGGATAGAACCATTACCAGTCAACTCGCATGGTAAAGGATAGTTCCTCAGCTGCTCTATAATCTACTTAATCACTAAAGACAAAGAAGCCTAAACCACCCGGATCTCTCACGATAACATTATCTACGATTCCTTCTGGATTAAAAAAAGTAATTTCCTCCGTCAGGGGGATTTTTCGGGCACGTAATTCAGTAATGATAGCGAGGTTTTCTTTTCCATTAAAATAACTCAACGAAGGATTAAAAAAGAGATGCGGACAAGCAAAAGCTTTCATGATGCTAATGGTAGTTTATGCTTCATCGGCGAGACTTACCCAACCTTGCTCAACGCCACCCATTGTTTGTTGAAAGCCAAAAATTTCCCAAAAAGAAATTGCTTTTGCCAAGTCTAATACTTCCATGCTAATACCCGCAAAGTTTCCAAGTCCCGATTTTGGAATATCGCTCAAGTCAACGACTGGTGCTGCTTTTTCCAGCAAATAAATCCAAGTGCCACTAGGATCAGTTAAGAGATAACCTTCTTCCGTTTGAAGCACGCCACTAAAAGTCGTTAACGATGCTAATACGTCCGACCAACTATCTCGATATAATTTGAGTCCGGCTCTGGCGTGTCGATCAGGATTGATTTCAATAATTGCTTTTCCATCCGAGTATAAATTGGGCAGGTTGGCTGAGCAGGATTTAAAACCTAATTGCTGATAAAAAGCAAGGCTATCGGCGAGTTTGGGCGTTGGTGTTTGTATAATGGCTGACATGGAAAGGTATTTTAGAAACTACTTTTTTGAATGCTATATTTTTTACCTAAAAAGAACTACAAGGTGAAAATTGCAGCAGGCAAATTTTGTTTAGTTAAATTTGCCTGCTTGCTTGTTGCCTGCTGATTCCCTTGGAATTATCAGTGTAAGATTAAAAAAAATGGTTACTCCGTTTTGAGCGAAGCACTCATGGCGTCTTCAATTACTTGGTCTTCCGCAAAATTAGGAATCGTAAGTTCTAAGCCAGGAGTCATTTTCATTGCTCGTTTTGCCGTAAAAATTGCTTCTTTATTTCTTGCCCAGCTCCGACGAGCAATACCATTATTCACATCCCAAGAAAGCATCGAACGCAATCTACGATCTGCATTTTTCGAACCATCTAAGACCAACCCAAATCCACCGTTCATAACTTCTCCCCAACCTACGCCACCACCGTTGTGCAAAGAAACCCAAGTAGCACCACGGAAAGCATCTCCAATGACATTGTGAACCGACATATCCGCAGTAAAACTAGAACCATCATAAATATTAGAAGTTTCTCGGAAAGGAGAATCCGTTCCTGATACGTCGTGATGATCTCTTCCTAAAACAACGGGGGCAGAAAGTTCTCCGGCAGCAATGGCTGCATTAAAGGCAGCAGCTATTTTTATTCGACCTTCGGCGTCCGCATATAAGATACGTGACTTAGATCCCACGATGGGAATATTCTTATCTGCCGCTTCGATCCAATTGAGGTTGTCGGTGAGTTGACCTTTAATTTCCTGTGGTGCGTCGACCAACATTTCCTTAATGACCTTGGCGGCAATAGCATCCGTACGATCAAGGTCTTCTTTATTTCCAGAAGTACAAACCCAGCGAAATGGTCCAAAACCATAATCAAAGCACATTGGTCCCATGATATCTTCTACGTACGATTTATATTTAAAAAGTTTTTCTTCTTTTACTTCCCAAATATCTGCACCAGCATCCCCCGCTTCTTTCAAAAAAGCATTGCCATAATCCCAGAAATACGTTCCACGTGCGGCCATGGTATTAACAGCTTCTACGTGTCGGCAGAGCGTTTTTCGAATCTCTTCCATGAACTTTTCTTTATCTTCAATCAAGAGTGTTTTTGCTTCTTCGAAAGTATAGCCCATTGGAGCATATCCACAGTCATCGATATTATGCAAAGACGTTTGATCCGAAGCCAATTCAATGGGAATACGATCTGCGACTATTTTTTCCCAAAGTGCGACGATATTACCTTGGTAGACGAGTGCAATGGCATCTTCATTTTTGCGACAAGCCTTTAACCTTTCCATCAAAGCATTAAGGTCAGTGTAAACATCTTCTTTCTGAATGTAACCATCCGTGATTCTTTGTTGCACAGCATCGGGATCAATTTCAGCAAGGAGACCAACGGCACCCGTAATGACGGCAGCTAAAGCTTGAGCGCCTGACATTCCACCCAAACCAGAAGTAAGGTAAACTTTTCCGGCTAAGTGATCCCCTAAGCCCATTTTTCGAGCGGCGTTCAAAAGGGTAATTGTGGTACCATGAACAATTCCTTGCGGACCAATGTACATAAAAGAACCTGCAGTCATTTGACCATAAGAAGTAACGCCGAGGGCATTGTACTTATTCCAGTCTGATTTTTTAGAATAGTTAGGAATCATCATTCCATTGGTGACGACTACGCGTGGTGCATCGGGGTGGGAAGGGAAAAGTCCCATAGGATGTCCAGAATATAAAACTAAGGTTTGCTCATCTGTCATCTCTGCTAGATACTTCATGGTGAGTCGATACTGAATCCAATTTTGAAAAACAGCTCCATTGCCACCGTAGGTAATTAATTCGTGTGGATGCTTAGCTACCTTATAATCCAAGTTATTTTGAATCATGAGCATGATGGACGCTGCTTGGTGAGACTTAAAAGGATAATCGTTGATAGGACGCGCCTTCATCTCGTAGGTAGGGCGGAAGCGATACATATAAATCCGGCCATATTTTTCTAGTTCTTCGGCAAATTCTGGTGCGAGCGTAGCGTGCTGCTCCGGATTAAAATAGCGCAGTGCATTTCTGAGAGCTAACGCTTTTTCTTTATGACTTAAAACACCTTCGATTAACCTTCTTGGTGCGTGGCTGACACTCAGGTCGTAGGCTTGTACCGGCGGTAATTTTGCGGGAATCCCTTCTAGAATTGCTTGCTGAAATGCAGTATAATTATTCATGATAAGAATATTTTTTAGTGAATAGGGCTCATTGATTTTAGGCAGTTCTTGCTAAAGGCAACTTTGATAAAAGGATACTTAAAATTGCGTTTAATGGAAGAACAGGTATTCGTAATTGATTTGCCGTAAGGCGGAAATAATTTTAATACTAACTCCTCAAAAATATCAAGTATTTTCTACTCGTCCTATTATGAACAAGTTTAAATTCCATTTTGCTCACGGAAAAGCAAAAAATCTATTTTTGTAGCGATTAAATTGGAAATGGAATTTAAAAATGAAGTATATTGTAAGCTGGTTTTGGACCTTAAGGAGTAGATATTCCCTAATCTTAAGGTCACTCCATTCATAAAATCGAAATTATACAAACGACAATAATGGCAAAAGACGATTTATTCGAAAGATTCGGAGAATTTATTCAAAAAGGAGCAAAATCGATCAAAGATCGGTTGACGCTAGACGTAACGGATTTATTACGAGCGATTGATCAAAATAAAGAAGAAGAAGTGGAACGGGCACTTAATGCCGGCGTTGATCCAAATGCCATGGACGGCATTGAGCGTATTGCGCTTCCCATTGCGGTGGATGGAAATAATCCTGCGATTATTCGCTTATTGCTCAAAGCAAATGCTAATCCAAATGTGCGGGGAAAAGATGGAGAATCTGCCTTATATAAAGCAGTATACTGGGAGAATCAAGCTATCGTAGAGATGCTTTTGCTCGCAGGAGCTAATCCAACTTGGCCGAATTCGAATGGGGTGAACCCAATGGATATTGCGCGCGATAAAAACTATTCCAGCTTACTCTCCATGATGGAAAAGGCAAGTGTAGGCAAAAGAGCCAAACAAATTGAAAAAGATAAATCGACACACGAAGATTTAAAAGCCAAAGCTGCCGCCGCCAAAGCCGAGAAAGAACAAACTATTTTGCGGCAACAAGCCGCAGCTAAAGAAGCAGCCGCAGCAAAAGCGGCGGCGGAAACAGCAGCAGCAAAGAAAGTATTGGAAGAAAAATACGCTGCCACGGATGGTAGTGCTTTAAAATCTTTATTGCTTGCGATGCAGCAAAAAGATTCGGAAGGGGTAAAAATGTTTGTAGACAAATTAGCGGACATCAACGCTTATGATGAAGCTTTTAAAGCGACTCCGCTTATGTACGCCATTGGTCAAAGTAATGCTAAACTCGCTCAATTTTTAATTGAAAAAGGGGCAAATGTGTTTAGTCGTCCCGAAAAAATGGATCATTCGCCTTTGACCAAAGCGGTCTTGGCACAAGAATATGATTTGGTCGCACAAATGCTAACGACGGCACCCGCGGAGGAAGTAATGACAATGCTTAATGATCCTCAGCAGGATTTAAGTCCACAATTTTTAGCGTATAAAGATGCTAAAATGCTTAATCTTTTATTAGGAGCTGGTGCGAATGCTTATTTTGGTGGAAAACTTGCTCCTGCTCCAGTGGTTAAAGCAATCGAGAAAGCTTCCATTGGAATATTACCCGTATTGGCGGGAAGAGGGGTAGATCTCAATCACGAAGTAGATGATAAAACACCGATTGAGTGGGCGATTCATTTTAATCGTAAAGATTGGTTGATTGGTTTAATGGAGGAAGGTGTTGCAGTAGATGTAGTTGATGAACATGCGCAAACCCCAATTATGAAAGCAACGATTGCCAATGCACCAGATTTAGTGAAAATTCTTTTGGCCGCTAATGCCAAGACCGATTTGAAAGATAATCAAGGAGAAACCGTTTTAGAAATGGCAACAAGACTGGGAGATCGTCAGGCAATTATTGATCTTTTGCAAAAGGGATAAGTTTCTTAATATACTGTACTGTGAGGAAGCTTCCATTTTTAACTCTTCTTTGTTATAAAGTTCTTGCGATAAAAAAAGAGACAGTCTCGGGTAAAACTGTCTCTTGGTTTAATTATAATTCACCAAATTAATGGATGTTAAAATGCCTAATCATGGAAATTCGTCTTTAAAACTGGTATTGCATTGCTACTAATAGATCACTATTGAGATGCAAATCATTATCGGCGAACCATTCGTTCTTCGTGATATCATTGAAGCCTTGGTTGTATCTAATGCTAAAACTAATCTGCTTGTTCAAGCGATATTCAAGTCCAAAAAGCAATCCTAAATCAAAGGTTGCGATACCATCTCTAACTTCTACGGGTAAAACATCCTGCAGGTCATATTGTTCTAACCCTTCTGTCTTTTCTGACCAAGTTCCTGCTTGGTGAACGATGTAAGAAGGTCGTATTCCTAAAACTAAGTCTAAATTTTTAGCATTGATTTTTTTCTTAACCATTAAGGGTAATTCTACGAACCAGATGGATTTAATGCTGAAGTTTTCTGTGATTCTACTAACGCCCGCAGTAGTTGTCTTAATGGTCGTTCCTTGTTTATTAAGATCGTAATTAGCTTTATGCTTTACTAATAATTCAGCTTGCAAAGCATATTTTTCGTTAAGTTGATAGCTGACAAAAACGCCTGCTTGAGGAGACAAAGAAAACTTAAATTTTGACCAATCAATATTACCAACACTAGCGCCGATGGCTAAGCCCCAGTTCATGCGTTTAGGCTTAAAGTTAAGTTTGTCCAATTTTAAATCTCCGGTATAAAAAATTGAAGTATCCGCTTGAACAAACTCTGAAATACTGGTATGCTGATTGAAATCAACACTACTGGCTAGATCTAACGCTGCCACTTTGGAAAAGTCTGTAGTCATTTTCGTTGTGGCGAGTGCAGTTGTTGATGCGGTTGCGATGCTAGGTGTTGCCAGCAAACGTTTGCGAGTGGATTGTTTCTTTGTGGGCGGTGTAGTCAAAGAGAAGGAAGCAGAATAAGTAGCGCTAGCCACTTCGGAAGTCGCTTGCTTCTGCGTTCCTTCTTTTTTGGTATTCGCCTCAAGATGGATTTGATTTGAATGACCATTATTGGACTCACTAGTATTTTGTATCGCTGGAGTTACTTTCTTTTTTGTGGTTGTATTACTCGCAAATGGGATATTGTCTGGGACAATTTGTTCCGGTTTTACGGCTGGTACTGCGGGAACAGGATCAACTACAGGTGGTGTATCTTGCTGTTTGATCGTAACCCATCCCAAGAAAGAAAAGAGGAAAATTGCGGGAAGGATTACTTTGAGTAAACTTGCAAAGGAAACAAAACTGGTACGATGACCATAATCTGAGGCAGGACCGGGTTGGTGTTGATCTAAGATCTTTTCCATATCTTCCCACGCGCTTTCCGTAAAATCAAATTCATGATTTTGAACCTTATGTTTTAGGTTGCGCTCGCTATTTAGATGGTTGAACTGACTCATAAGCTTATTTCTGTATGAATATAAGATTTTAAAAGTTCTTTTAATTTTTTTCGTGCTGAGGACAAATGCCACTTAGAAGTACCGATGGAAATACCGAGTGCTGTGGCAATTTCGTGGTGTTTAAACCCATCAATTGCATACATACTAAATACAGCACGAGAAGCAGGTGGTAATTTTTGAATGACTTTATATAAGTCTTCTACTTCCAAATTATTGATGGCTTCGCTATTAATTGCAGTTTCTTTTTTACTTTCAAAATCCATGTGCTTTTTATAGCGGGCATTTTTGCGGATTTGGTCAATGGCGGTATTGAAAACAATACGAGCCATCCAACCTTGAAAGGCACCCGTTTCTTTGTAAGAGGCAATGGATTCTAAGATTTTGAAAAAAGCGAGATTGAGGACTTCAATTCCTTGTTCCCTATCTTTCGTATAACGCATAGATACTCCTAGCAGCTTACCAAAGTACTTTTGGTAAAGGTACTTTTGGGCTAACCGATTTTTTAGAATGCAGCCTTGAATTAATTCCTGGTCGGAACTTTTAGGAGTATATTTCATAAATTGGTTACTGTAGTAATCCGTTTTTTATGGTTTTGCAACTCATGTTCATTAATAAGATCGCAAAGTTCGAGGAAAAGGTTGGGGTAAGGTAAAAAAAAAAGGAAAAAAGTGGAAAATAGCCTTACAAATTAACAAATGATTAATACTTTAGGCGTGCTTGCTAGGTCGTAGGTTTTAGCTTTATCCTAAGTTTTTAGCGTCTTTTCCTCCAAGATGGTGCTTACAGGTCAAAAATACGTTAATCTGCCTGCTGGCAAAGCTAGGTTTTGATAAAAAACGTTGATTCTTATAAGAAGAGAAAGCCTTTCTCAACATCTTTTCGGATTTTTGGAAGAGAAAGCTTAATTTGGTACTCAAGTTTAATAACTTCACCTAAGTACCAATAGAAATAATTTTACTAATTAAGAGATAAGCACATTAGCATGGCTGCGTTTAAAGTACGACTAATTTTAGAGGAGCAAGGAAAGGTTTTGCTTTTGAAACAAACGGTTCAAAATGGTGGCAAGTATACCTTGATTGGCGGAACGGTAGAGCGAGGCGAACATGCGTTGGAAGCGATCATTAGAGAATGTAGTGAAGAGTCTGGAATTCGAATTTTCAAAACAGATTTGACGTTAGTTCATACTCTTCATAAAATTAAAGATGGAGACCACCGCGTCGTTTTATATTTTAAGGCGAAGCGCTGGACGGGAGTTTTGGAGTCGAGGGAACCAAAAAAATTCAAAAAACTTAGTTGGGAACCTATAGATGCATTACCAAATAACATTTCCCCAACGATCAAGCAGGTATTACTCAAGTACCGAGGTGGAATTAACTACTCTGAAATTAAAAATGAAGCGTGGAAGTAAGCGTGAGAATCGTACTCCGCTAGACTATCATAAGACGTCTTGTCCTGAAATAGTGATACAAGATAAATAAATAAAAAAGCCTCGTTTCGACATTGCGAAACGAGGCTTTTTTATTATAAAAATAGTAACAAATACTATTCTTGACCTTTTACTAATTTAGCAGAAGTCTTCTTAGTAACTGCTGTTGTTTTAGCAGACTTAGAGCAAGCAGCTTTCTTAGTACATGTCTTAGAGCAGGCAGCTTTCTTAGTTGCACTTGTTTTAACTGCCTTTGACTTAGAACAAGCAGCCTTTGATTTTGTGCAAGCAGCTTTCTTAGAGCAAGCAGCCTTCTTTTCCATTTTAACTGGAGAAACGTTTACAAATTTAGCTGTTTCTGGAGAGTATACCACATTAGTGAAAGAAACCTTACCAGATTTTTGGCAAGTGCTCTTCTTAACGTAAGAAACTGTACCAGACTTTGCACATACTTTTTGCTCAATAGAAGCATCCATAGCAGCTAATTTAGCAGCAGCAGTAGAGCTTTCTTGCTCAACCTTAGCTTTTGCAGATTTTGTGCATACTTTTTCTTGTGCATCAGCAGCAAAGCTTACTAATCCGATAAATGCGAATAATACAAAAAATTTCTTCATGATGTTAATACTTTTTTTTATTATTAAAGTTTAAATTAATGCTACTCAAAATTAAGGCTTTAGGCCTTAAAAAACAACGTTATGAAGTGACCTTATGAAAATTTTAACTTTTCCTTAATACTTCAAAATCGAGGGTTTAAATATTTATATAATTATAATTCAAGATAAACATATTACTAATAAAGTCGGCATGAATCATGCCAAGCTCCGTAGGAAAGTGTCGATAAAGTCTTGGTTGTGACATTTTACTTTGCAATGATCAATTTTTCGGATTCTACTAATGCTCCTGAACGCAAAGTAAGGAAATACATACCGTTCGGTAAATAGCTTAAATCTTTCGCAAAACGAATCGAGAGTAGGTCTTCAAAGTCCATACGATCAATTTCTCGTCCAGTGATATCGTATACCAATAACTCCGCTGCTTCCTTTTCCGTTTGATAATCGATCTTAATGGTGAAAACACCGGTTGCCGTCGGATTTCCATTGAGGGATAAAGCATTATTTTCTCCTTCAAAAAAACCTAAATCTACGATTTTGAAATCGTCTATTTGTAGAGCGAGCTCTCCTGCACTGCTTCTAGCTTGAAAGGCAATACTTGCACTAATGTCTTCATCCGAAACATACTCAATAATGACCGAATTATAATTAGGATAAGCATTATCAATATTATCAAAAATCCACTTTTCGGAAGGAATCGTAAAGCTTTGAACATTTTGTAGGGTAGAAATTCCCACACTGAGTTGTTCAATTGAATTGTTTCCTCCTTCGCTGGCTGCGGCATAAGAGAAGCTGATTTCGTAAAGGTGATTGTCTTGCAGCTCTACGCAAGGACTGTACATGTAATCGTTAGCATCCTCTACATCGCTTGCGAAATATACGGCGAAACCTTCACCATTGTTGGGTCCCCAATTGTCACTTGCCCCTTGGAGAAACTCCCAACTCTGGCTATCGTTGTTCTCATTTTGTACGATCCAACCACCAATATTCTCCCCATCCTCAAAACCCATCGTAAAGCTACCATCCGCTAAATCTTTACAACACTCAGAAAAAACGTTGTTGTTACAATCGGTTACATCACCGTTGACGAGGTCGGAACGAAGCCCTTCTAGGACTCCTTGCATGACACCAACTTGTTCTTGAGTGAATAAATTCATACAATTATCGTCTACATAATCCATATAATTCATGAAAATATCAACACTTCCACAAGAAGTTTCGCCGAAGGTAGGGCACTGATAATAAGGACCATCAGAATTGGGGGTATCGCTAATGCCGTCATCAGAACCACAGCCAATAGGATTACCGTTGCCTTGATTGGCGCCCCAAGTATGAAAAAGACCAAGGTAATGACCAATTTCGTGGGTAGCAGTACGACCTTGGATTTTACTACCATTGACACCAAAGTATTTATAGTTGAGTACCAAACCATCTTGATTACTTCCAACCATTTGATTCGTTGGGGTGTAGGCATAGCCCAAAATACTTTGATCGGGCATATTGACGGTCCAAATATTGAGGTAACGATTGCTATCCCAAATGGTAGCTGGTTTAATATTTTGTTCGATGTAGTTGACGCCTTGAATTAAGTTATATTGATGTCGGGTAATACCAGAAGTAGGATTACCGTCTGGATCTGTGGTTGCCAAACAAAATTGAATATCTGGATTGGCGGCAATATCGGCAAAATCACTGGGGGTATTAATTGCGTCGGCGTTGGTGCGACTATAATCTTGATTGAGTACTTCAATTTGCGAAAGAATCCGTTCTACAGAAAGGTTGAAACCTTCGCAAACGGTTTCTCCAGAATGAATGACGTGTACAACGACGGGAATCGTATAACTACCATTACGTTGTGGCTTGGCTTGAGCCACAAGGGCAGGCAAATTTCTGCGGTGAGCTTCCACTGCTTTCGTATAGCCAGGATGAGTTTCTTCAAAATGTTGCTGAACGAGATCAATAGCACAACGATGAGGAATATGCTGCTGAGCAGCGACTACTAGATAGTAGAGGAGGAAAAAGTGTAGACCAATTATTTTTTTCATTAGCTTTTCTTAACTGAGTTAATCTTTACGTACTAATACGTAATTAAATTGTATTCGTACTTATCGAAAGATACGAAATAAATTGTTTAGCTGCTGGTTAGATCAAGAAACCGTCGGGATCATTACGCTAAAGGTATTTTTTGAACTGGAGTGATTTTGTTGTTCCTGCTTTGACACGGCTTTATTGTACATTACTATTTGAGAAAACCCTTATTATAGCCAATCAGACTGTAATAAGGGTTTTTCGTTAAATATCATTATTGTCAATAGCAATAAAAACTTGTTTACAGCTTTAAAACTTTACGGCTAAATATTTTATTGCCTTGTGTTATTTTTAAAACATAAGTTCCTCGGGCAAGGTTGTCAAAAGACAAAGAAATTTTCTGTGTTTCTTCGGTTGTCGTATATTTTTGTTGGTAAACTTGCATTCCGAGAATATTGATTAGTGCTACTTGTGCAGTATTTTCTCCTTGAGTTTCCCACTCAATGGACAATTCCTGAGAAAACGGATTTGGTGAAAGCTGTAAATTAACTTGTGTTCCGCTCGGATTGACGGTACTGAGTGGTCGTTCTCCCGCACCGTACCAAACACCCCAAGAGGTTGGTATATCATTAACGAAATAAAACTCATCGTTGTTTAAGGGGGAAATTTTATCGTTGGCAATTTCTTTCAAGATCACAATTTCATTCCCATTTTCTAGGAAAGTAAAAATCATCTGATCGTCTAATCGGGAATAGTTTGGATAGCCTAAGGTATTATTATCAAAGACTTTTTTAACTTCTTGTTGCTCAAGATTAGCCGCGTAGACACTATTGGCATCGTCAATCCAATCAAAACAAATGATGTAGGGAGAGTTTTTAGAAAAAGAAGGATTTCCAACGCTGGTATCATCGGGCAAGGCAGAAAATAATTTGGAAACACTACCTTCGTTTGGATGCCAAGTATTTTGATCCCAAACGTGTAAGAAACCAATGTCCCAATACTCAATATCTCCGATACCTGTATTGCTTTCGATTTGATTAAAAGCATCATACATTACATATTCTCCAGAAAAATCAAATTCTAAGGCATCGGCATACTCAACATCTCCCGTTACAATTTGTCCAGAAGTATTTGGGTCGGCAGTGGTTGGATTATAAAGGTTAAAAGTATTCCATTCCGTAATGTTGAAATCGTATACGTAGATTTGGTTATCCAAATCATTGGTAATTGCCGCTAAGCGATTACCATCCCGAGAAACCGCCACATTTCGCCATTCTAATTGATTATCCAAGATGTACTCGGTCACTTCAATATTAGCGCCGTTGTAAACGAGGTCAATTTCTCGCATTTCGTTGCTTGCATCGATGAAAACGACGATGGTACCGTCGTCGGACAAACTTGGTTTACTCAAATGCGGGGTATTAGAAATCGTTTGTACAAAACTACCTTGGCCATTATAAAGATTGATTTGCGTCAATGCTGCATTGGAAGTGAGGACAAAGTCATCACCGGGATTGATATTGACATCCACTTCGTTGTCTGTGCCTGCACCTTCTCCGATCCCGACTTGGTTAAAAGCATTTTTTGCGGCGTTAACTTCCGTTGTTCCATAAAGATCTTCTGCGGCTTGGATGACGGCATTTCTTTGGTCAATAAATTGAGAAGACTTTGAAAGGTGATCCGTTAGGGCGGTGTAGTAAATACGTTCTGCTTTCGATTTTCCAATTTCGGTAGCTAGTAGATAAAAAGCATGATTGGGAATACCACTGTTGATGTGAACCCCGCCGTTGTCCCCTTGTGGCGTATTGGGTAAATTCTGAAAATCATCCATGTGGTCTGGTTGCCAGTAGAAATTATTACTATTCCCTCCGTTATTGGGATTTTGCATATCCCGCATCGTGCCCGTAGGAAAAACGGAAGTACTAGAAATTTCTTCTCCAATTTTCCAGTCTTCTCGATCAATCATTGCACCAAAGACATCTGCAAAAGATTCATTGAGCGCACCAGATTGTCCCTCGTATTCTAGATTGGCTTCGGCTTGAATAACGCCGTGCGACATTTCGTGTCCCGCAACGTCGGCAGCTTTGGCTAAAGGCGCGTTGAAGGCTTGATCTCCATCTCCATAAAACATGGCTTGACCATTCCAAAAAGCATTATCCATTTCTTGACCATTTTCGTCTAAGACATTGATCAAAGAAATAATATTTCCACCATTTCCATTGATGGAATTCCGGTTAAAAGTATTGGCGAAATAATCGTAAGCGACGCCACCGTTATGATGAGCGGATACCGCAGTTTTATCATTCCAACTATTGCTATTAGAAGTAATATAATTGTAGCTCAAACTTGGCGTGGCACGAAGTGTTATAATCATTCCGCTAGGATCCTCGGGCACCTGAGAGAGGTTGCTAAACATTGGTCGGGCACCATCATAAAGGTAGTAAGTACCTCCTACTTGAAAAGTATTGATGACTTGAGTTTCGTTGTGCAGATCTAGGGCATTGGCGGTTGCTTGCATTAAAACGTTGCTGCCCGTTATTTTATCGAGTAGCGCCAAATTTTCTGTAGCAATACTTACATCCTTAGTTACATGGTGCTTGCACCCTTGATGCTCATCGTGCCAGAAAAACTTACAAACGCTGCTATAATGGTGAATGATTTCTCCGGTATGTGCGTCAACGAAGTATTCCCAACGACTTACTAGATTAGGCATGACGGAAATGTGCCAAACCAGTTTTTCGGCATTGAGTTGCAAGCCTTTATGATAAATAACCAATTCCGATTGCAATTGAGCTTGCGGTAAGAGTTGTTTTTCTTGTGGGGATAATTCTTTAAAACTATTATACTCACTTACAGCTTCTTTGGCAACTGTTTCTGCTGTAGCTTGATCGAAACTAGGGGTAACGGAGGATAAACGTGGTGTTGGAAAATAGCGTCCGTTAAACAAAAAGATAGCACCTTCTTTTTCGTGTAGAATTACTTCTGCTCCGTAGACAGGAACATTTTGATAAACTTGTTCCATCCGCAGATGTGTTTGTCCAATTTTGTCCTTGCTTTTTTTGCGGAGTACAAACTCTTGCTCGGGCGCATCAATTTGAATGGTGGAACGAATGGCATTGAGGTAATCGTAGCTTCGTTCTTCGGTAGACTGCCGGGGGATAGGATTCGTAAGTCGTCCTTTGATGTGGATGGCTAGTTCATTATCAGGATCCAAACTTACCTTTAGTTGTGGTTCATTTTTGACCCGACTAGTTTTCGCATTGATGCTTTTGTATTGGAGCCGTGGCATATTTTGAAAACGCTGTACTGCTGGAGGGATACTATAGCGTTGGTTTGGAATAGCCTGTAATTGCTCTACCGTTTTGCTCGCTTTCGTTTTTGCAGGAGCGGTTAATGGTGCTTTACGGACTTGTGCCTCAAGCGATAAACTTAGGCCAAGCAGAAAGCAAGATAATAGAATCGATATCAAACGCATATTTTTATTTTTTAGATTGAGTAAGTTCATTGAGTTGTTGATAAATGTTTTTGATGGGTGCTTTTACTTCGGTTTCGCTATGTCCCCAAGTAATGGTATGTTCTTTTCCTAAGTGATGCTGTGTAATAAAATAATACATATTGCCGGGATGATTGAGTGTTAAGCTATCAATTTGTAGCGAATCCAACCGTTTATAAAGTTGCCTAGCCGTTTTTCGTTTGACTTTATCCAATTCTTCCAAGGTAGGTGCCGCTGTCGTTTTTTGAAAAATCTGACCATTGTCTAGTAAGGTATAAGCCTTCATGGTGCCTGCGTAGCCGCCACCGCTTCCGAAACTAAAGTAGCGATCGGGAAGGGTTTCTGGTGTATACTTTTTGGCACAACTACCGAGAAAAAAGCTCATGCAAATGAGGAGGAGTGCTTTAAATTTTTTCATTCATTTATTTTTGAGATGGAATAGCTTTTAGTCAAGTTGTTTTAAAATAATACTATTGAGACGGAAAAAACTATAATAGTCATGCTTTTAAACAACTTTTACAAGATAAGGGAATCGTAGTTATAATATCAAACTATAAAGTTAAATATAAAAAAATCTCAATGGGAGTAAGCTTCCATTAGTTGGTTGCAAGGGGCAACTATGATCCTGTGCTTGGTAGAAAAGTCTACTCTTACTAAAGATTAGGTATGTCTACGTTTTTCGCCTTGCTCAGGGATAATATTTGTTCACTTTCGTGCAATCATGAAAATCTAGACACATGCTAGATTAGGACTTAAAGCATCACTTCAAAATTAAAGCCATAGATTTCAAGGTATAAAATCTAATTTTCAGTAACTTCTATCGGTCGATTCGTTAATTCTGAGTGAAAAGCTTTATTTTTCGCTTTTTGATTGTCTCGTGGCAAATCCCTCAAAACTTTAGATTTACGGATTGGAGTCCAAATTTATGCAAGGAGCAAAAAAAATATTAATAGTTAGGTTTAGTTCGATTGGTGATATCGTTTTGACTAGTCCGATCATTCGTACGATCAAGGAGCAGTTGGGGGCAGAGATACATTTTTTGACTAAAAAGCAATTTTCATATTTATTGGTGGATCATCCTCAGGTGGACAAACTTTGGTTATTGGACGGTAATTTAGGTGATTTGCTACCTCGTTTGAACGCCGAAAATTTTGATTGTTTGGTAGATTTACATAAGAATCTACGAACGCTGCGATTGCGGTTGCATTTAAGAATACCTTATTATAGTTTTGACAAACTTAATCTTGCAAAGTGGTTGATGGTGCGCTTTAAAGTAAATCGTTTGCCAATGGTGCATCTTGTCGATCGTTATTTTGCGGGACTTGCGGCTTTAGGAATCTCTAATGATGGAAAAGGACTAGACTTTTATATTCCAGCACGGGAGGAAGTGTCGATTGATCGGGCATTTCCAGGGATTCGTAATTATGTGGTTTTAGTGATTGGTGCTACGTATTACACAAAAAGAATTCCTGAAGAAAATTTGTTGGCGATCTGTGCTTCGTTGCAAGAACCTATTATTATTGTCGGTGGACCGGACGAGGCTGCTTTGGGGGAGCGACTTGCGGCTACTCAGGAAGGCGTAATTAATGCTGCGGGTAAGTATAGTTTGATGGGCTCTGCTTCGATTATTCGGCAAGCGGAGCGGGTCATTACTTCGGATACGGGCTTGATGCACATTGCGGCAGCTTACCAGAAAAAAATTATTTCGGTATGGGGAAATACAATTCCTAGCTTTGGAATGTATCCATATTACAAAAAGAACGTATACTTAAACCAGAGTCTAGAAATCAAGGGTTTATCCTGTCGACCCTGTTCGAAAATAGGCTATGCTACTTGTCCAAAGGGGCATTTTGCGTGCATGAAGCAAATAAAAATCACCAATTTATTGGCTGCGATTGAAAAACAAGATGACGATATCCAAAGCTAAGATTTGACATGAAAAATGATTTTAATCCTGGTTGAGGAGCGACGGTGCCAAAAAACTTAGGAGTAAGGAAAATGCGGTATTGTCGGATATTAAGTATTTTAATCATAATTGGACTTGGTGGAATAGGGTAGAAAAACTAACTTGCAGTGCTTAATTACTTCTTAAGTAAGACGGAAAAGCAATTTTACCACCCTACTTCTTCCCATTATGACTTTGATTGCGAAGGCAATTGATGGAAAAGTAGTTGACAGAAATTGAGTACATTGTAAAATAAGTAATACTTCTATTTTAAAACAACTTCTGCGTTAAAAAAGGAATCATTGTTCTGGTATACTTAATTTTTTGCCTTGTTCTTCCCTGAAATAATCTCTATAAAACGTAAACTCACATAAGATACTGTGAATAAAGGAAGGTCGCTTACAAATTATTTTAAGACTATATTTGATAAAAAAACCTTATATTTCGGCAATCTTAATTTTTTAAATAAAAAAAATCAATGTTACAGCGCTCTATTTTTGGAGCTATTCAGCAGACATTGAGTAGGAAGTAAACGATAAATTATCTACATATGAAGTTTGTAAAGTACATTTTCCTAATTGTTTTTTTGAACTTTTTCGGGACGCTTCGCGGACAAGATTTGCACTTTACCTATTATGAAATGTCTCCTTTGACACTGAATCCTGCTTTGACGGGAGCTTTTGAAGGTACTTTTCGAGTAGGTGGTATTTACAGAGACCAGTGGGCAAGTGTAATTTCTAATCCCTTTAGAACACCTTCTTTCTACGTTGATGCTCCGATTATTCGTGGTTTCGGAAAAAGAGATTGGGTCGGCGTTGGTGCAGTGGTTTTCAGCGATCAAGCAGGAAAAGCGAATCTATCTAATTCTGCGTTGTTGGCTTCTGTCGCTTATCACATGTCTTTAGACAAAAAATCCAAGAATGTTTTTACTCTGGGCGTTCAAGGTGGCGTTATTCAGCGAAGAATTGATCTAGCAGATGCTAAGTTTGAAGATGAATTAATTGCTGGAGGTAATTTCCAAAGTACAGATCGGAATAATATTAATGACAATACCAGTTACGTTGACTTTAGTGTTGGAGCAATGTTAAAGAGTATGATTAATAAAAAAACGAACCTGACCTTAGGGCTTGCGTTCAATCACATTACGACTCCAAACAATAGTTTGATTCCGAGTGATGAAAATCGGGTAGAATCTTTTCCAGACAGTGTTTCAATCGATGATCCATTAAACATCGTTTTTCACGGATTGTTAAATACGGACCTTAGTGCTAAATGGATGCTTTCTCCGGGTATCTTTTGGCAAAATAAAGCTGGAGCTAACGAAATCATGGTACAAACTCAATTGGGGTATTACCTCAATGAGAAAAAAGATATTAAACTTAACTTTGGTTTGGGTTATCGTTTTGGAGATGCAGGCTTAGCGTTGGTCGGTATGGATTATAAAAACTTAAGAGTAGGAGCGAGTTATGATATTAACCTTTCCTCATTGACAGAAGTATCGAACAGTGTTGGTGGTTTTGAAATTGCCGTTTCTTACATTGCAAAAATCTTTAAGACACCAAAAGTAAAACCTGTTATCCTTTGTCCAAGATTCTAAACCCTCTGACGGCAAATTAATCCGTTTGAAGAAATTCATTAATTGTTTTCTTTTATTGAAAACGTAAACAACTTCATATCAATCCTTAGATGATGAGAAAAATTTCAACCTTATTATTCTTTTTTGCTTGTAGTGCTAGCGTTGTTTTTGCACAGCCGATTACCACCGCTACGGTAGAAAAGATGATTGAAGTAGCAGAAGATAATCTAGCTAAATACGATTATTACAATGCGCTAGACTGGTTTGAAAAAGCCTATAAAGAAGAAAGAGATACGGAGGTAGCTTATAAAATAGCGAACCTTCATGTCCAATTGCGAGACTACGTAAAAGCGGAACGTTGGTATTCCCGAATCGTAGATCGAAAATATCGAAAAAAGAAAAACCCTTATTTACCCAATGCTCGTTTCGTTTTAGGACGTTTATTAAAAATGAATGGCAAATACATCGAAGCTAAAGAGCAGCTACAGCTTTTTATTGCGGAAGCAGAAGATCCAAACTTATTGACTCTAGCAAAAAATGAGTTGACCGGAGCAGATCTAGCGATGGACATGGAAGAGCAAAATCCTAGTTTAACCGTTGGGAACGCGGGTAAGAAATTAAACTCAAAATATTCTGAATATTCTCCTGTTTTAGTAAGTGAAAAGGAAGTGTACTTTACGGCTATTCGTCAAAATGAAATTTTGGTTTTAGATGGCAAAACGGCTGACTATCACTCTAAAGTTTATAAAGCATCGAAGGGCGAAAAAGATTGGTCTGAGCCAGTAGCTTTAGGGACGGAGATTAACAGAGAAGGTTATCATATTGGTAATATTGCCATTTCTCCAAATGGTAATCGAATGTACTTTACCCGTGCGTTATTAAAAGGTAATAAACTTAGCGAAAGTAAAATTTATATGAGCGAACGTTCTGGTGGTGCTTGGGGCGCTGCTAAATTATTGAGCGGAATCAACGGCGAATATCTTTGTAAGCAACCTACCGTTGGTGAATTTTATGGACAAGAAGTTTTATTTTTTGTTTCTGATATGAAAGGTGGCTACGGCGGATTTGATATCTACTATGCGCCGAATAAAAATGATGGTACTTTTGGCGATCCTGTAAACTTGGGAACAACCCTGAATACGGTCGGTGACGAAGAAACACCTTTTTACCGAGAAGGAATGTTATATTTCAGTTCTACTGGACATCCGGGAATCGGTGGTTTTGATATTTTTTCCTCTGAATGGAATGGTTCTAACTGGAGCACGCCACTTAATCTGGGGAAAGGATACAATACTAGCGTAGATGATCTGTACTTCTCTTTGGATGCAGAAGGCTATAATGGCTTTTTAGTTTCTAATCGACCGGGAACAAACTCTATAAAAAGTAAAACTTGTTGCAACGATATTTATACCGTTGAATTAGAAAGAATGGTACTTGATCTCAATGCTTTGACTTTTTCGGAAGGAAAAGCTTTGCCAGGGGCAACGGTACAACTCATTGAAATGGTTAATAATTCCATGGGAAATACGGAAGATAAAAGCAATTTGTCTGCGAATAATTTCAATTTTATCTTGGAACCAGAAATGGCTTACATGGTGATTGCGAGTAGAGATGGTTACTTCTCTGATTCGCTGCAGTTTAATACTGTGGGGATGGAAATGTCTAAGACTTTTGATAAGCGTTTAGACCTGAAGCCAGTACCACCGCCACCGCCACCACCACCGGAGGATATTTGGGAAACGTATACGATTAACAATCCAATCGAGTTGAATAATATCTATTATGATCTTAATGATGATAAAATTTTGACCGAAGCGGAACAAGATTTAGAAGTGATTTTTGAATTGATGAATAAGTATCCAGACATGATTATCGAATTGTCTTCTCATACGGATTCACAAGGTGGAGATCCTTACAACTTGAGGTTATCCCAGCGTAGAGCAAATTCTGCGAAGCAATGGTTAGTGGAACGAGGCATTATTGATTCTCGCGTAAATGCAGTTGGCTACGGAGAAACAAGGTTGAGAAACAAATGTTTGAACGGCGTGAAATGTTCTGATGATGAGCATCGCTTTAATCGACGTACCGAGTTCACGATTATTGCGGGACCGAAGTCGATTCAAATTGAAAAGAAAAGATTGAAAAAGCGAAATTAATTTTATCTTATTTCGTTAAGATATTGTATTTTCATGATCGCCAGATTCTAATTGTAGGATCTGGCGATTTTAATTGTTGTACCCAGTTTTGATTGAAAAAAAGCGCTAAAAATATTTAATTATGATTCAAAATGCTACTAAACAAAGATTTCAATGGTTAGGCTTAGTCGCTAGTTTATTATGCTGTGTTGCTTGTAGTGGAACGATGAAAAAACTTACCGTAGCGGATGGCACGGTATACTCGGGAGTTGGTCATCCCATTATGAAGTTTGAAGAATTTTCGCATGATTTTGGAAAAATTGTACTGGGGGAGGATCGAACTTTTATTTATAAATTCACCAACGTAGGAGATTCTAATTTAGAAATTGAGTTGGTATCCGGTTGTGACTGTACTTCGCTAGAATGGCCAGAAGCAAAAGTTTTTAAGCCCGGCGAAAGTGGAGAAATTAAAGCAATCTTTCACACTTCGAAAGCGGAAGAAATGGGACCCGTAGAAAAAACAATTGATGTCATTGCGAATACAAATCCCATTATCGTAGAGTTGAAATACCAAGCAGATATTATCAAAAAATAAAATTATTACTCGCCACGGCGTAGTTATTTGTGCTTCAGCGTTAGCGTAGAATTACTTTGGAATAGTACTCGCTTTTGTTGTCATGGATGATGCTGGAGTACCAAGCTTTTTTGTGCGTTGGTAATATAGGAATCCTGCGAGCACCATTAAACAAGCAATTATCATCACCAAATAATTTGTCCAATCAGGGGCAGCAAAAGCGATTGGATCCGTATTGCCAATAATACTGAAATAAGCCCAGTATTTGGGATGTTGATAAGCGGGTGGTGCTTCTGCTACGTATTTTAACTTCGCTAATTGTAAGGCTTCGTCTTTACTCTTTCCTTCCTTGATATAGTCGAGAAGCAAGCTCATGATTTTTTGAGAACTATGATCGGCTGCACTATTGGTACTCACCAAAACACTTTGGCTGCCCGCATTAAAAAAAGCACGTGCTAAACTCATTACGCCTTCTCCTTTATACTTCTTTCCCGCACCCGTTTTACAAGCGCTCAAAATGGTAAGATCATTATCGAGTCGATGCGCCATGATATCATTTTTATTAAAAATAGATAGTTGCTGTGCCTGATCATAAACAATTAAACCGGATTGCAAAGAATTGGGAGAACTGATAGCGTGCATAGAAAAATGAATGATATTACTACTGCGGGTAAGGTATTCTTTGAGCTGTTGGATAGATACTTGTTGATTGAAATAACTAGAGCTATTAAAAAGGTTTTTGCCGTGTAAAACTTCTCCTTTTACAGCGTTGAGTTGATTGAGGTAGATACTATCGTCAGGCAACTGTAAGTGGCGTTGGTGATCCTTGAGTGTTTGATAGTCAATGGCAAAACCGAGGTATTCGAATTTTTTTTCGCCATATTTTTTCTCTTGCAATAATTGTTTGGCGCTGTACAATTCGCACAGTTTATACTCTTCGATCAAGTAGCGCTGATTGTCGGTGCGCAATAAATCAAAGGCGAGGTTGTGGAGGAAACCGCTTTTGATGAAAGTCAAATGCTCAAACTTTTTTTGATGCGCAGTTAAGGTCGGTTTAACTAAACGGGAATAGAGTTTTGCTGCTTTAGTATGAATGGCATTAAGATCTAAGGATTGATTAATTTGTTGTATCGTTGAGTCGATGCTATTTTTATCTGTGATCAATTCAAGATTGAGTTGAGTGTTACTAATCCCAAAAAGATATAAGCCTTGGGAACCTTCTAAGAAATCAAAGATTAGCATATCGTCTGCTAGTTTTCCTTGGATTTCAGATAAGCGATTGGACGCTTGATAATCAAACTTTGCGGCGTAATAGTTAGGGTATCCTCGTTCAATGGTTTTTAAATATTGCTCGTATTTACTCTTTGCTTCGAAATGCTTTTGTATGATTTCTGCTCTTTCTGTTTCACTAGCAATAGAAAGGATTTTTTCAAGTCGATAAATTGCCTCTCGCAGATTCGTCTCTTTTTCAATAACAGCTTTGGGGGCAAAGGAGTAAAGGACTTCTTTTGCTTTGATTTCTTCCAACAAAACAATACCTTTAATATTCAATAAAGCTTGATATGCTTTTGTCAAATAGCGGGTGTCTTGAGAAATTCTAAAGAGTTCCTGCGCTACTAAAATGGAGTTTTCATAATAAGGAAGTACCGTTTCTGACAAGGTGATTTTGTCTTCTCCACTCTTGTTGAAAAGTCTAAAATTATGAACCAAAGTATCCATGGTATTAGAGGTTTCTAAGGCAATTTCAAGATATTTTTTTTCTTTTTGTTCTTGATAAGCATAGTATAATGCATTAATTTTCAGACCTAAAATCCGAATTGCATTATTTGATTCGGTAGGACTAATCTGATAGACAATTGGATTATCTTCGAGAGTGTTTAATGGATTTAACTGATTACTGAGATAGCTCAAAGAGCGTTGATAGTAGTTTAGTGCTTGGTCGTATTCTTTTTGTGAAAAGTAGTTATCGGCAATATTTTCATACCCAATGGCTAAACTGGAATGGGGATATAAATCGCTCGGGAAAGACTCAATGGAAGTCTGATAATTGTCAAACGCTTCAAGATAGTTTTTACGTTTATGATTGATGAGTCCTAGTAGATTAAAACAACGCCCTAAGTTGTTGTT
>JBGCFY010000227.1:0-5142 GCA_045110315.1 Saprospiraceae bacterium
AAGCTTCTACTTCGTTAAAAAGCCTCGCCAATGCTCTGGCATTGTCTGTGTTTTTCGCCTCGTTTAAGCTCAAAATTCTTTTCAACTTATTGTAAACTCAATTTCCGCGAACTACTTAAGTAAGATTAGCTAATAAATTCACTAATTTATGACGAGAAAAAGATCAAATCTAGTAAAGTATACCGCTTAGTTTTGTACA
Source organism: Saprospiraceae bacterium (assembly GCA_045110315.1). Lineage (GTDB taxonomy): Bacteria > Bacteroidota > Bacteroidia > Chitinophagales > Saprospiraceae > CALFBG01. The sequence goes on from JBGCFY010000227.1 coordinate 200, forward strand.
AAGTGTTTAGCAGCATTAAATATATTGATTACCTTTAGAATATAGACTGATCAATGATTTAAGCTGGAGCACTGGATTGCAATGCTTTAGCTGTAGGCATTAAGATCTATTTTAAAACAACTTCATTGTATGGCTACTGAAGCACTAACACAATTTAGTGGTAATTTTTTTTTGTCTTAGCACTTAAGTATGAAATATAGATTGTCAATCGTATTAATTATGTTGCTAGTGGCTTGTCAGACAAAGAAAGAGGTATGTGTCTTACAAGCTATTTGCGAGGAGGGAATGATGACGGATTCTTGGTATTTTTTTTTATTTATTACGGTCATTAGTGATACGATGGAATTTGAGGAAAAATTTTTAATACTTGTCGATACTTTAAGACAACCCAAAAAAGATCCGTCTCTAACTAACTTTCCGTTTTTTATGGAAGATACTATTCCAACGCTTAATAACAAGAGAGAAATACTGGTATCGCTTGTCAATAATACAAAAGATACGATGCAAATTATGATGCAGGCTTGGAGTATCATTTGTATCAAGGAAGCTAAGAATTCTTGTCACGAATGGAAATCAATTGAATATTTTGAAAGATCACCGGACGAAGTTTTTTATTATAAAAAGATTAATCCACAAAGCATCAATTCATTTCTGACAAATAGGTTTATGGGAAATAAACGGGTAGAGATGAGATTTAAGCTTTTAGCAAAAGAGCGTTTTTATTATTCCAATAGCTTTTGGGGTACAATAGAGGCGTGTGCTTTCCAGTTAGACACTACGGATAATCGGTTGAAGTATCGGTTGGAGGAGTCTTTAATTTTGTAAAATTAAAAGCTTGGACATAATTGTAGCTATCGAAGTTGTTTTAGAATTGATCTTTTGGTCCAAATTTTCAGCTTTTTTATCCTCCGTAGTGGTGCTACGAACTCAAAAAACAGCTTCAACTTGAACCAAAATCTCTGCTTTTCAATTTCTTTTTGAATTATTAAACAACTTCATTAAATTAACTATAGAATGAAACTAGTATTCACTTTTGTCTTATTCTCCCTGTTCGCTTGTTCTAGTCAAACAGAAACAAAAACAGAAATAAAAACTAGCGCTACTTCGGAGCAAGCGATTCCTAACTTAATTGCCATGTTAGATACGGTTTGGCGAACAGAACAAGAACCAATTCGGTTGAGAGATTCCCTTGGGAAAGTATTCGGTTATGAATCTCAAGAATTTCAAAAAGAGCAAGAGCGATATGAAAAGAATCATCAGGTAAACGAAAAAAAAATAACGGATTTACTCGAAAAAAATGGCTGGCCAAGTGAAGACCTCATAGGAGAAAATGGTAATCTGACCATCTGCAACGTTCTTCAGCATTCCACTATGGAAGTCCGACTTGCCTATTTACCGATGATGAGAGCAGCTGTTAAAAATAAGAAATTACCAGCCAGATTATTGGCAAGAGCGGAAGATCGAATTGCAACCGATAGGGGAGAACTCCAAATTTATGGCGGCCAAATAAAATATTACCCCGAAACGAAAACTTTCAATGTTTGGCCAATCTTTGATCCAGTGAACGTAGACAAAAGGCGAGCAGCAATTGGACTTGAACCGATGGCAGATTTTTTGAAAAACAGAAGATTTCCCATGGAATGGAAGCTAAGCGAACAGCTTGAAAGAACAGCGGCGTTCCAACAAAAAAAATGAGCAATACCGCTAAGGAATTAATTTAATAAACGTCTAATAGAAAAAATATGAAACCGTCTTTTACCTACATTTTATTTTTATGCTTACTCTCCGCTTGTACCAGTAACGAATCTATCTTTGAATTAAGTCCTGCTCAAAGTATGATCATTACTGGAAAAGGACAAGGACAGGATGCTGCTTTAAATCCATTTTCGGAGACGAAAAGTATTGCGATGGTTAAAAATATTGGTCGCAACTCTTTTATGGTCAGAGTTCAAACTAAAGGTCAAATCATTAAAGAACTGGAAATTCAATCGAAAGAAAAAAAGGAAATAAACTTAGAGAAAGGATACGAACTATACTTAGATAGTGATCTTGCTTCCAAAGCAGTCGTTAAATTCAAAGAAGGAGACGAAGATTGACGATTTTAAAACAGTTGCTAATCGTTCGCTTAACAACATCAATATTTATAAACACGAAAAAAACTATTTACCCTGATGAAATCAATGACTTGTAAACAATTAGGCGGCGCTTGTGATCAAGTATTCCAAGCCGACACCTTCGAAGAAATGGCTGAACTGAGCAAACAACATGGTAAAGAAATGTATAAAGCACAAGATGCCGCTCACTTAGCAGCGATGGGCAAAATGCAAGCATTAATGCAAACGCCCGGAGCAATGCTAAAATGGTTTATGGAAAAAAAATCGGCGTTTGCTGCGTTGCCGGAGACGGAGTAGGTTGTTGATGTTGATATGGAAGAAGCGTTATCTTATCAAGATATTGTTGAGAAAAAAGAATATCGAGTTAAGAAAACATTTATTGTTTCTCCTGATTTTTCAGATGATTTTATTAAAGAGTGTGGATTAGATTATGAACTAAACTTATAATTAATAACTGCAGAATCTCTTAACAAGATTCATGAGGCTTTTCTTATTTCCAAGCTAGATAAATTCCCTCTCACGTTACTCTTAAGAGATGTATTGATTGATGGTGATAGAATTGTAAAAGCACTCGAACGCTAACTAATGATGGGAAACATTTTTTTAAAAAAATCTAAATGTCAAATAAAAAAAATACTAGTTCTGATTTACAAGGAATTACCCGTTTAATTACCGATGCGACTATTGGTATCACGGATTTGGTTGAAGCTATGCACCGCCGTGTTGTTCATCCGCCTTTTTTGCCATCGACACCCATTCAACATTTGATTACTAAAATTGCAGGGTTCACCTTTAGTAGTATTAAACGGAGTACGCGGTTGATTGGTAATGGTGTCGATAAAACGTTGGGACATTTAAATTTTTTATTGGGCGAAATTGAGGCGACCGAAGAAAAAGAGGCGATACGTGCTGCGCTAAACGGAGTAGTGGGAGATTACTTAGAAAGAAATGAAAATCCTTTGCAAATAAAAATGCAATTTAGGCACGCAGGAATGCCTGTTTCCTTAGAGAAAGAAAAGCTAAAAAAAAGCTATCCAGCCATTAATGGCAAAATTATTTTACTGATTCACGGCTTATGCATGAACGATACTCAATGGACGAGAAAAGGACATAACCACGGAACGACCCTTGCCACCGCGTTAGACCAAACGCCCATTTATTTGCATTACAATACTGGTCGTCATATTTCAACCAACGGAGAAGATTTTAGCGAATTACTCGAATCCTTGATTGAGCAATGGCCCGTTCCCGTGAAAGAACTCGTCATCGTCGCACATAGCATGGGCGGTTTAGTTACTCGCAGTGCCTTTCATTATGGTCAGCAGCAAGCCAAGGATTGGCCGAAATACCTCAAAAAAATCATTTTCTTAGGAACACCACATCATGGCGCACCTTTGGAACAAGCTGGTAATTATTTAGATGTGGCGCTTGAAGCTGTTCCCTATGCCAAACCCTTTGCACGCTTGGGGAAAATTAGGAGTGCTGGGATTACAGATTTACGCTATGGAAATTTAGTCGCCACAGATTGGCAAAAAAAGGATCGTTTTAAAATGGAAAAAGACAAAAGTCAACACCTTCCTTTGCCCAAAGGAGTCGCCTGTTTTTCGATTGCAGGGATTGTTGGAAAAGAAACCAACCCTGCTTCCTCGAAAGTTTTAGGAGATAATTTGGTGCTGCTCGCCAGTGCTTTAGGTCAGCATAAAGATGCTAGTAGAGATTTAAATTTCCAAAAAGAAAATACTTGGATTGTGGAGGAGAATAACCATTTTGATTTATTGAGCAATCCTGCTATTACCGACAAAATAAAACAATGGATGGAACGATTTTAACTGCTGATTTTCCTTGGCAGAAATCAACAAAGTAAACAGTTTTGTTAACACTAGCTAACTTAAGATTATGATCAGCGCATTTTTTTATCCTTGGTTTCTACGAAGTTTGCTACTTTGTTTTTTTACTTTTTGTAGTTCCTTCGGAGGGAATGAGACTAAAAGTAATTCTCTTGAGCAGACTCTTTTAAATTCTAATGATTCCGCTTTGAAACCAGAACAGACAAAGCATTGCCATACCAAACTTACGGATACGATTATTATAAAAACGACTCAAGAATTACGATCGCAGATCAATTCCAACCGCGTAATTAAATTGATCAATCATGAATATATTTTAGCGACCACGCTCTTGATTGATCAAGTGAAGAACCTAAAGATAATCGGAACTTCCAATACAAAACTAAGGATTGCCGGACAAAATGCAACAGTCCTTTCTATTGTTCATTCAAAAAATATTCACCTCGATAGTTTAATTCTTGGACACCGTAATAGTTTGGGATACCAAGGCGAGCAAGGTGTCCTTCGTGTAAGCCATTCAAATCAAATTTCTATTGCGAATGCTAAGCTGTTGAGCGCGGGGACTTTCGGCTTCGTAAGCAATAATGTCTACGATCTGAGCTTTACGAATTCCGAGATTACAGCATGTACCGCTTTATTATTTGAATTAGAAAAAAGTCATCATATTGAATTTGAAAAGGTAAAGTTTCATCATAACGACTTAGGCATATCCGTGCTCGGTGCTTTTACCCGTTCAACCAAAGATATCCACTTTAAGCATTGTTCCTTTTTTAATAACAAACCTAAAATGCTTGGCAATCCCGCTTTTAATTTTTTTGATAATTACGAAGACGATGATCAAACCATTATATTCTCAAACTGTAGTTTTAAAAATAATAAAGGCTATAAATGGTATGGAGAAAAAATAGTCCTAAAAGATTGTGAAATAGATTCAACTGATTTTATTGGTTTGCAATGGAGTAATGAAGTTGTTTTAAAATGA
>JBGCFY010000228.1:0-3668 GCA_045110315.1 Saprospiraceae bacterium
TGAGTCAATTACTGGCGAGTATTTCTACGACTTTAAAGCTACTGGTAATGGCTGGAATTATTGCCCTTGGATTTATCTTTTATGAACCCCAAGAAGTCAATTTAAACTTGACGGCGAGTGTAGGAGAATTTGATAATTTAGGAACGGCTTTGCTTACGGCTTTGGTTGGTGTTTTATGGTCGTTTGGTGGCTGGCACCACGCTTCTTATTTGGCTGGCGAAACGATTGACGCGAAGCGAACGGTTCCGCGAGCGATGGTATTGGGAACCATCATTGTAACGACGATTTACGTTTTGATTAACCTAGCTTATATGCTATTGTTGCCACTCGACGCAATTGCCCAAACCCAACAGATTGCGGGAGAAGCTTTAGGAAGTGTTTTTGCTTTTGGTGGAAAATTAGCGGCGATTGCGGTGGCGATTTCTATCTTTGGTACGATCGGGATTTATACGATGTCGGCACCGCGCATTTATTTTGCGATGGCCAAAGATGGTATCTTTTTTAAGCAATTGAGTTATATTCATCCGAAGTACAAAACGCCTGTTTTTGCGATGCTGTTGCAATGCGTTTGGGCGATTGTACTGTTACTTTTTTGGGGAACCTTCGAAGAATTAATTGAGTACGTCACTTTTACGGATATCATTTTTATGACCTTGGCGGGCATCAGTCTTTTCGTTTTTAGACGCACCCGAAAAGAGCAAGAACGGCCTTACAAAGTGATTGGATATCCGATCATTCCGTTGATTTTTATTACAATTTCTGCGGCTTTTGTTTTGAATACTTTGTTGGTGGAAACGAAGCAAGCGGTAGCGGGATTGATTTTGTTGGGGCTTGGGGTGCCGGTTTATTATTTGTTTAAGCGGTATAATGGTAGGGGGGAAGAGTAGGTTTCATTAGGTTAACTTATATATTTTGTAGGATTGTATTGATTTTCTAATTTTTTTAGTAGTTGCAATAAAAAGGAGAGATTTCAAGGATGAAAAATAAAACGAGGGAATACTTTGAAAGCTTGTTAATTAAAGATGACGTTGAAAAAGTATTCGGCGAAATGTTAGACTTTTCAAGGAGTATTCAGCGAGATCATGTTTATAATGATTTGGTTATTCTTTGGGCAAGATGGAATAGAATTAGGAAAAGAAGACTGAGTGGGATACTGTCATTCCAACAATGCAGTGTTGAAGAGAATCGAATTACAAATTCAATTCAAAATTATATAAAAAAACTATTTGATTAGATATTTTTTAGGTCAAAAAGAGTATAAGTTGAAATGAGGTTGGTTCCCAAAGTAGATTTATGTATATTTATTATCTAGTTGTATTAAATTCTTTTCATGGAATTCTTGTCATGTTAAAAAAATACATTCCATATTGGGAAGATATGTACTCACTGAAACCTTTAGAGGTTTTTTTAAAGGGGGTAAAGGATTCATTTGAAAATGAAGAAATAAAAGAAGACGCGATTAGGTTGCTTCATAGACATTCAAGATTAGAAGCCCATCGAAACAAAGGTGTTCTGGATAACAAAGATTATTTAACTACTGAATCTGAAATTTCTGCCTCTGCCTTTGAAATATTAAAGAAAATATCGAATGAATATTTACCAATCTTGCCCGTAAAGGCAATTGCAGGAGATGAATCTGGTCATCAATATGCTGTTGAATCACATGAAATAGAAGAATGGAGATTAATTTCTAAGCTTGAAACTAAAGGACGAATCGGTATTAGAGTTCAAGGAAAAAGTATGCAACCTTTGTATAAGGAAGGAGATATTCTTATTTGTAAAAAAATGCTTCTTGGACGAATTACAGAACGTCAAAATATAGTAGTTGTGGATGTTAATAACAACATTTTTGTGAAGCGAATAAAGAAAAAGGGAGATTCGATCGCCTTGGTTTCTTTAAATGAAGAATTTAAAACATTTGAAATCCCAATCGATGAAATAAAAGAATATTGGAAAGTAGAAGAAAAAATAAAATAGTAATCAATGGCTTGCAAATAAATCATCTATCTATTTTAAAACAACTTCTAAGTAATGGTTTTGTATTTGAGAGTGAATAGTTTTTTTTGTCTCTAAAATATTTTTGTAATCATTAAAAGCAGCTTATTCCACCTTCCCCCCACCACAAAATTCCCCCTTTCCACAGAAAATAACTTTAAAAAAACTAAATCTTAGTTTTTTATCTTTAATTTAGCGATTGAAGCTACTACGGAATCAAAACTCCTGAAAAGATAGCTTTACTTTTTCGAACAGCTCCAACGGATATTCCGAATACAAGCATACTTAACCAAAGAGAAAAAAGAGCGAATGATCGACAGGAAACTGACCGATCATTTTGAAAGGGAAAGCAATGCTTGGTCGTTTTCGGTATCGAAACTCCAAAAAATCACTCAAGCAGTATCGTGTTAATAACAAGGTTTTGTTGAATTGGCACTTAAATTTTATAAAAAGCGTTTATGATTTGTCGGCTTGACGCAAAAAATCATGCTCGGCTTTAATTACTTTTGTTTTCGCACTTGTAGAAGTTTTTTTACCTAAACAATAGCTTCGGGCAAACAATCACGTTTTTCCCGTTCGGCTGGAATTTGATGGTAAAATAACTTCATTGATAAATCTACTACTAAATATGGCAAAATCGTTTAACTGGGGAATTATTGGATTAGGACACATCGCAAAGAAATTTGCGGAAGACCTAAAAGTTATTGAAAGTGCAACCCTGCACGCCGTCGCTTCTCGTTCTACAGAACGAGCGAAAAAATTTGCAACTGACTTTTCCGTCGCGAATCATTTTGATAGCTACGAAGCGATTTTGAGTTGTCCCGGTTTAGATGCCGTTTACATTGCTACGCCGCACACTTCGCATTGCGAAATTGCTTTGATGTGCTTGAAAAAAGGCATTCCCGTATTGTGCGAAAAACCTTTTGCCATGAATGCCAGCGAATTGAAGTCGATGATCGACATGGCAGAGCAAACCAATACTTTTTTGATGGAAGGTTTGTGGACGCGCTTTTTACCAAGTCTGAATAAGGCTTTAAATATTATTCGCAGTGGTGCTTTAGGTACGCTTAGTTTTTTAGAGGCGGATTTCGGCTTCAAAGCTCCTTTTGACCCTGATCGGCGATTGTTTAATCCTAACTTAGGCGGTGGCGCCTTGATGGATGTGGGAATTTATCCCGTATTTTTATCACTCTTAGTCTTAGGATATCCCAAAACGATTAAAGCGTTAGCAACTTTTGGAAAAACCAACGTAGACGAAACCTGCGGAATGCTATTTGGTTACGAAAATCAGAAAATGGCTGTTCTACACGCTTCCATTACGGCGAATACCACGACCAAGGCTTGTTTTCACGGTTCCAAAGGTAGACTCCGAATTAACTCAAGATGGCACGAACCGACTAGCTTAACGCTAATGTTGGACGGAGAAGAACCAAAGGATATCTTTTTTGAATTTGATAGTTTAGGCTACCGTTACGAAGCAGAAGAATTGATGCGCTGTGTGCAAAAAGGGAAAAAGGAAAGTCCATTTTTACCACTCGGCTTTAGCTTGAAATTGATGGAAGTGATGGATGCGGTTCGAGCGCAAGCGGGTATCTTTTATACCAAGCACGATCACCCCGGACGTGGAAAAGTATTGGACAAAGACAAGAAATTTTCTTGGAATTAAAAACTTA
>JBGCFY010000229.1:0-27881 GCA_045110315.1 Saprospiraceae bacterium
CTCTCTGAATATAATTTTTCATACCACTCCTCCCTGATCTCGGCAAAAAAGTCATTCCCACAAAAAGATTTTTCTCATCGGGCGAAAAGGTCAAACCGTCAATATAAAAGGAATCCCATTTATTGGTACCACGCCACATTGGGACCTTATATACAACTTTATACTTTTTTTCTTTATCTAAAATCCAAACTTCTTTTCCTGTACCATCTTCCACTGCCACGTACCGATTCGATTTGGAGATCGCGGCGGGCGTTAGGGTAATATCATTCAGTTTGATACTTTTTATTTTTTTAAACTTAGGATAAGAAAAAAGCTTGAATTTTCTATCTTTCCAACTCGTCGTAATCGCAATCATCGTCCGATCCGGGCTGCGCTCTAAGGAGATGGTACCATTATTAGCTCCCCCCCAAGGTTTTTCTTTGTCAGGGAGCATTTGTCCTGGTTTGTAAGCACTCAAGCCCCAAGGCGCACTAACGACGCGACCATCTCCCATGTAAACCGCGCCAGGGTAACTAGGAAGATCTGCAAAGTTAGTTTTGTCTTCGTGTCGATCCAGTATTTCTCCCGTTTCATAATCCATTTGTAGGATTTGTGAAAAAGGACTCCCTAAGACGATTTTTTTCTCGTCTTTACTCAAGTCTATTCCTTTGACCTCTTGGTTATCCACCTGATTAAAAAAGCTTTTTATCTTCCGACCGGAAGCGACATCCCAAACAATCACTTGCCCGTCTTGTCCCGCGGAGAGTAAATGTCTACTATCTTTTGTAAACTGCAAATCATAAATCATTAAGTTTTGTGGATAGAAAAAAGAATGTCCCGTTTGGGTAATTGATTCGATTTCTTGAGCAACTAAGGTTGAAGCTGGTAACAACAACAACGTTATCAGCATACTCGTTGCAATACTCAATTTGATGATAAACTTTTTCATAAACTATGATTTTAGACTTTTAAGCATATGCGCTGGAAGTATTTACAACGACCAACGCACAATGATTTTTTAGGGCTAACAGGGTTTTATAAAAAATAAGCTTAGGCAAATTTATTTCTTTGTTGCTTCAGCTTTTTTCTTAGCTTCTCTTTTTGCTTTACGAACTGCTTTTCTAAGTTTGAGGTGTCCACTAACCGTTTTTACCAATCGAATTAATGGCACACCAATGGAAAAGCTAAAACTATGACGATTAAGTAATGGCGCTATGGTTTTCGTAAAGTTATAGTCGTAGCTAAAACTCGCTGCGCCTAATTCTAATGCAACCCCCATGCCATGTACACTCGTTGTTTTCCCTAATTGATAAGGATTATTTTCCGGCAGGACAGCGCTGGCATTATTTAGCATCAAGGCTTCCGCTTCGTCGTAGGTGAATTTCAGATCGCCATTTTTAGTAATTTGTTGATAATTGTAGCGTAGCATCAGGCGAGGGAAAGTCGTCTGCCCCCAAAAGACATCTGCAATTTTTGTAGAATTCCGAATACTCATTTTCATAAGATCCATGGCAAAAGTACCACCGACTACCGTAACGGGCTGAGAAGCACTGAGGTTAAAGTTTACATTTTCTAGACTAAGTTGAGCAAGTTCTTCCACGGAGGCTAGGCTGCGTAACCCTATTTGCCCTTTTTGGTAAAAGCCATCAATCCCAAACATTCCAAAACGAAATCCCGTCATCGGACCGTACATCAAGGTCAATCCTTGATTATCTCGCTGCGGAAAAGCCGTTAATTTTGCCCCCGTATACCAATAATTTTCTACGATTTCAAAAGCAATCTTTTCCGTCCGATTATCCGTTCGAGTAGATTCTCGATAAACGTCAACTTTTTCCATGGTATTACCATCCTTATCATGGTCTCCCCAATCATAGTAAGTACCTACTTTATTGGAAGTAGTCACTTGTACTTGGTAATCAATGGACTTCTTATAATCTCGTGGATTAAAGACATCTTCTAGTCCGTCAATGCTAAAACTCAAGGTTGGAGAAAAACGAATATCGGTAAAGGCATTATCATTTTTGCTACTTAATAAAGTATTATTAATGAGGAAATAAGTATCCCATTTTAAACTAACATTCCCAAAAGGAAATTTGACCATCATCCCCGGCGCTACTTTTAATCCCCAGGAGAAAGCACGATCTTCTCCATCAATTCCAGCTCTTACGTAAGAAAGTCCAACGTCAGCAAAAGGGATTAAACGAACAGTCGTCACGCTTAGCTGATTCGGTTTTCGGACTTTGAAAAATAGATGACTGTAGCCAACGTTCCACATATAACCACGTAACAAAGGATCGAGGTTTTCTCTTCCTTTTTTGTACAAAGACCCAAGATGATAATCAAAGTAAAAGTTAGAAAATTGCGCATGCACACCGTACCAGTTTTCATCGGTGGCAAAGCCATTTTTAAACTGAGGCTGTGTAACACTTAGACCAATTGCCCGATAATCGGAAAGTTCTTGTGCAACACTGAGCTGCGTAGCACCGCAGCAAAAAGCGAAAAGTAAAATTTGTAAGGTGTGTTTCATTTTTAACTATGTTTTAGGGATTAAGGATTGGAAAGATCAATTTTAATGATTTTTCCAATCGTTTGCGATCTAGATTTTTTATTAAAGACGGAGGGAATGTAATGTTCATTTTGCTGGAAACAATAAGTTATTTTCGGAAGATTGCTACTGTTCAATTTTCACGAATTACCTATACTCAAAATTAGTTTTAAATATTTTTTTTAGCTATACGAAGAAATACCGAAACCTTTACGTAGATTTACGTAGAACAAAACGGAGTTCGAATACTCCTAGGATAAACCTTACCCTAATGATGTTACCTCCTCCTTCCCTACATTTGGGATTTCGTATGCTGGTGATTGTACTATTTAATCTACTGTTGTACAACAACTTACCAGCCCAAGAGCCTCGCCTCGTTGATAGTTTAATCCAATTGGTACAAACTGCTCAAGACACCCAACGCGTCAAATACTTGTGTGAACTCTGCTACGAACTAAACTACCAAGATGCCAAAGCAGCACTTCCCTATTGTAAAGAAGCATTAAGCCTCGCCGAAGCATTAGCCTACAAAAAAGGACAAGCTTCTGCGCTACAATATCTAGGAGTTAACGCGCAAGGTCAGGGAAATTATGAGCAATCCTTAGCTTACCAAGTACGATCGTTAGCTTTATTCAAAAGCCTAAAAGATACTTTAGCGGTTGCTAATTTGCAGAACAACATTGGCATTATTTACGATGAGCAAGGTGATTTCAAAAAAGCGTTAGACCAGTATTTTATCGCGCTAGAAATTTACGAAAATCAGGAAAAACCGCTTAGTATTGCACAAGCCTACAACAATATTGGAATCGTTTACAAAAAGCAAAAGAACTTCGATAAGGTTATCGAATACTACTCCAAAGCCCTTGAAATCTATCGAGGCTACGGACACGCTTTTGGGCAAGCAGTGATGCAAGGAAATTTGGGTTCCATCTTTTTAGATCAACAAGACTATCAAACCGCTATTCAATACTCAGAGGCAGCTTATCAGGCTTACGATTCCTTACAAGTCCGCCAATATCAGCCTTATCCTTTGGGTAATATTGGTCGAGCGTATAATGGTTTGAAGAATCCTGAACGGGCAACAGATTTTTTGCAACGCGCCTTGAACTTACACGAAGAATTTGGAGATAAACGAGCCATCGCTTTTACGCAAGTACATTTAGCCGAGGCTTATTTTACGTTAAAAGATTACGAGCGTGCACGCGTTTTAGCTACTGCTGCTCGGGACGGTGCGCAAGTCATTGGTGCCAACGATGAGTTGAAGGAAGCTTATTTACAACTTGCAAAAATCCATCAAGAAACGGGAAGTTTCCAAGAAGCTTATACTACCCATTTGCAATATACAGCCATTAAAGATACGCTCTTCGAAGTGGAAAAAACGAAGCAGATGGCAGAGTTACAAACCAAATATGAAACAACTCAAAAGGAGCAAAAGATTGCTAAACAAAGCTTGCAGATTGAGCGTGCGAATTACCGAAACAAAATTGTGCTCGTTACTGCCATCGGAATTGTACTCGCCCTGATTAGCTTGGGTGTTTTTGCTTATTATTTTTACCAAAACAAGCAAAAGGAACTACAAAGACGCAAAGAAAAGGCCTACGAACAGCAACTCTTAGTCGCTTCCATCGAAGCTACCGAATTCGAACGAAAACGGATTGCCGCAGATTTGCACGACGGAATTGGGCAACAACTCATGGGCTTGAAGATGGGCTGGCAACAAGTCAGTGACCAAGTCCTTGGACAAGCTCCAGAAGTAGCCCTGCGCCTAAAAAAACTAATGGGAATTCTAGACGAAGCGACCGTTGATGTCCGTACCATTTCTCATCAAATGATGCCCAAAACGCTGAGTGAGATTGGTTTAGTCGCCGCAATAGAATCAATGGTTGACAAATCCTTTTCCCACACGCACCTTCAATACGAAATGGATAGCTTTGGAATCAAAGATCGCTTGCCCGAGGCAACTGAAATTGGTGTTTTTAGAATTGCACAAGAAGCTGTTAATAATATTTTACGACACGCGGAAGCCACCGAAGTGAGTATTCAACTGTACCGAGCCAAAGGAAATATCATTTTAAGTGTGGAAGACAATGGTAAGGGTTTTAATCCAGCACAACTTGATTCTCGCAGGCGTGGGCATGGATTGATGAATATGGAATCTAGAGCCAAGGCGATTGGTGGAAGTCTGAGTTTTGAAGCGGGCGTGGAGGGTGGAACGATTATGAAATTAAAATTATAAGGTTGAAATTATTTAAATAAGTTATTCTATTGGAAAAAGTTATCAAAGTATTATTAGTAGATGATCATCAAATTGTGTTGGATGGATTGCAATCTTTGCTTGCGGTGTTGCCACAGTTTGAAGTTATTGGTACTGCCAATAACGGTAAAGATGCCCTACAAGCCATTTCTATTTTGAAACCGGAAGTAGTTTTGATGGATATTGAAATGCCAATTATGAATGGAATTCTTGCCGCGCAAAAATCAATTGAGCAATTTCCAGAAGTGAAGATCATTATTCTGTCTTTACATTTTGAAAAACCAATTATTCAGAAGATGTTGGAAATGCAAGTTGCGGGTTATTTATTAAAAAATTCTGACCAAAAAGAACTCATCCAAGCCATTGAAGTAGTTGCTGCGGGCAAACAATATTTCTCTAGTGAAGTGACTACTGCTTTGCTCCGTAAGACGGGTCGTGTGGTATCGAGTTCCCAACTTGACGCTACGCCGGCGCACCAACTAGCGTTATTATCCGAGCGAGAAACAGAAGTCTTAAAACTCCTCGCCGAAGGACTTTCGAGTAAAGAAATTTCGGAGCAGGTTTTTCTGAGTGTTCGCACGGTAGAAACACACCGTTTTAATTTAATGAAAAAGTTAAACATCAAAAAATTAGCGCACTTAATTCGCTTTGCAGTAAAATGTGGTTTGGTAGAAGATTAAGAAATTGTACCTTTAAGGAGTTCCTTTACCATTATTGATAGAAATCTAATTTCATGAAAATTCCAGTCTTTTATAGTTATGCGCACGTCGACGACGATTTCAGGATGCAATTGGAAATTCGCTTAGAGTTGTTGCGCAGACAAAATATTATTGAAGGTTGGAGTGATCGAAGAATTGCACCGGGTAGCAATTGGGAAGAAGATATTAATTTCAATCTCAAAAAAGCAAAAATCATCATTCTGCTGATTAGTCCAGATTTTTTAGCCTCTGACTATTGCTACGAAACAGAAACTATCTTTGCGTTAGAACAGCACGAAAAGGGAAAAGCCATCGTCGTCCCCATCATTATCCGACCTTGTATGTGGAAGATTTCTAGTTTTAAGCACCTGCAAGTTTTACCGCGGGATGGCAAAGCCTTAACCTTATGGGATAACTCTGATGAAGCTTGGCTTAACGTTTCAGAAGGTATTTTTTCTTTGATCCAAGAAATGTTAGAGAAAGTCGAGCAAGTTTCTGAAGAAGAACAAACTAGAAGTATTGGACCAGCCGCAGCAGGCAAACCTAAAACTTGGTTAGAATCAATTAATGACTTGGATTTGAGTACCGAACAAAAGCCTATTTTAGAGCTTATAAAAGACTCAAAAAATTCGGACCAACTAAAACGAATCGAAGCACGATTTAAGGAAATACAACCACAACAGTCGAGCGAAATGCAAAAAGTACTTTTAAACTACCTTTTGCTAAGCAATGACTTCCCCAAGGATGTTGATCCTGAGAGTGAAACATCCACTGAACTTTTGCTTGAAAAACAAGTACACGCTGCCACAAAAGAAACGCTTTCTTTATTGTTACTACGTTTCTTATTTAGCTACAACGACTGGTACTTCTCTCCCCTCAGGATTCAACGTTGGGGCGCGCGACAAATTGGCTTCGAAAAACTAGAAAATTTCTCTACTCCGGAAATCAAAGATGCTTTAGAAAAATTACGCAAAAATGGACAGGTAAAAGTCACCAAGAGTAAAAATGGAAATCCAATTTACAAACTGAAATAGTGATACTTCTACAAGTTTATTTGTGGTAGGACTGATCAATGAATCGAAACCAGACAAAGTGAAACAAAACCTATTTTAAGCTTCGAATTTATGTAGTAAAATCTAGCTAACGTTAAACGATAGTTCCCGCTGACTAACTAAAAATAGCTAAAAATTATTTCCAGCATTTAGCCTTAAGTTTATCAAAACGAATGCATTACACCATATTTCCTCTGCCTTTACTTCAGCCCGTGTAGAGCTGATCGTGGATAAGTTTATTCAAATCATCAAGTAGGCTTGGCCACTTTGTTCGAGCTAGGCAAAAGCTTTAGGACAGTGGCTTTCTTTTTCTAGCAGTTCTTCTTATCTTCGTTGCATGAACTTCTACCAAAAATGCGTTTTGATTACGGGTGGTTCCCGAGGAATTGGGAAAGCTACGGCGATCGCTTTCGCACGGGCAGGTGCCCACGTTGTACTTAACTTTAAAGAAAACGACCACGCCGCACAGGATACTTTAGACCAACTCGAAGGCGAACATCACTTGGCGATTCAAGCGGACATTACCGACCCCGACGCTGCCAAGGAGTTGATTGATCAAATCTTAGAAGTATATGGTAAGCTCGATATTTTGGTCAATAATGCGGGTATTTATTTGGCTCACCCAATTGACCGCGTTGATTTCGAGGATTGGCAAAATGCTTGGCATCATACTTTAAACCTCAATTTACAAGCCGCCGCAAACTTATCTTTTTTAGCTGCACAAATCATGATGGAACAACACGCGGGTAGAATTATCAACGTATCCTCAAGAGGTGCTTTTCGGGGAGAACCCGAACATCCGGCGTACGCTGCGAGTAAGGCAGGACTAAATGCCATGAGTCAATCCTTAGCACAGGCACTTGGTCGTTACAACGTTGGTGTAGCCGTGGTTGCTCCTGGATTTGTACAAACAGATATGACCGCCGATCTACTCAATAGTGCAAAAGGAAGTGCGATTAAAGATCAAAGCGCTTGGGGACGAGTGGCGTATCCCGAAGAAATTGCACAAACCATTTTATTCTTGGCTTCCGAACAAGCCGCTTTTACTTCGGGCACCATTGTGGATGTAAACGGTGCTTCTTATTTACGTTCTTAGTGTTTCTTTTCAAAATAAAAGACACTCAAGTAAGCAACAAAACAAATTAAAATATTATTCATTTGTTAAAATCTGGCATCTAAGTGTAAGATCCTGTATCTTGCGAGCACAAACTTACAAAGAATAAATTCCATTTTTTCCCTCCTTAGTAATATCACAAACCAATGGGTCCGTTAGCCTTGCTATCGAAAACCCTGCACTTACTGTGTATTACTTAAGTATTTATCTCCCTTAGTCTTGAAGTCTATTTTCCACACCACTGATGCTCGTCATCACGGTTAAGTTTATGCGCTTCATTGGCAGATTTATATTTTTAACCAACAGAATCTTACAAACCGATGAGAAAATTGATCATTTTTCTATTGATCCTGCCTGCCATGGCATGGGGTCAAGAAGGCTTTAACACCAAACTTAGCTTAGGTATTCAACTTACATCCGACCTTTACCAAGCTCATCTCAACCAAACAAACTTTTCCGGTTCAACCATTAAAACGCAAGAAGGCATCAGTAGTAAATTAAACTATGCTGGTGGAGTAGTTTTAAAATATCAGATTGCGCCACGCGTTAAACTTCGTTCGGGCTTAATGATTGCTTCGCGTAGATATAGCAATTGGGTCTCACAAGAAATCAAATCAACCACGGCCAATGCTCAAACGAGAATGGGCACTTTTGTCAATCAAATGAAATTAACCGTTCTTCAGATTCCAGTAACGGTACAATACGATATTCAATTTGGAAAATTCACTTGCTTTTTCTCTGGTGGCCTGAGTTATAATAAAAGCATCAAAAGTGAGAATTTCAAACAAATGACCATTCGAGAATTAGGAACGAGCTATGCTTCTTTTCAAAGTAGAGAGAATGATGATCCGGTCATTATTCAGAATATTTCCGCACTCGGAGGTTTTGGTGTTGATTATCAAGTTTCGGATCGTATATTTCTTAGCGTAGAACCTTTTTACCAATTGGATTTAACGCGCAGAGATTTATTTTTAGCCAATGGTCGTTTTTATTCTTATGGCATATCGACGGGCATTTATTATAATTTTAACTAATTTTGAACATAAGCGTAACTGTTTGTTACAACAGATAGAAGTCTTTTGGCTTCAGAGAAAAAATTTTATTTAGGTTAGTTATTTCCCCCCTTTTTTTTCTCTCTTTTCTTACAAATAATGATTGTGATTAATCAACAAACATTTTTACTGAAGGCAAAGCAACTGATATTGATTAATAATTTTGAACGCCAACGTAACGATTTGTTACCACAAAAATAGAAGTCCTGCGACTTCAAGAAAAAAATTTTTATTTAGGTTAGTTATTTCCCCCCTTTTTTTTCTTCTAAAGATATTGTTTATTGATCCATTTCATGCCTTCCGTTTTTGTAAGGCGCGGAAGAGGATACTCCTGTATAAACGCAATTACGCTTTCTGGCTGTGTTTTAGAATATTCGCGTAACACCCAACCGCTCGCTTTTTGCACAAAAAACTCTTTTGAATCCATTCTTCCCAGAATTAAATCGAACAGTAGTCTTTCATTCGTTTTAGATTTATATTTTAATTGAAATAAAATGGCGAGGCGTTGCCACCAAATATTATCCGAAGCAATCCATTTTTCCGCATATGCAGGAATTTCAGTAGGGTATTTTAGCAAAATTAAGCCCGTTCGAGTCGCCAACCAATCTACCGTATCCCACCAAGATTTACTCAAAACTAGATTTTCAAAATAAGTAACAAAGGATAAATCAGCTTTACGAATTTTCTTTTCGAGGATATCCATCGCCAAATGTTGCATTTCCCGATAAGGATTTTGCCACAATGCCGTTGTTAATGCTTTAAGTTCTTCACCTTCTGGAATATCATTATTTTCCAAATATCGTTTGAGCAAGAGCTTACGTTGTGGGGCTCGGATTCCCAAAAAATCATACTGATTCCGCATATATTGTTTCATTTTCAGGGCATCTTCAGGGCTCGCATTTTCTTCTAAAAGGGACACTAGCGTTTTATAACGAGCTTGATTTGCGGAAGTCATGGTATCTCTTTTTGGTGTTTTTTGAATGGATTTTTTGCTATTAATTTAATCGAACAGCTAATTTTGTACGCTTAATCGAAGACGATTTTTACGTTATTAAGTCTGCTAAAGTTTTTTTTATTTAAAAAATAATGCAGCTGACGCCGACAATTACTGCGCTTTGAGCTAGCTCGAAGCAACGAGTGATTTCAAAATATCTGCCCCAAGGTCGAGATTTAATTTACCATTTTTGAGCAAATCGACAAACTTTAGTTGACAATAAAATAGCTGATTATCCTCTCTTTTTGTGGCGAAAGCTTGCGGGAGTTGATCCTCCCATTCTCCAGTTTTGGGGTAAATGAGCATGCCATGACGAGCTTGAAAATATTGATTATAAATGAAAATTTGCTTAAGATCATCGATCTGTGGACCACCCGACTTAAGGATTTTCCACTTGGTATCGAGGATATAATGCTCTCCTTGATACGCCACTAAAAGGTCTGCTTGTATCTTGCGACGTTGCCAAAAAGCGCTGCGAACTTGTCGACTTACGCGGAGTTGACCATCAGATAAATTGGTTAAACTGGCTAATTGACGATAGACATATTCCTCAAAAACGAGGTTCATATCGAAGAGAATTGCCAGTAAATGATGCTTGCCCATCCGAATATCGGGGCTATAATTAAGGGTAATTAATCGGGCTAATTCGATAGCATTTCGGTAATCTACCGTAGATCGATCCCACTTAATCCGATCAAAATGAGCCGCATTGATTCGTAATTTATCCATCTCAGGGAAGTAACTCCGTAGCTTACGAACCCGTTCTAGGAGGCTTGGACTTACCAAAATTTTACTCAAAATATCAAGGGCGGCGAAGAGGATTTGGTTGATTAAATGGTTACCATCGTAGACAGAATGAGCCGTAAAAAAACGGTCTTTCCGGAGGTAGTTTTTCTCGAGGTGTGGCGCAAAAATTAAGCGTCCTTTGAGGCTCTTCACATTGGCCGTTTTTTGCCGATATTTCTTGATCAAGCCTTTGCGCAAAAGCGACTCTAAGGCTTTCAAAAAAACTTCAAAATACAGCTTCAAAATCGAGTTCTTTTTGAGGCTCAAATTGGCATCAGAAAGGGACTCAATTTTAATCAATTTGCAGTACCGTAACATGTCCAAAAGCACCCCTTGCAAAAAGTCAAAATTTTGGGTCTGTAAACGATCAACTTTGGGCAAAATTTCGATGGTCAAATGACCGATTTGAATCGCTCCTACGTAGTGCTTAAACTTCACCGCACGATGCAAAATTTGAAAGAATTTTCCTTGGTGCTGCTCATTGAATTTGGCTAAAGCTCGGAGATGGTTTTTGGAGAAAATCACACCATCAATGACCGCTCCCAAGCGTAAAGTTTGGTGCTCAAAAACGCGTATGCGCTTCGCTTGGTAGTTACTGATATCCATCATTCTTTGCTCAATCTAGCCAAATACTACGAAATCCTTCCCTCCAGGCGCTGCTTTCGTACAGAATACCCTGACACGATACTCAAAGATTTCAATTTTTTTATAAAATTAATTCGACTTCAAAATAGCTATAATAAACAGCGTAACAAAATCAAATGCAACTAATTTATATGCTTCCTAAAGCTTAAAATTCGTGGTAAAACTCCAGCGGGTATATAGATTTTAAATTATACAAAGCTAAAAAACAACCTTTCAGTTAAAGTAATACTTTAAGTCAAGTAGCCCGTCATAGCTACAATTTTGCTTGAACAGGGCAATTTTTTAAGGCGCGAATTGGAATATTTTTTGATCCTTCCTCCTTGTTAATAATCATACACATAAAAGACTAATTATGAAACACCTCTTGACTTTTTTATTATTCAGTATACTGTCCGTTTGCTTATCGGCTCAGATCACGGCTAGCAAGGCTAGTGTGAATGGATCAAACAACGGCTTAGTTGGCAAGGATAAGAAAGTAACCATTACTAATCTAGAAAAATTAAACTCGGCTGAATTGGACTATTGCCCCGTTGTTTATAAGGGTGGTATTGTATTCACTTCAACACGTAAAAATAAGAGCTCTTCTCGTAAAAAATATTCTGATATTTTTTATTCCGAAAGAGACCAAAACGGGGAGTTCAAAACGCCTCAACCGATGGAAGGAAAAATCAATAGTCGTTACCACGATGGAAGTGCTACTTTTAGCGTAGATGGTAACCTCATGATTTTTAGCAGAAACAATAAAAAAGGGAAAAGTAAAGATGGGCTTGTTGGCCTCAAAATTTATGCTTCTTCTTTACAAAATGGAAGCTGGTCAGAAGTGAAAGAATTAGGCTTCAATGACGACCGTTATTCTAACTGCCACCCTAGCCTTTCTTACGATGGAAATAAATTATATTTTGCTTCTAATCGACCTGGTGGTTTTGGCGGCATGGACATCTATGTAGTCGAAAAGAAAAATGGAAAATGGGAAAACCCAGTGAACCTTGGACCAGAGGTTAATAGTAATGGAAATGAAATTTTCCCTTTTATCAATTTTGATGGTAAATTGTATTTCGCTTCTAACGGTCGTGATGGCTGGGGCGGATTAGATATTTATATGACCATCCCAAGTAGTGAAGATAAAAGTTACGAATATCGTCAAGCGGTTAACTTGGGTCAACCCTTTAACTCTGCCAGTGATGATTTTGGTTTTATCATCGAACAAGATGGCATGAACGGATTATTCGCTTCCAACCGAAAAGGGGGAAAAGGGAAAGATGATATTTATGCCTGGAATATGAATAGCTTTTTGCAGCAAGCAGAAAAAGATAATATTCAACGTTTCAGCATCAATGATAAAAAATCGGGTGCACCAATCGCAGCAGCAAAAGTAATGGTGATTGAAATGAACAACACAACGACTAATGTATTTAACAGCTCCGTAGATGTCAGCGTTAATAAATACAATCGTAACTTATTAGGATTATTAGCAGACAATGCTTTTTACCATAGTGATGCGGAAGGAACATTTACACATCCTGTAAAAGAGGACAAACGCTATTTAGTATTTGTGGATAAAGATGGTTTTATGGAACACGTAGAAACCATCACCCCAAATCAAATTAATACAGATGTTGCCTTAACCATCAATCTTGGAAAAAATCTTCCAGCGGAACAATTACAGCAAGAGGAAACAATTATGGCAACTAAAACTAAAGTCCCTACTCGACCTTCTGTCAAGGAAACAAAAAAAGTAGTTATCAATCAGGCACCAGTTAAAAAAAAACTAAGCGAGACTAAAAAATTGATCGTCGCTAATAGTGATTCCAACGCAGATGATTATGCCAAGCGATACAAAGCCGGTTCCGTTTTTAAATTGAAGAATATTTATTACGATTTCAATTCTGCGGATTTAAGAACACAATCAAGAGAAGAATTGGATAGAATTGTTGATTTATTGAAAGAGCATCCTTCTATGGAGATTACTTTATCTTCCCACACAGATGCTAGAGGTTCTGCCAGCTACAATAAAATTTTATCTCAAAATAGAGCACAGGAAGCGGTTAACTACATTATCTCAAGAGGAATTAGTTCTACTCGTTTGAAAGCGGTAGGTTACGGAGAAGAGCAGCCAGTTAATGGTTGTACCGACAACAATCCTTGTTCTAGAGATGCCCACCAAATGAACCGACGTACAGAAATTAAAGTAGACAAAGTGGATGATCCAGATGTATTATTGGTTGTAAAAGACTAAATCTGATCTCCTTTTATTCATAAGAAAGCCGAATTTTGCTAGCAAAGTTCGGCTTTCTTCGTTTGGTGCGCTTAGCGTCTCCCCTAGTCTCTTTGGTAAATCCGAATAAAATCAGCCTCCGTTAACTCCTCCATTGCTCGAATCTCATACAACTTCTTATCGGCCAACTCATGTGCATACTCGTGCTCAAAATCCGCAAAAATATCCATTGGATTTAATTTCCGCTCTTTTAGGAAAGCCTGTCCTAAGATTAACCCAATTTTGGCATAATCTCCAAAAAAGTATTCTTTTAACAATGGAATAATTCGGTGCTCAAAAACAGCCTTAATTTGTTCTAGGTTGTGCAAATCCATAAAATAAGCATGACCAATACAATAATCTTTATTGAGTAACAATTCAATTCGCTCATTCATCACTTGGAGCATTCTTTCCAAATGAATACCTGCCGTTAAAGCTCGCGCGTGTTGCTGAGCAATCAACTGCGGCTGTGGTTCTAATTCGATAAAGTTGAACCGACGGCGCAACGCGAGGTCTAACGCTTCTATGCTACGATCCGCCGTATTCATTGTCCCGAGCAAATATACATTGGGGGGAACCGAGAATTTGTCCTTAGAATAAGGCAAAGCAACCCGCATCGCTTCTGGCATTCCCGCCCGCTTATCCGTCTCAATCAAACTAATCA
Source organism: Saprospiraceae bacterium (assembly GCA_045110315.1). Classification (GTDB taxonomy): domain Bacteria; phylum Bacteroidota; class Bacteroidia; order Chitinophagales; family Saprospiraceae; genus CALFBG01. Next base: position 14,038 of record JBGCFY010000229.1, read on the forward strand.
ATTCTCCAAAAATATTCGCGATGTTTCCTCTATTGATTTCATCAATGATCAAAACGTATTTTTTACTCGCTTCCCATTGTCGATAAGTCAATTGGTCCCAATCTCGCGTTGTTGCTTCCTCCCCTGTTGTAACTTTCGTTTGCTGATCGGTGAGCAAGTGTTCCTGTGCAGCGCTGCAGATTTGTTTGAAAATACCATCTTCTACGCTGTATTGGACTTGCTGTGCTTCCGTAAAAGGCTTAATTCCCTCCACAAAATCCTCGTAGGCGAAGGATTGATGAAAAGTAATGAATTGAATTTGTCCTGCTTCTTCAAAAGTTTTAAAACGATTTCTCAAGACCTGCCGATCTTCTAGAGCAAGTTCTTCCAGACTCCGATTTTCCAGAATGGATAAAGCGTAATTAATCGTATGATAGGTTTTCCCTGTTCCGGGAGGACCGTACAAAATGGTGTTAAGAGCGGTGCCATTATTGTGTGGGAGCAAGTATTCTGTCGGCGGTTCTTGTACAATATTTTCCGTTTTTACTCGATTTTCAAACCATTCGTATTGTTGCTTAGTCGCACGGTGATTCGTATTGGTGCCTAGGCGATCAAAGAAAGCAGTCATTGATCGATTGGAAGCAAACATTTCTGGCGTAATCGCTTGATCCCAAAGATTATATTCGATTCGTAAGTTTACGCGATAATCTTGGTCAGTATAACTTTTATAGAAAATTTGCTCCTTGGGCGCTAGTTTTTCAATCGCTGGCTTAGTCAATACGGTAGCTAATGCACAACAGGCGGCGTTTTTGCCCATTTGCCATAGGATAACTCGATCGCCAACACTAATTTGTCTACGATATTTATTCACTACAAAAGCACTCAACTTTTCTGCCCGTAGGATTGTTTTTAAGTCTAGGACATTCGCTTTGATTTGAAACAACCAGTATTGGACTTCATCCGTCCCCTTTTCACTTTTCATAATCAATATTTAGGCACCAAAAATATACAATTTTGCCTTGGGTAGGTCAAAATGGAAGTGTTTCGTGGGAAAATTGTTCCATTTTTCTGTAGAAAATAGCTTTTAGCGCTTGCCGCTTAAATTTCACAAACTTCTAAAAAGCAATTCTTTTCGCAATTTCGGGCAAACATCAACGATTAGGCACTGTTCTGGCAACAAGTCGATAGTCTTCCGTTTACTCTAGGCTAAAAAAGGCTTCAAATCATACGCGTACCATTGCGAAAGCTCGCTGTTTTTGAACTATATTTACGAAAATTAATAGGCACTATATGGAATCTTCAGTTAAAGTATTCGAGCAAATCAACTCGGCGTTTACCAATTCAACGATAGCCGCAATTGCGATCTTTCTTGCGGCTGGCTTAGGCTTTCTTTTTATTTCAAAAAGGAAAACAGCGTATTATCGTAAGAAAGATCAACAGCTTTATCTGCTGCTGCTGGCATTTACGATGCTGATTGCGCTAGGAATGGGCGTTTTTAGTTGGTTTTCTACTTTAAAAATGCAAGAAATCACTATTTCTAAAGAGGCGATTGTCTTGCCCGATAATACCATCAGTCTAAAAAAGATTAAAAATGCCTACATCTACTTGCACCTAGAGAAATCCGGTTTGTCGAGCAACATCATTAAGGATACGGTGAGTATGTTGATTTTGGAGGAAAAAGGTGGTAAAACGCACGCTATTTCTGCGGAGAATTATGATATAGATGGCATTTTGGAGACCTTGAGGGAAAATGCACCGCCACGAAAGTTACCCAAAGAATAAAAACTAAAAAAGCCGATTCCATCAGGAATCGGCTTTTTTAATCCTTAAGAAAAGGATCATTACTTAATGAGCACGTTCTTTTTGATTACACTCGTAAAAGATCTTAGTTCAATAAAATATTCCCCGGCAGTATAGTCACTAAAGTCAAGTTCAAAAATAGTATCTACCGGTAAATCCATTACATCTTCCTTTAATACAACCTCTCCACTGGTATTTTTAACGATGATATCACTTAAATTCACTTTAATAGATTCAAAATCAATGTAAAAAGTTTTGTTCTCTTCGTCTGCGTAGATGGACCAACTTTCGTCGTTCGTTTCTAATAAGTCTGATGCTGAAATAGCCGTAGAAGTGGAAGCCGTTTGGGCAAATAATGTATTAGAAGTTGCAGCTAAGAAAAGGAATCCAAGAAGTAAAGCGAGACGGTTCATATTATTAGGTGGTTATAGTGATAAAGCGGAGAATTTTATTGTCTGATAAATTTAGAAAATAAAATTCGAATTAAAAAACAGCGTTTCAGAATTAAATTTTGCCAAGTTTAGAAGAACAAGACAATACAAAAACAAAGTTCTACAATAAAAGTTTAAAGAGGTTTAAAATTTGCCAAAAACACCCAAAGATAAAATAGAATTTGGGGAATTATTTTTAAAAATAAAACTGTCAGATTTTGTACAAAATCAAATTTTGCCGTTTTATTCTTCCTCAAGACAATTGAAACGCAAAGGCTATCATCCTATTGTGTAAAAGCCACTTTTTTTTATTTTTTTTTAAAAAACTAGAAAAACAAACAAATTAGGTCATTGCTCCACCACGACGAAGTACCTCCAATATGTTTTGATAAACGATACGATCTTCTGCAAAGAATACGGATTCCTTCATCCAAACCGCCAATTCAATATCCTCTTCCGTTTGGGGCGTCAAGGCTTGTGTTTTGGCTTGCATCGCATACCAATAGGTTTTTTTGAGAATACGCTTGCCCTTTTTGGTGCGATAGGTATGATAAGTATCTAATAGCTTTTCTCCTAGGGTAATTCCTTCGATTCCCGTTTCTTCTTCCACTTCCCGAACGGCTGCCGCTTCGATTGTTTCGCCCGGATCAATTTTTCCTTTGGGTAAATCCCAAAACCCTAGTCGAAAGATAAACAAGTAATCGCCCGCTTCGTTGGTCACCAAACCACCCGCGGCTTCGATCGTTTTGTATAATCCCATGAAATCGGAGACCAACCGTTCATAATCTTCGTGATAAATGAGAACGAGATCATAACGATCCGTCTTTTCTAGCAGGTCTATATGTTGCAAAAGGGTCTTAGATTTGCCTTTGTAGAGCGTTTTAAGTACTTCTTTGTTTGGCAAATCAGGATAATTGCGAAACTCTATATCATTCAAGAGCAAAAGTGGTGTTTCATTTATATAGATTTTGTACATTTGCAACAAATTTGTAATCATAAAGAAAATAATGGATATACAATCAACCGTAGCTCAAAAGCTTTTGCAAATTAAGGCAATAAAATTGAGTCCTCAAAATCCCTTTACTTGGGCCTCCGGCATGCGATCTCCCGTATACTGTGATAATAGAATTGTCTTGTCTTATCCAAAGATTAGAAGCTATTTGATTGATTGTTTGACCACCACTTCGCAAGAATTTGGTAATTTTAATATGGTTGCGGGTGTTGCCACGGCAGGAATTGCCCACGGTGCATTGCTCGCTGCCGCGTTAGATTTACCATTTGTTTATGTCCGTAGCAAGTCTAAAGGTCATGGTCGTTTGAACCTCATCGAAGGCGAACTCCGAGGAAACGAGCGAGTTTTGGTCGTTGAAGATCTTATTTCTACTGGCGGTAGTAGCCTCAAAGCCGTGCAAGCGCTGGAGGATCGCGGTTGCCAAATTGCAGGTGTACTTGCTATTTTCTCTTATGGCTTCGATCGAGCAAAAAAAGCTTTCGAAGCAGAAGAATGTACCCTAAAAACATTAACTAATTATGAAGTATTAATTCGGGAAGCCGTCGCTTGTGAATACATTGGCGAAAAAGATCTAGAAAATTTGGAAAAATGGCGCCAAAACCCCGAGCAGTGGGCTGCACAATTCAGTGAAACTCATTAATAGTTCAAATTAAAATTACCACACAATTATAATGTCAATCTTAAACAAAAAATCTGAAGACTTTCTTCAAAAATATCTAAATAATCCCTCTCCTACGGGATTTGAAGCTAGTGGTCAAAAACTTTGGTTGGAATACATCAAGCCTTATATTGATGATTGGAAATTGGATAATTATGGTACCCTTTACGGAATCGTCAATCCAGGAAAAGATTTTAGAGTGGTCATCGAAGGTCACGCTGATGAAATTTCGTGGTTTGTACACTATATCTCCGACGATGGTTTTATCAACGTTATTCGCAACGGTGGATCAGATCACTTGATTGCTCCCGCCAAAAGAGTCAATATTCATACCCCAAAAGGAATCGTAAAAGGGATTTTTGGCTGGCCAGCAATTCATACTCGACGAGGTGCCGACGCAAAACTGGTTCCAACGGCTAACAATATCTTTATCGACGTAGGCGCGAGTTCAAAAGAAGAAGTCTTAGAAATGGGTATTCATATCGGTTGTGTGATCACCTACGAAGACGAAATGATGGTACTCAATGACCGTTACTACGTAGGACGTGCCTTGGATAACCGAATCGGTGGATTTTGTATCGCAGAAGTAACACGATTGCTCAAAGAGAATAATATCGAACTGCCTTACTCTTTGTATATCGTAAACTCTGTGCAGGAAGAAGTAGGCCTACGCGGTGCAGAAATGATTGCTGACACCATCAAACCTCACGTTGCCATCGTTACAGATGTTACCCACGATACCAATACTCCTTTGGTAAAGCCCAAAATTCATGGCGATATCAAAGCGGGAGATGGACCTTCGCTAACTTACGCGCCAGCCGTTCACAACAAACTACTCCAACTCATCATTGATACCGCAGATACAAACAAAATTCCGATTCAGCGGGAAGCAGCCTCTCGTAGAACGGGTACGGATACGGATGCTTTTGCTTACTCTAATGGTGGCGTTCCTTCTGCCTTGATTTCTTTACCTTTACGCTATATGCATACTACGGTAGAAATGGCACACAAAGAAGATGTCATCAACGTGATTAAGTTAATTTATGAAACTTTGCTAAAGATCGAAGACAAACATAACTTTAAGTATTTCTAGATTTATAACACAACTTATCAGCGAGCGCAATTGAGCTTTTTCAATTGCGCGGTGTACAGCGATTTTTTGCAGCGATACTTTTAAAGAGTTTAGGGAAAGCAACTATGCAATTGTTGAAAAAAATTATTGACCTTATTCTTTATAGTAATCTCTGGATTGCCCTTTGTGCTACGGCAATGGCCTTCCAAACACAGTATTTACTCGTCCAACAACTCCGTTGGACGCCACTCTTGACTTTAATTACTGCCGCCACTTTATTCCTTTACGCTATTCACCGAATCGTCGGTATTGCTAAGGTAAAAGCTTTCTGGGACATGGAGCGCTACGCCGTGATTGCTCAATTCAAAACACATATCAGTATTTATGCCTTCCTCGCTGCGGTGATTGGTGCGATTAGTTTTTTTTATTTAAAAACGATCATTCAAATCTCACTTATTATTCCCGGAATCATTTCGTTAGCTTACGTCCTCCCCTTCTTAAAAGGAAAAAAAAGATTGAGAGATTTTAACGACATTAAGATATTTCTCATCGCCATAGTTTGGTCTTGGATTACGGTCATTTTAGTCAGCATGGATTACGCCGCTTATGAAGATCAACGTATCTGGATTTTAGCTTTAGAAAAAGCCTTTTTTATTTTTGCCATTACCCTGCCTTTTGATATTCGAGATTTACAAGTAGACGCCCACAGTCAAGTCAAAACCATTCCGGCAAGGTTAGGAATCGCAAAAACCAATACTTTAATGTTGACTTTATTAGCAATCGTTAGCCTGCTTGTTTTACTTAATTATTCCCTAGGGTTGTATAGCGTTGGCGCAACGGTAGCTATGCAGATTTCTACCCTCTTGACCTACTTTCTCTGCCGAAAATCTGACCAGATTAAAAACGATTACTTTTTCACTGGCTTGGTTGATGGTACGATGATTTTACAAAGTTTGCTGGTTATTTTTTTTCAAGGCTAGGCGTTTTTTATTTTAAATAAAAAATATACTTATTAGGGTTTATCAAGCAAAACTAGCTTACGCACACTAATAAAACTAGCAAAAATTGATGAAGTATTACTCCCGCAAAATTTCCGTTTAGCACAAAAAAAAAGCCTACGAATCGTAGGCTCCTTTGACATGAATTAAACATCTGACGCGATTGCGTCTATTCGAAACAACTATTCGACTAAAGTAACATCGCCTTGAAATATTTCCGTCTTCCCATCAATAAATTCTACCTCAAAAACATAGACAAAAACACCACGGCTCAGTGGTTTATTATTTACTTGACCATTCCATCCAGATTGCTCATCATTTGGCATAAAGTTTGCAGTTTTATAAACAGACGCACCCCACCGATTGAAAACTTGAAAGGATCGAATTTTAGCGATCTTCTCCCCTCCATAAATTGTAAAAAAATCATTAACTCCGTCATTATTTGGACTAAAAGCATTAGGGATGAAAACATCTTTTTCCGTATTAACCGCCACAAAAATTTCTAAGCGTTGGACACAACCCTCAGCATTAGAGACCAATACAGAATAGGTAGTTGACTCCAAAGGAGAAGCGATAGGATTAGCACAGTCTGCACAAGACAAACCCGTAGCAGGCGTCCAAGTATAACTAAGATCTGGATCGGCGCTAAAAATAGATAATTCTTTCTCCTCACCGAGTTTCATTTCTACTAGTTCCTCCGTAACGATCTCCAAACTAACAACACTCTCCACTACCACTTCCTGACGCACACTACACCCTGGCGCACTCGACACAATAATTTCATACCGACCAGCACTAAGCTCAAATACATCTGGCTGTGTACCGACTTCTACACCGAATTCATTCACCCAAGAATAGGTATAAGGCGCTAAAAAATCCGTTACAAAAACTCTGGCCGAACCATACACACCATTACAGGCAACTGCCGTAGTAACCACTTCTTCAATCACTGGCTCCGCAATATTTTCTACTTCAATTGCTTGTACTAATTCACAACCATTTCCATCTGCAACGGTAACCGTATACGTACCAGCTGCTAATTCACTCAAAACTGTTCCCGTTTTAGAAAAATCCCATTGATAGGTATACGGTGCTACTCCACCAGAAGCTACAACTTCAATTAATCCTTCTTGATTATCACAGTAGCTTGGTGCTAATTCTAAAATATTTAAAACTAAATCACTTAACTCAATTGTAACTGGAGTTGCTTCCGCCGCTGAATTGGCAACACAAGCTAAAGTGCTGACAACCGTACAAGTAATTTCACTATCTTCCAACAATTGATCCGTGGTCCAAGTCGCAGCATAAGAGTTCATTGTATTGCCATTGACCGACCATTGATAAACTGGATTTTCACCTAAATGTTCCCCAACTGCCGTAATTGTCACTTCTTCTCCCATGCAGATTTTTTGCTTACTCAACTGGATTTCAAGGCTTGCCGTCAACTGAGGAGTTACGTCAATCGAAATTGCGTTAGAACTGATTACATCTTGCGACGCACAAACTGTATTCACGTTCATTTCACAAGTAACGGTTTGATTTGGTGCCAAGTTAGTCGTCGTAAACGTTGTTTGATTCGTCGCCACCACAGCTCCGTCAACCAACCAATTCAAGGTCGAATTATCTCCCGCCTCACTAAAGAAAGCTGTAAAACTAACCGGCTCTCCTTCGCAAGTTTGCGCAACGTCTGCGCTAATACTGAGTAAAGGATTTAAAGTCATATTAATTTGCATCGTAACGGGATCCGCTTCGATTTGATTAATCAAAACGCAAGTTTCCGCTACGGTAAGCACACAGGATACCGACTGCCCATCTTCTAAATTACTAAGTAACAATTCATCACTATCTGTCCCCACTGGACTTCCATCTACCAACCACTGAAAACTCGGTGCCATTCCCATGTCAGAACCAATTGCCATAAAAAGTACCTCTTGTCCCTCACACGCCGTCCAGACAGATGGAATGATCGCAACCGTTGGATGTATTTCTCCCGAGACGGCAATGCTTAAAGGTGTCGCGCTGACGCTAGCACTATTGACACAAGTTTCACTCGATTCTACTAGACAGCTAACGGTCGCATTTTCCATTAAGTTACTTGCCGTAAAACTCGGTGCGTTGTTACCAACTGGATCACCGTTTAATAACCATTGATAAACTGGATTGTTTCCTAAATGATCTCCACTTGCCGTGAAATGAACGGTACCATTTTGACAGATACTTAGTTCATCCGCTTGAATGGCTAAAGTGACAACTGCCGCTGGAATTGTTGCCAGTGCAATATCGTTCGAGCTAGTTGTTGATCCTTGATTACAAGCTTCGTCGTAAGTCACGGTGCAAGAAACAACATCTGTGTCACTATAGTCTGAGGTTTGAAAGTTTTCGCTGGTAGCACCGACTACTGCTTGACCATTAATCAACCAAGCATAGCTTAGATTACTAATCCCCGTCCCGGTCACTTCCGCCGTAAAATTGACGGCTTCGCTCTCACAAACTGCCGTTTGTGGTCCCGTAATTTCTACCGAAACAGTAGCTAACGCAGTAGTGCTTAAGATATCTACGGGTGGCGTATACTGTACTAAAGCTTGATTGAAATAAGGACTAGAAACTTTAGCAATAACTTGATCACCATTTGACCAGTTACTCGTTTCAAATACAAGCCCTTCCGCACCAGCAACTTCTGTCCCGTTGATCAACCAAGTGATATCCAAACCGGCCAAACTCTCTGTAGAAGTCAATTGGAAACTGACACTAGTATTCGGGCATGGATTGTCCAAGTTTGTTGTCAAGCTCACGGCTGGTATTTCGTAGGTAAAAATATTGACAATACTCGCTAGTAAATCAGCATTGTGTTCTTCGCGCACCCAATCTTGATCCGAAGTAGTTACTATTTTCCCATAGGAATCATTCATCGCACTAAAAACAAAACCGTAGTCTTGACCATTCAATCGCAAGAATGGAAAAATAGTATTGTCGCCACTTCCGTATCCTCCGTACCAAAAGTGATTCAGGTCATTTACCTGACCGAGGAATCCATCTACCGGGTTAAGTACTTCCATTGGAATCAATGCGCCATTTGTATTTCCCTGCCAAGTAAAGTCCCCTCCTAACTTACTGACTAAGCTAGCAAAAACTTCGCTTCCCGAAAGAAAAGCTAAATACTCTGCTTGTACATAAAGATGACCACCACTTTTGACAAACGCCTCAATGTTAGCTAAGCGACTCTCAGAAATATTGATCAAAGCAGAAGTAATGAAAAGGACGTCGGTATTCGCAAGGTTAGCGAGATCGTCTAAAGTAGATTGTTCGATAATCGAAGCTTGGTGTCCCATGTTGAGGATTCCATCTCTCCATACCTCATCCATTTTATGATATGGATGGTGAGATTGGCTTTCTAAGATGGAAAAATTAGTGGCGTTCGTTGAAGGGATGAAGAGTAACGTAAGTACTCCCCAAAAGGCAGTTTGGGCTAAAACTTTCTTCATGGTTCCTGGAAGTTGTTTCCGGGGGATGATTAAATTGTAAGATTCTTTTTTTGATGTTTAATTCGGAGGAAATGCTGGGAGGAAAATGCGGGGAGTGGTTAATAACTTAATTCGTTGATACAAATATAGGACATTTGTTGAAACGAATCAATACGTTAGAATTCAAGTTCAAGCTCCAAACCTAAATTAGTGTGACAAGCCAAAAAAGTTGTAGTAAAAATTTATTAAAACTGTAAAATACACAAAATCAATACTTCTAAAATTATCCGCGGAAAAAGTAATTGCTAAGTCCGCGGTTTTGTGTCAGGTTTTCGGACCTTTTTTAGGTCTTTTTTCTTAAAAAAAATCAAATTAATCTAGTAATGAGACATCGCCACCATATTGTAAAGTAGTTCCATCTAGAAATAATACTTCCGCAACGTACAAATAAACACCCGTGTTCATCTGCTTGCCTCGATAACTTCCATCCCAGCCACGCTGTTCTTCGTTTGGATTAAAATCGATTGCTTCGTACACCAATGCGCCCCAACGATCAAATACCCGTAGGTAATTAATTTGGGCAACACCAACGTCGCTATAAACGGTGAAAAAATCATTCGCCCCATCAAAGTTTGGAGAGAAAGCATTCGGAATAAAGACGTTCTTTTCGGTAGAAACTTCAATTTTAACTTCCGCCATCCCCGTGCATCCCGTTAATGTATCTAACACGCTAAGCTGATAAAGCGTTCGTTCCGTCGGACTTACCGTTGGACTTAAACAATCATTGCAAGCGAGTTCCTCCGTGGTATTCCAAGTAAACAAACCATTTAAGGTATTGGTATTGGTGTTTAGCAAAATCGATTCTCCGAGCTTAATCTCAGTATCGTCGATGGTGGTTACGATTACGGGGTCTGGTGCACCGAGCGTTAGCGGAAATCGTTTAACACAAGCTTCCGCGTCTCTAATCCAAATCGCTTGCCCACCCGCAGCTAATCCTGCAAATAAAGAATCTGTCTGAAAAATTGCATTATCATTCAAACTAAAATCGTAAGGCCCAACGCCTCCCATAATCGAAACGACTTCAATCTCCCCACTCTCCGTTCCTGCAAAACAAGTAATATCTTGCGTCGTAAACGTTGCTTCAATTTCTGTCGGAGCACTAAGACTAATCTCATTCGTAGTTGTACAAGCTAAGTTATTGGTAAGGGTAACCGTGTAAGTTCCTGCCGCTAAGTTTTCAACAAAATCGGTCGTTGCACCGTTGGTCCATTGGTAGGAATAGCTTCCCGTTCCCGTTGGTGTTACTTGCACAATTCCATCCTCACGATCAAAGCAACTAATCTCTTCGACAATACTAATCGCGCTCGAAAGTGCTTGATTGGGCGCATCAATAATTACATTTTCGGTAAGACTGCATCCCGCGATATCCGTAACGGTTATCCCGTAAATGCCACCTTCTAATTGTGTTGCTTGCGCCGTCGTTTGACCATTACTCCACTGATACGTTAAGTTTGTCAGAGCAGTAGTGATCGAAGCTTGACCATCATTTCCACCAAAGCAATTAACCGCTTGTGTTTGCTGGACGGAAACAACGATTGCAGGAGGTTCCGTAATTTCTACTGAGAAAAAAGCTTCACAATTCTTAGCATCCGTTAAGGTTAAGTCATAAATTCCGGCGCATAAGTTTGTTGGATTTGGAACAGTCGCAGTTGTACCTTGCCAAGTATAGTTATAAGGTGCCGTTCCGCCGTTAACCGCTAAAGCTACACTTCCATCGCAATCTCCAAAACAACTCGCATTCACTTGATTATCCAAACTAATCTGCAAAGGCGTTGCTGCAACGACTTCGGCGAAAAGCAAAGTATCCACAAAAGCATCCGACAAAAGAATCTCGTAAACACCCGCTGGTAAGTTGGTCAATGTAGCCGTTCCACCTTCGGTTGCAATGGTCCCATTTCCCGTAAGGGGATTTCCTACACCACTCCAAGTAAAATTGTACGGTGCTAAACCATTTGTAGCATCAAAACTGATCACCCCATTCATATCACCAAAACAATCTAGCGTATCATTAGTAACCAAGCTGATAATATTATTAGGATATAAAATTTCCAAACAAGAAACAGCAGAGCAAGCATTGCCATCCGTCACGGTAACACAGTAAGTTTGTCCACCAATTAAATTCGTCGCCGTCGCCGTATTTTGGGTATCTGACCATTGATAAGTATAGTTTCCATCTCCCCCCATGACAGCAACCGTGGCTGCTCCGTCCGGTGCACCAATTCCAGTTGCAAAAATAGTTTGGTTCGTAGCTGCAGTTAATTCGTCAAGCACAACTAACGTTCCCGTTACTAAACTATCACAACCATTACTCGCAGTCAAGGTAACATCAATTGCCGCAGAACTTTGGTAAACGAAGCCACCAATAGCTAGGCTTTCGCCAAAACAAAGCGTCTCATCAACCAACGTGGTGGACTGTGGAACAAGTGGTCCTCCATCCGCAACCGAAATCATAAAGGTTCCTCTGCTATCCACCGTTCCTGCACCATCCATTAAAATCCAGTAGCGTTGACCGGGAACTAAGCATTCTACCGTGAGGGTTTCATCGTAGGCAACGGGCGTGTTGACACTCGCTACTTCCTGCTTAAATCCCGTACATAAATTATTGTTCGTTTCGTACAAAGCCAATTGGATATCTACAGGGTCGGTACTCATTTGATCCGTGGTAGCTTCAATAACCACGTGCTTTGAGTCTGGTGCTAAAAAACTAAACCAAACCGAATATTGGCTGATGAAGCTAGAAGGATTAGGATCTGATATCGCTAAAGCACAAACGTTAGATTGCAAGGCTGGAGAACCCGCTACTCCTCCCGTGGGAACCATTCCAAAGTCTTCTGCGTCACAAATTAAGTCTCCCGAAGCGACGGCAGGCGCATTGATCACTTCTAAACCAAAGTAACCATCAATCAAGCCTGGTCCAGCATTGGCACCATCTACTAGAATATAGTAGCTCGTGTTTTCCTCGAGGCAATAGGCGTAAAAAGCCTCATCCTGAGTAGGTCCCGTATAAGTAGCGATCTCTAAATCTAAGCCTCCTGTGCAATCTACACCAGTCGCTTTATAGAGCGCCAATTGCAAATCTATTCCATCGCCGAGACCTTGCGGATCACTTACAGCGTTCAAATAATTAACGGTTCCTAAGTTTGTTCCGGTGGTAAAATGAAACCAAACGCCTAAGTTATTCCCCCAAAAGCCTTCCATATTTGGGTTGGGTTCATTAAGGTTGGTTGCACAATAATTATTATAATTGCTCAGGGTAGGATCTCCCAAGCTAGTCCCGAATTCTAATTGTCCCAACTCTACCGCATCACAAATCAAATCATTCGCTCCAAAAACGACACCGGTGCTACTAAGCTCAAAATCCACCGAACCCGTTGAACCGCCACCACTGGGCAAGGCTAAACTCAGGTTATTGGTACTTCCGGGAGCAGGAACTACAAATTTTTGACAAATACTTTCTGCGCAGCTGGGGTTTACAAAACAAAAGAAACCATCATCGTCGAATGCTGAAAAACAAACTTCAATGGAATCTGGTGTGGTAGCAAAGCAGTTATAGCTTTCGCTAAATTGTACATTGGGAACATCCGTAAAACAAAATCCTGCCTCTGGGTAAACCGTCCAACCTTCATTTTCAATATTAACTGCCCACCGAGGATTGGGTGTGTCTCCCCCCGAAGTACAAGCCGTAGTGGCGATACCCGCGACTACATTAATCTGTACTTCTAATTGAGCAAAAGCAGAAAAGCTAGAAAACGAGAATAATAAGGCTAGGAAAAACCACTTTTGGGACAAAAGGGAGCAAGGCAGAAGGTAAAATTTCATATTGGAGGCTATTATTTCTTGATTCTTTTCTAAGAACAAATTTTCTAAAAATGTGGTTTTTGCTAGAAATGTTACGGGTGAATAGAGCAGTTGTTTAAGTGATTTTTAAAATAGAAGTAGTTTTAGAATAGATAGATGATTTATTTGCAAACCATTGATTTCCAATATTTCAGCTAATTTTTTTCCCCGTAACTAAAACTAAAAAAAAAATGGAGCTTCCTCTTGAAAACCAAGCGTTTACAACTAATTTCAACCCTTATTTTTAAACAACTTCATACTGTAACCGTAGGAGTATTTTATACTCCGATAGTTCCTACTGCTTCGGTATACACCGTAAATTTCAATGGGATTAATAGACCGCTCTCTATTGAAAAGCAGCCCATAAAGCTACTAACTTTAGTGGAATACTACCCAATGGCGAGATAGCGAATCTATAATATAATGGGTGTGAATAGTTGGATTCTTGAATCGAATTGATCGGCAAGATACGGTAAATTTAACATTTTTTACAAATCTACACTTGAAATCTTGCTAGACTGGTTATTTTGAAAAAA
>JBGCFY010000230.1:0-3384 GCA_045110315.1 Saprospiraceae bacterium
CAATACTTTAATGCCTATAAATTCGTTAGTTATTTGTTAATGGGCAGCTTAATAGCTATTTTTTTTTCAGTTTGAATGCTACTATTTGCGTTCATCTGCTTAATTTTACGCCTTTTAGAAGTTGTCAGGTCTTTTTTTTATCGATTTGATAAGTAGCCCTAAAAGTGATTTACCCCATTTACACCAACCTAATATTTCTATGACAAAGAGCACCTTTTTATTATGGATTTTACTCTTTTCCCTTGTTGCTTCTGCGCAGGAAGAATATCCAAAAGAAGCGTTCCGATCTCCGTTGGATATTCCGCTGATATTGGCAGGAACTTTTGGTGAATTAAGATCCAACCATTTTCATTCAGGTATTGATATCAAAACCCAACAAAGACAAGGGCTTCCCGTTTATGCCATAGGTGACGGAACCATTACCAGAATCAAGGTGTCTCTTTATGGCTACGGAAAGGTGCTGTACGTTGCACATCCAAACGGATATACCTCAGTTTATGGACATCTTCAAAAATTTGGTCCGGAGATAGAAGAATACGTTAAAAAAATACAGTACAAAAAAAAGGCGTACGAGATTGAAGTTTTTCCAGATTACGGAGAACTCAAATTAGAAAAAGGACAAGTTATAGCGTATAGCGGCAACACTGGAGGTTCTTCCGGTCCGCATCTTCATTTTGAAATCCGAAGTAGTATTAGTGAAAAACCTACGAATCCGTTGTTATACGGTTTGGAAGTTCGAGATGCTACAAATCCTATTTTAGAAAAACTTTTTGCTTATCCTTTATCTGAAGATGCTCAGGTAAATCAGAGCAACGCTAAAGTTGAACTCAACTTTTCTAAACAAAAAGATGGTACTTTTCTAGCAGACAAAGTAACCGCTTCGGGCACTATTGGTTTTGGATTTAAGGGATTTGACCGACAAGATATGGCAGCAAATCGAAACGGTATATATTCGGTTCAACTACTGGTAAATGGAAAAGTATACACCGATTACGATTTTGAAACTTTCTCATTTAAAGAGACACGGTATATTAACACTTTTATTGACTATGAGCACTATGGAAGGTACCGACAAAAAATTCAACAGTGCTTCCTTACTCCCAATAACCGACTTAGTATCTATAATACGCTAAAAAACGATGGGAAAATTGTTGTCAAAGAAGGACTAAGCTATTCTGTAGAGTTACTCCTAAAAGATTTAGAAGGAAATTTGACCAAGGCAATCATTCCCGTTGAAGGAAAGAAGGATACTATAAAAATCAGAAAGGAAATTACAAAAACTGATAGCTATGTCATTGCTAAAAAGCCAAATAATTATGATCTTGGCGCGGCAAAAGTATACTTTCCGGCAAACACGTTTTACAAAGATTTCTATATCGACCTAAAAAAGGATAACGATACAGTGACCATTCATAATAGCAGGGTTCCGGCACATCGAAATTTTACAATCACGTTCGATACTTCAAAATACACTAAGGAAGATCGTAAAAAACTTTTTATTGCCCGCTTGGATAAAAAGTTAAAACCAAGTTACGCCTCAACCTATAAAAGAGGCAACACATTTACCACAAGAACACGAAATTTAGGCACTTATACTTTGGCAAAGGACACCATAGCTCCTAAAATACGTGCAAAAAACTTTAAGGAAAAACAATGGCTAAACAATTATAGCTATTTGAGTTTAATGATATCTGATGACTTAAGCGGCATTGACACCTATTCTGCAACTTTGAACGGCGAGTGGATCCTTATGGAGTACGAATCAAAAAAGAACACCATCACCTATAATTTTGATGATAAAATTCTAGATCAGAAACAATGCGAACTTGTCGTCGTGGTAACTGATAATGTGGGAAACAGTTCTACCTTTACCCGCACATTCTTTAGAAAATAATTTCGTTTGAGATGCACTAGGCACATTTTTGTTTTTCTTGCACTGTGTAGTTTTATTTGCTTAAATGCGCAAACAGCTACCATAACTGGTGTTGTTTTAGATGAAGAGAGCATCCCTTTAGCACAAGTGAACATTTCGTCAGGTACTGCTGGCACCTTTTCTGATGCAGATGGATTTTATATTCTAGAACTCATTGCCGCTGAAGAAACTACAATTACCTTTTCTCATTTAGGGCATAAAAATGTGGTTTTAGAAAAGTTAGTGCTCAACAGTAATGAAACCTTTGAATTTAACCCCGTTATGAAAACGGATGCAATTCAGGTTGATGGCGTGACCGTATCACCAACAGGTGAAAAAAATACAGATGGCATCACTACGATCTCAAAAGATATCATTAGAAAAATTCCAGGAGCCAATGCGGGAGTTGAGAATATTTTAAAATTATTACCAGGGGTCTCCTCTAACAATGAACTCAGCACCCAATACTCTGTTCGCGGTGGTAATTATGATGAAAACTTGGTATATGTAAATGAAATTGAGGTATATCGCCCGTTTCTGATACGCTCTGCACAACAGGAAGGTTTAAGTTTTGTAAATACCGATTTGGTTTCCACTGTAAAATTTTCACCAGGAGGTTTCCAAGCAAAGTATGGAGATAAACTTTCTTCCGTTCTCGATATTACCTATAAGAATCCTTCTCATTTTGGGGCACAATTCGAAGCTAGTTTTCTTGGGGCCAGTGCAGCGTTGGAAACAGTTTCTAAAAACAAGAACTTTACGAGCGTTTCTGGTATTCGATATAGGGATAATTCCCTTTTAGTAAATAGTCAACAGACGAAGACCAATTTAAATCCCGTATTTTTTGATGCACAAAGCTATTTCACATATCGCTTTTCCAAAAAGTTCAATTTAAACTTTCTAGGAAATATATCGCTTAACGATTATCAAAACGAACCGCTCAATCGACAAACCAATTTTGGAACCTTCAATGCACCTAGAGCACTCGTGATTAATTACCAAGGTCAGGAAAACAATCGTTACACAACTGAATTGGCAGCTTTAAAGGCAAATTACTTTTTGAACGACGACACTACTTTAAAACTGATATCATCAATTTACCACACCAGTGAACAAGAACGTTCTGATATTATTGCCACCTATGAACTTGGGGAAGTAGATTCTAATTTAGGAAGCGAAACAGTAGGAGAAATAACTTCTTCAAAAGGTATAGGATCCCAGTTCAATCGCGCCAGAAATGATTTGGACGCACTTATTTTCAATTTGGAACACAAAGGAAGGAATACTAAAAACCAACGTGCACTTGAATGGGGCGTGAAATATACGCATGAAGACATACGAGATCAACGGCGCGAATCTGAGTTTATTGACTCAGCCGGGTTTTCTATCCATCCACCCTTACCGGAATTGATAAATAACCAACCTGCAGAACACTTAGATGAACCTTTCGAAGATTACGAAATACAGATTTC
>JBGCFY010000231.1:0-20781 GCA_045110315.1 Saprospiraceae bacterium
AATAATGTCTTTTTTTTTTTTATTTACGGGGATCGCTTGCTCTTGTATGGGATTCGGTTGTGTAAAACCCATTGCCGCTAAGGCTTCGCATAATTCTGGTGTGAAATTGAAATCTTCGAATGTCATATGTAGACTTCTTGTCGTGTTAATCTTGAAATTATTCTTTCAGTTGCATCCGTAAAAAACGGAATCTATCTTTTGTAAAGTTGGTTAAAATTTTCGATAAGCCAATTACAAAACAAGAAAAATATGGTTTTAAGCTCCAATCCGATCAAATTAAAGGTATTTCTTATTTAATTTGATCAACTTTCCGTGCTTAGCTGAGTTTTTTCTAGAATTTTCTAGAATTAAGTACACAGATAATCTAATTTCTAATCTAATTTCTTGGTACTTAGTATTTATTCAGTAACGCCAATTGATTCTTGTCAGTGTTTTTTCTTCACAACTTCATATACGCATTCCTTTTAATAAGGTTACAGGTGCTTAAATAGCCCAAATGGCGCTTGAAATGACAAATATCTGTTATTTAAGTGTTAAAATTATCTTAAGAGGAATACTTTTGTTGCTATTTGTCGTTATTTTCTAAAGCTTTAGGGTATTAACTTATGAATTATGGGTTAAGTCATTTTCTAGTTTAGGAATCAAGTATTATTGGAAAGCTTTAAGGAGCAATTTTATTAAAGCTTTATTAAAGCTCTTGGTGATTTTTGACTTTAAAAAGTAGGCTTATAATAGAAAAATAAGTAATAAAAGTAGCCAGTTAATCTCGATAAAGTGTTTTGTTGACCTATTTTAATTGGTTTTATCTCCATTTCCAGGTTCGAAGGAAGAACCGGAAATCATTAAATGTTTTAGTTGGTTTTGTTTGTTAGATATTAAGGATACAACTTCGGTTGTATCCTTATTTATTTAGACTAAGAAGATTTACTTTAGCAAGAATGGTCAACGATACTATTGGTGTTTTTTTAAAATATTAGCTACTTGTCCCAAGAAGGCTACGCCAAAAAGATTGACGTGTACCAACAAATAATAAAGTTGATAAATTTCTAATCGCTCTTCATAATCTTTTTCTAGCGGAAAGTTTTGTTGATAATGCGCATAAAAGGTCATTGGAAATCCACCAAAAAGTCGCGTCATCGCTAGATCCATTTCTCGATGCCCAAAATAAACCGCAGGGTCAATCAAAATAGGTTTTTGCCCAAGACCAGCCATGGTGTTTCCACGCCACAAATCGCCGTGCAAGAGGCTTGGTTTTTCTTCGGGAAGCAGTTGGGGTAATCGCTGGTTGAGTCGCTCAAATTGTCGTTGGATATCACTTGTGAGTATCCCTTGGTCAACGCCCTTTTTGATTTGGGGCTGCAACCGTTCTGCTAAGAAAAAATCAATCCACTTAGCTTTCTGTCGATTGGATTGGGGCAATTTTCCAATGTAGTTGTCATGGTCTAAACCAAAATTAGGAGCACTGATGCGATGCAACTGAGCTAATGCTTTTCCTAATTTTCCCCAGTAATCAAAATTTGCGGTTTCGGTGGGAAGAAAGCGAAGTATCAAAAAAGCGTGTTGCCCAACACGATTCGTATCAATAACTTCGGGGATAATACATTCCGTTGCTTGGCGCAAATAAGCGAGTCCCATAGCTTCTTTTTGAAACATATCTTCCGCAAAATTCGCCGTATTGTATTTAATGAAATAGGCCTTTTCTTCCACTTTAAAGCGATAAGCGATATTGATGTCTCCACCCGCGAGCGCAGTAAGTTCCCGAATTGGTTTTTCAAAAAAACGCTCACAATAGGCGAGCACTAAGGAAGGAAATCTCTTTGGCATAACTGTTCTATTAAATAGGATTCCAAACGAAGTAGTTTTAAAAAGTTTAAGTACTGGGCGGCAATGTAATAACTTGAAAGCCTTTTAAGCTTCTACTTCGTTAAAAAGCCTCGCCAATGCTCTGGCATTGTTTGTGTTTTTTGCCTCGTTTAAGCTCAAAATTCTTTTCAACTTATTGTAAACTCAATTTCCGCGAACTACTTACTTCAAAATAAATAAAAGCTATTCATCCACGGATCAATAGCTTTTAAAAAGCAGACTCAAGTTTTTAGATTAAAAGCAATCGTACAAGTTTAATTTTGAACGAGACAAAAAAACTGTTTGCTGATCAGCAGGGCTTCTTAATTGCTATCCAAAAGGATACAACTTAGCATTACCGGAATTAAGTACTAAGACAAGTTGATAAGTGAATTAATTTTAACAACTACTTATAAACGATTTTTGTTGATAATGGCTAGTAATTCTTCTCGGTAGTTTTTACCAATTGGAATATGCTTTGCTTGCCCTTTCTCCGTAATTTCAATCATATTACCGACTACAGCATTAATTTTATTGACATTGACGATGTAGGAACGGTGAATTCGTTTGAAGAGATGTTGTGGTAATTTATCTTCCAAACTTTTCATGGTTTGTAAAGTAATGACTCGATTGTCATGTTGGCGAATGATGACATAATCCTTCAGGCCTTCAATGTAAACAATATCTTCATATTTTACTTTTATTAACTTTTTATCTGCTTTTACAAAAATAAAATCTGGTCCATCTGCTTCTTTAACGACTGCCGGTTCTCCTTTTCGCTGCAATTCAACTTGTTCAAGTGCTTTGTTGGTTGCTTTGATGAAACGCTCGAAAGAGATTGGCTTGAGCAAATAGTCTATCGCATTTAACTCAAATCCTTCCAAGGCATAATTCGCGTAGGCAGTAGTGAAGATAACTAAAGGAGGTTTTGCCAACGTCTTCAAAAAGTCAATTCCTGTCAGTTGCGGCATTTGAATATCCAAAAACATTAAATCAATATCGTGATCCTTAAGCGCTTGATTCGCTTCTAACGCATTATTACATTTCTGTACCAGATTAATTTCTGGCATTTTATCAAGGTAAGTTTCAAGTACGTCTAGTGCTAAAGGTTCGTCGTCAACAATGATGGCGTTTATCATAAGGCTATTGTTTTGATTGCGTGATTAAGTTTATCAAAGATTAATGATCAGATTTACCCCGTAAGAGTCTGGATTATCTTTGATGCTCAGTTCGTATTGCTCGGGGTAAAGTAGATTGAGTCGGCGGCGTACGTTGACCAATCCAATTCCTCCGCTGCGTTTGTGTTCTTGCAAAGGCAAGGTTTCGGGTTTGCTATTTTCGATAAAAAGATGTACCGATTTATCCTGTACATCGAGATAAATATTGACAAATCCATGGGCAATTTGATTACTCAAACCATGTTTAAAACTATTTTCCAGAAATGGAATAAACATTAAGGGAGCAATTTTTTGATGAAGGACTTGCCCTTGTATTTCAAAATTAATTTCTACATTTTTTCCTTGTCTCAGTTTTTCGAGATCAAGGTAATTCTTAAGGTAATGAATCTCCTTGCTTAAAAGTACGCGTTTTTCGTTGCATTCATAAAGCATATAGCGCATCATTTCCGAAAGTTTGATCACAATTTCGGGGGCTTTATCCGATTTTTTGAGGGTTAATGCGTATAAGTTATTCAACGTATTAAAAAGAAAGTGCGGATTAATCTGAGACTTTAGAAACTTCAACTCCGATTGCATCGTCTGCGTCTGTAAATCTTTTCGATCTCGCTGGTACTTCATCCAATCAGAGATAATTTTAAACAGGGTAGAAGTACCTGCTGCCAAAAAGATGGAAATGAAATGCCAGATTTGATTGCTAATAATTGTTTCTGGACTTTTGGAAAATAAAGAAAATATCCAGTAAAAAATAACGAGCTTGATGGGAGTAATTACCGCAATGGAAGCTAGCAATAGCAAACAATAATTCAGAAATTTCTTTTCCGTCAGGTAATTGGGAATTAGAAAATATAAATTGAAATAAACAATCGTTGCATAAAAGAGCACATTAACGAACTCCCAAGTCATGGTAAAGGTAAAACTTTGACTGTAATCAAAGAAGACTAGAATCCATAACAACAATCCCCAAAAAATGGAATGAGATACCCAAGGATTAGAAAAGAAACCCCAAATTTTTCTGCGTATATTTTTCTTAAATGCCGTATCCATTTTCAGAGTATATCAATGTGAGGGACTTCATCACTTACTGAGTTGCTTTTTCAAATTAATTTTATGAATTGATTTCTATCGTATCTTTTTAAGTAAGAGCGCAAAATTATGTTACCATTAATTTGTTTTGGTCCTGATCGCTAAAAAAGTAGAATCAATTAAAAGAAACAGTTGCAAGTAAGGATTATTCTCTTAAAAGTCTAAACTAAATAGATGAATAAAGACTAGTTTTAGATGAAAATCATTTTTTAGCGGTTTCAAGGGCAATTTAATCATAATTTCGCTTTTGTAAAATATTATTTTAAAACAACTTATTAGTAAGTCTTAGTACTAGGTTTTAGACAACTTTGCAGCGTTTGGCATTAACCTTCCTTTCCGTTGCGCCAAGCATTCCTGTATTTTAGTATTAGAATAGCGCGGCTAAATGGAGTTTTTACTCAACTTCTTTGTATTTTTGCGCCTGAAAACGCTGAAATAAAAACAAAAACAAGTTTTACTTGTTACAAAAAGGCAATCAAGATGGTTTATCTGACACGAAAGGAGAGATTTAATGCTGCCCACAAACTTTGGGTAGACGAATGGAGCGAAGAAAAGAATTTTGCCGTGTTTGGTCGTTGTGCAAATAAGAACTGGCACGGTCATAATTACGCGCTGTTTATTACTGTAAAAGGTACGCCCGACCCATTGACAGGTTTTGTCATGGATGCCAAGAAATTGAGTCAACTAGTTAGAGAAAAAGTGATTGATAAATTAGATCACTCTAACCTCAATCTTGATGTAGATTTTGTTCCAGCAAAAATGCAGCCCACCACGGAAAATATGGTGATTTTGATCTGGAAGGAATTGGTAGATCATATTAAAGACTGTGAGCTCCACTCCGTTAAACTATACGAAACTGAAAATATTTACGCTGAGTATTTTGGAGACTAACTTTCTGATATTCAGGGTATCCTAACACTTGAATATTCACTTTACACAAACTGTATAAACTAATTATGTCTTACAAGAAAGTAGAAACTTACGATACGGGGATTACAAAGAATCTAATCAAAAAGTATGAAAGTATTTTAAATAAAATCGGCGAAGATCCAGAACGAGAAGGTTTACTTAAAACGCCAGAACGAGCGGCGAAAGCCATGCAATTTCTTACCCACGGTTACGACCTTGATGCTAACCAAATTCTCAAGTCTGCCATGTTTAAAGAGGAGTATAGCGAAATGGTAGTCGTTAAAGATATTGAAGTATTTTCTCTTTGCGAACATCATATTTTACCCTTTTTTGGAAAAGCGCACGTAGCTTATATTCCCAACGGTCACATCGTTGGGTTGAGTAAGATTCCACGGGTAATTGACGTTTTCGCTCGTCGTTTACAAGTACAAGAACGTTTAACACACGAAATTTTACATTGTATCCAAAATACCATGAATCCCGTCGGTGTTGCGGTAGTTATTGAAGCGCGCCATATGTGTATGATGATGCGTGGGGTACAAAAGCAAAATTCAGTTACCACGACTTCTGCTTTTACCGGAGAATTTGAAAAAGAAGAAACAAGAAGTGAATTTTTGCACCTCATTGGTACTAAATTACACTAAATAAAAAATGATTTGCTTGAACGCATAACTTTGCGTTCAAGCACTTACTGCTCCCAAATAGCTGGTTCTCCACCAGATAAATCGTTTTTTTAACTGCGATACACCTTATCGCAAAATTTAATTTGACGAGCCTTCCCAAATATTTTAATCAAGTGCTTATATTTGTCCCATTAAACCAAATTAGATAAGTGTGCTTTGATAAACTTGGTAAGTTATCACTCACTTTATCTAGGTGGAGTTGTTTAAAGATAGATCTTAATATTTGCAAGTAAAGCATTGCAACTCAGTACTTCAACTTATTATCGTCACCGCGGCTATGGCTGCATAAATTCTGAAAAGAATTTACCGCTTGCGGATTTGGAGGCAAAAGAGTTTCATTCTGATTTCAAGCCTTTACCTTTAATTTCTAACATCATTTTATATCATTTTAAAACAACTTCAGTACTTATAAATAAATAACATCATATGAGAGCATTTGTTTTTCCGGGCCAAGCCTCCCAATTTGAAGGTATGGGAAAAGACCTTTATGAAACTTCTGAAGTCGCCAAAGAAACTTTTGAAGAAGCCAACCAGATTTTGGGTTTCCGACTGAGCGACGTTATGTTTGAAGGAACCGCAGAAGATTTAAAAGAAACGCGCATCACCCAGCCTGCCGTTTTTCTACATTCCATCGTCAAAGCAAGGATGAATCGAGAAAATTTTGATCCCGCTGCTGTCGCAGGACATTCTTTGGGCGAGTTTTCTGCCTTAGTGGCAAACGGTGTATTATCTTTTGAAGATGGCTTATTGCTCGTACAAAAACGTGCGCTTGCGATGCAGGAAGCTTGTGAAAAACAAGCGGGTACTATGGCTGCAATCGTTGGTTTGGACGATGAAGTAGTGGAAGATATTTGTGCAAGTATTGAAGCTTTAGTCGTGCCTGCAAATTATAATTGTCCAGGTCAATTGGTGATTTCTGGATCAGTAGAAGGGGTGGAAGCGGCAATGTTGAAAATGGAAGCTGCCGGAGCTAGAAAAATTGTTCGACTCGCCGTAAGCGGTGCTTTTCACTCGCCACTAATGGAACCAGCTAAGGATCAACTTAAAGCATCCATTGATCAGGTAAGTTTTCAAACGGCTACTTGTCCAATCTATCAAAATTTTACGGCAAAAGCTGAAACGGATCCCGCAATCATCAAACAAAATTTGATTGATCAACTTACCGCCCCCGTACGTTGGACCGCAACCATTCAAAACATGATTGCAGATGGAATGGAAAGTTTTGCAGAGGTTGGTGGAAAAGGAAAAACCTTGCGGGCAATGATTCGACGAATCAATCGGGAAATTCCTTCTGAAGTATTCTAAAGGGCAGGTAAGTACTAAGACAATATTACCTGCACTATCTTTTGAACAGTCTCTTCGTTGCTCAAAGCCTTCCTAAGCTAAGGCTTAGGGCGGTTTTCGCGCCTCGATACTGTCCAAAATCTAACGCAATTTAATGGTAAAATAATTTTATCTGGGTACTTACTTAGATAAAAAAACTATTCCAATAACTTTTTTACAAGGTATTCAGAATTATTCTTTTTAAGTCTTCAAATGCGAAACAAATAAGTCTAATTATTAACTTGTCACTACTTTTATAAGCTAAGTGGAGCTATTTGTCAAATAAAAATTTGGAAAATAGCTCCATTTCTTACAAATTGGTATAAATAATGGAATAGAATAAGCATTGGATTAAATTCTTAGGATAAAAGTCAGATGGTATAAGGTAAATCTTGAAAGGGACTTTTTTACAACACTAAGTATTTTGGTCTTATTGCTTAAAATCAATTGAAGTAGTTGTTAACACTTGTTGTGTTTCAAGGTAGCAAAAGAAAAAGATTCGTTTTATGGTTGTTTTTGCTACTCTTTTTGCTTCGTCGCTATGTACTACACTTTAATCTAAACGATCCAATATGACAAAAAAGTCGGCTCAACCTGGTGAAATATTGCTCGCAGAACCTTTTATGATTGATCCTAATTTCAAACGGTCAGTCGTTCTATTATGTGAACATGAACAAGAAGGTAGTTTAGGGTTTATTCTTAATAAAATTTTAGATATAAAAGTAAATGAGCTCATCTCAGATTTTCCTGAGTTTGAGGCTAATATCTATTACGGCGGTCCAGTACAAACGGATACCATTCACTACGTTCACAACGTTGGTAATTTGCTAAAAGATAGTCAAAAGGTGAATCTTGGTATTTACTGGGGCGGGGATTTCGATAAACTTAAATCACTCATCGCAGCAAAAGAGATTCAGCCAGAGAATATTCGATTTTTTGTTGGTTATACGGGCTGGTCGGGTGGTCAATTGAAAGAAGAAATTGGCGTTGGTTCTTGGGTTTCGGCTAAGATGGACACGAATTATCTTTTTGCAGATAAATCTACCGACCTTTGGGAAGAAGTGATGAAGAACAAAGGGGACGTTTATTCGGTTATTTCACAAGTCCCTAAAACGGGAAACTGCAATTAAGCCAACCTTCCATTTTTTAATAACTTAACCACATTATTGATTATTGATTATTGAATATTGAATATTCAAAAGCGTAACACTCATTCAGTTTACGCTTTTGTAGTTTTGGGTAAACCATTTCCATTCACACTCCGTTTTGCTGTAGGCTGTAGCCAATGAGCTGGATTATTAGTCTTTTCTTTTCAATAGTCTTCACTGAAAGGGCAATTTTAGGACAACTTCTTTTATAAAACTAATATTCTTTGCATCTTGCGGGAAATTAGATGGAACGACGATAAAATACTACGCACTAATCCGAATTTTCGAGGTCAGCGGAGTGTAGTAGCGTTGAACAAACTTACCGTTGAATGAAGTTAAAGCGACAGCATAATGATTAGAGGATCAAATATTTATATCCAGTACGGCGATCGAATTCTATTGAATAATGTCAACTTAGTCATCGGAGAGCGAGACAAGTTGGGCTTGGTAGGGAGAAATGGAGCTGGAAAATCCACGATTTTGAAGCTCATAGCCGGCGTCAAAAAAGGTGACTCTGGTCAAATTGATCGACCAAAGGGCTCAAGTTTAGGTTTTTTGCACCAAGAAATGAATTTGCCGAAAGGTAAAACAGTTCTTGATGAAACCCTTACGGCGTTCGAAGAAGTGAAAGCGATTGAAGAGCGAATCGAAGTGATTAACGAAGCTTTAGGTACACGGACGGATTATGAGAGTGATGCTTACACGCAGTTGATCGAAGATTTGTCCGAAGCCAATGAGCAGTTTTTGGTGATGGGCGGTAATTCGATGGATGCGGACGCAGAAAAAATATTAAAAGGACTTGGTTTTAAAGATAGTGATTTTCACCGCTTGACCGACGAATTTAGTGGTGGCTGGCAAATGCGGATTGAATTGGCAAAAATGCTATTGAGTAAACCGGATTATCTATTACTGGATGAGCCGACGAATCACCTGGATATTGAATCTATTATTTGGTTAGAATCCTTCTTGAAAGACTATCCCGGAGCAGTTGTGCTAATTTCGCACGATAAGCAATTTTTGGATAAGGTGACGAAGCGTACCATTGAGGTAGAGTTAGGAAAGTTGTTTGATTACAAAGCCTCTTACAGTAATTTTGTTACGATGCGCAAAGAGCGTCGAGAAATGCAAGCATCGGCCTTCAAAAACCAACAAAACCAAATCGCCCACAAAGAAAAGATTATCAATAAATTCATGGCGAAAGCGACCAAAACCAAAATGGCGCAATCCATGAAAAAGCAACTCGACAAGGTAGAGCGAATCGAAATTGACTCGGAAGATGTTGCTTCGATGAATATCAAATTCCCACCCGCACCGCGGTCCGGAGAAGTCGTGCTAGATACCAAAAATCTAGTTAAGCAATACGGCGATTTAATGGTATTAGAAAATATTGAATTAAAACTAGATCGTGGTGATCGCGTTGCCTTCGTTGGTCAAAATGGACAAGGTAAAACAACGCTTGCCAAGATTATCGTAAATGAGTTATCCGCCACGAGGGGCGATTTAAATCTTGGGCATAATGTTCAAATTGGATACTACGCTCAGAATCAATCGGACGCTCTATTCCCAAACATGACTTTGCTAGAAACGATGGAAGCGGCTTCGCCTCCAGAAATGCGCACTAAATTGCGGAGTATTCTTGGCGCGTTTATGTTTAGTGGGGAAGACGTAGAGAAAAAAGTATCGGTTTTGTCGGGAGGAGAAAGAGCTCGTTTGGCACTCGCTTGCTTGCTTTTAAAACCTTTCAATTTGCTGGTACTGGATGAGCCGACGAATCACTTGGATATTATTTCAAAAGATGTTTTAAAACGGGCACTCATTGAATATGATGGAACCTTAATTGTGGTTTCGCACGATCGAGAATTTTTAGTAGGCTTAACGAATCGTACGGTAGAATTTAGAGATCGGCAATTATACAATCATATTGGTGATGTAAAGAATTTCTTAGAAAAAAGAGCGATCGAAAGTATGCGTTTGCTTGCGATGAATAAATCCAAAGCGAAGAAGGAAAAAGCAGCGGAGAAAAAAGAAATGACCGAAGCAGAGCGCAAAGAAAAGAAGAAATTAGAAAGAGCGGTACAAAATGCGGAGCGTAAAATTGAAGATATAGAAGCAAAAATTGCCAAGATCGAAATCGAAATGGGCGTTGAAGGTTTCTACGAAAATCCTGATCATACCAAGGTCATCGAAAAGTACCAAAAGCTGAAAAGTGACTTAGATACGGCGATGGAAGCATGGGAAGATGCACAAGAGGCCTTGGAAAGTTAATTGGTCTAAACCAATACTACTACTTGGGAAGAAACTGATCCCGCATATATTTTGGCAGCAAGACTTTTAGAGACTTGCTGCCAAAAAAGTATTAAGTCTTATTTAGAAAGAAAATAAGGCGCGGAATGATGAATTATTCCTTCTCCCGTTTAAAAAATACAAAACCATTTTTTCCACCGATTTTGCTTAACGTCGGTTCCTGTTTTTTCAAGCGCTCCTCGTACTGGATTTTGGTGATGACGTATACATCTTTATCAATTTTGCCTTCCATCAACCAACGCCATTTATAGCTGTCTGGATTCGTAACGGCAGGTTTTTGTGTGTAAAATAATTGTCCGTAAGACTTGAAGCCGTGTGGAACGACGTAGCAGTCTTCTGTTGCTTTTGATTTGTAAAATTCAATCGCAGCATTTTGAGAATAACCTTCGATGCGATTGATGAAAAAGATTAAGGTTAGTAAAACGAAGCAGCCTGAACCGAGCAACAAGGTTTTAAATCCAGTTGCAAATTGATCGCGTTTTAAGGCACGCAGCGAAAAGAATAAAACGCCAGCCAAAAATAAGCCGGGCAGCATTTCCACACCGCTCCAATTTACCTCGGCATCCAAACTTGCTACGGCAAAAGGATCATTAAAAAGCGGTTTTAAAATTTCAATATTCCAAGCGACAAAAGGCAGCGCTACGGTTGCTAAGATGAAAAGTCCTCCTGTAAAAATCAAACCGGCCTTCATCCATCCATTGATCCGAATTTCACGCTCAAAGATTTGATGAATACTAACTGCCGCTAAGAAACTCAAAGGATAATAGCACATCGAAGAATAATGTACAATTTTCGATTGGACAATGCTAAATAGGATTAAAACCACCCAAAACAAAATGCTCATCCATAGCTTAAAATCAACTTGATAAGCTTTACTCGCTTTGGGAGATTTAAAAAATGCACGAATGGCAAAAATAGAAGCGGGAAAACAACCGACAAGCAAAACCACAAAATGGTATCCGAAAAATCCCTTGTGACCAGCATCTTCCGTTGTAAATAAACGATACTGATACCGAGTAAATTCTTCGGCAAACCAAGGCCCATTTTTCCAAGTTTCTACACCGAGCCAAGCAAAAGTAACCAAAGAGGCGATGAAGAGAAAAAATAAAAACTCTGGCACATTGATATACAGTCGTAAACGCTGAAAAAACCAATAGATCATCATACACAATCCGGCAATCGCTAAAGCTACAGGACCTTTGGTAATTAAGCCTAAACCAATAAATATGCCCGCCACGAAAAGGTAAGTCCATTTACTTTTGAAAAGCGCAAGATCAAACTGGTTTTTCTTCCAATGCGCTTTGATGAAGTAATACATTCCGAGGAAAATAAATAAATTCAAATAAGGATCAATGATCCCTGATTTAAAATAAAGGTGGGGGAGAACGGAACCGAAATATACACCTGCCCAAATTAAACCAAAGCGGGTATCATAAAGTGTTTTTCCAATGTTGAAGAGCACAACTAAAGTAATAATCCCACAAATGGCGTTGGGTAGGCGCGCTGCAAATTCGTTGATGCCGAAGATATTCATCGCAAAGGCTTGCATCCAAAAAAACAAAGGCGGCTTTTCCCAGAAAGGAAGATAATTGATGTGAACGCGCAAGTAATCTTTCAAGACAATCATCTCACGGCTAACTTCCGCAAAATTGATCTCATCCCAATCAAATAAATGGGCATTTCCATTAAAGAGTAGGAAAAAAACGGCTGCGAGCAAAGCAAAAAGCAGGGAATATTTTAAGCGTTCGTTCATGATGGTAAGACGGATATTTACTTGAGTATTTTAAACAGGTATAAATAACTTACCTCGTCCATTTTCTCAATTGATTCAACAAAGCCTTAAAGTCTTTCGGTAAAATGGATTCCATTTCAATTCGTGCTCCCGTTACCGGATGGTCTAGGGCCAAATAGTGTGCGTGCAGCGTACAACGACTCATCAAAGGGCGTTCCGCTTCTTCCCGGTTGGAGCGATATTTCTTTAACTTTAATTCTGAAAGGAAAAAAGCATCTTTTCTACCATATAGTGGATCAACCATCAAAGGATGACCGATTGCCTTGAAATGTACGCGAATCTGGTGAGTACGCCCCGTTTTGATATTGGCTTCTACCAGACAGTAATTATTGAATTTTTCAAGAATCCGATATTCCGTCAATGATTTTTTACCCTTCGTAGCAACCATCATTTTTCCTGGCCGTTGTGGGTTTTTAGCAATGGATTTGTCAATGCTTCCTTCCGGCTTACTTGGAATTCCATCTACTAAACAGTGATAAATTTTATCAACACTTCGACTTTCAAATTGCTGACTGAGGTTT
The DNA here is from genome assembly GCA_045110315.1 of Saprospiraceae bacterium. GTDB lineage: Bacteria > Bacteroidota > Bacteroidia > Chitinophagales > Saprospiraceae > CALFBG01. The sequence goes on from JBGCFY010000231.1 coordinate 12,784, forward strand.
TTGTGTGCTTCCGCCGTTCGGGCAAAACACATGATACCGCTAGTTTCCATATCTAATCGGTGTACCGTAAAAACTTCTCCAAATTTTTGTCTCAAATAGCCTAAAATATTCGGTTTGTCCGGTGTGTAACGATCGGGGATACTCAGGTAGTTGGCTGGTTTGTTGACCAAGATAATGGCTTCGTCCTGATGGAGGATTTGTACTTTTTCTTTCTTCATGAAGACTTTACTTTAACTATCTAATGCTAATTCTGAGGTATTGAAATCGTTTTCCGGCTGAAGGTGGAACAATATTTTTCGCTTCCTCAGCGTAAGCAACAATGGGTTGATCGGCTCGCGTACTACTTACTTTGATCATAATCGTTTGGTCGTCTATCCATACGGATTGATCACCGTAAATCCAGTTTTTAAACTGGAAGGCAAAAATAGCTTTAATTTCATTATTTTCCACGGTAAAAACTTGCAAATAAGTGCCAGAAGCTCCTTCAAAGTCGGTAGTGAAACTCAGCATATGCTTTAAATTGGGCGATACGGAAGGCAAACCCATAAATGGTTGCTCCATTTTTCCCGTCTTAGCATCTACTAAATAGTAATTACCACTTTCCCAATAGCTTCCTGCGACCAAATGTCTCCCCAAAGCACGGTGATAGCCAAGGTATTCGTAAACTTCCGTGAAGTCCTCATTGCCATCTTTTCCGAAAGGGTAACTGACGATTGGATACCAGTTTGCGGCATTGGAACGAAGAAAAATAGTATCGCCACGCAATTTGTAGTAAGGTGCTTGTTTAAGAAACTGATTATTTCTTCGGGTAAAATTTTGTGCGAAAATCGTACTATCCACAAAATCAATTTGCAGCTTTTCTCTTAGCTTTACTTTTGCGTTAAGGTATTCCGCTGAACCGTCATATAAATCTTTACGGTACAAGCGATGCCGAAAGGACTCGCAATTAAGGTAGCTTACATAAGGGGCGGCGTAAAAAATATATCCGATTGCTTCTTCCTCGTAAGTATCATCGAATTTTGGATATAAAATAATTTCAACCCATTCGCCTCGCACTGTTTTTGAACCATCTTGTATATTTTGGACGATACCCGTTTCCCCATCAGAGAAATAAGCAAAAGTATCTCCCTGTGCTAATGTATGTAAAACTTTACTGTCCAAACTAGGTTTTTCCCGTACGTTCAAACCGCTGGGGGTAATGACGCGTCCACAAATTTTATCGGCTCGAACTTCCGCAGGAAAACAAAGAAAGTAGAGGAAACTTATAATTAAAAAAGGGAAACTACGCATAAGACTTCCGGGTTGTTTAATAATTCGAAAAGCAGTTGAGTCGCAGCTATTGTTGTTCAAATTTGTTTGTTGCGGAGAGGAATAAACAAGTTACTTACTTCAATTGGTTAAAGTATTTTTTTCGTAAGAAGTAATACTTCCAGATAATACTGCCGGCTAAGATTCCACTGAGGTTTTCTTGCGGTGAAATCTTTGTTTTTTGAATTAGGTCATTGTAAAAGCTTCGCTTTTTGAGCATATGCTGAAAATGCCGAAAAAAAGACCAATGTGCCTGAACGATGGATTGAATATGCCGAAACTTGCCACTGAATAAAAATAAAACCCCGGCTAAGCCATCAACGATTAGTCGGATTGGAATTAACCAAAAAAGCTTATGGAAGGGTTCATTTTTGAGTAACATGAACAAGCTATTTCTAAAATTTAAATAAGTCTTTTTTGGATTATTGTAATTCAAAGTACCACCTCCAAAATGATAAACTTTAGAACTAGGAACCGTCATGACTTTATATCCCGCTCTTTTTATCCGCCAACATAAATCAATTTCTTCGACGTGAGCAAAAAAGTCTGCATCGAATCCATCCAAATCGTGAAAGAGCTTCGCACGAATGAAAAATGCCGCTCCGGAAGCCCAAAAAATCTCTTCAATTTGATCATATTGACCTTGATCCTTTTCCAAAACATCAAAAATGCGACCTTTGCAAAAAGGAACGCCCATCGCATCAATCCAACCACCCGCTCCGCCAGCATACTCAAAAAGACTTTTATCTTGATAAGAAATGATCTTTGGTTGGCAAGCGCCAATGCTAGCATCTCGTTCCATTTGCTCAATCACCGGCTGAATCCAATTCGGACCAACCTCAACATCTGAGTTCAACAAAACGTAATAATCGGCTTCTATGTGTTTCAAACATTGATTGTATCCACCCGCAAAGCCATAGTTCTTCCCCATCAGAATCACTTGTAATTCTGGGTGTTGCTTCTTTAGAAAGTCTATCGAGCTATCCGTCGAACCATTATCAGCAATAATGATTTCAAGGTTTTCGTAACTCGTTTTTAAAAGCGTAGGCAAAAACTTTTGCAAGTATTCTAAGCCATTATAATTTAAAATTACCACTGATACACTCGGTAATTTTTTTTCGACTTGACTGACACTTAGCGTCGTTAGCGTTGCATACGCTTGTAATATTTTTTCGGTGCTGATTTGATCTTTACTCAGTTGATCTTTTAGACCATCCAGAGAATCAAACTTTACATCGTGGCGAATAAAGTCTACAAACTCAACGGTAATAATTTCCTCGTAAATATCCTGATCGAAGTCAAAAATGTTAACCTCAATGGTAATATTCGTTTTTTTATCTACCGTTGGGCGATCGCCAATGTAGAGCATTCCATCGTAGCGTTTTTGCTGATGATAAGTATAAACAGCGTAAATGCCTTTTGGCGGAATAAGTTTGTGCCGATCACGGACGTGAATATTAGCAGTTGGATACCCTAACTCTTTTCCAATACCTGCACCGCGTACAACCTTCCCCGAAAGGGCATAAAAATGATTGAGCAGTAGTTTTGCCGTTTGCATTTCACCACTTTCTACGGCAGCTCGTACTTTGGTAGAACTGACACCAATATCTTCTACTTCTTGTTTTTCAATTTCGACAATTTCAAATCCTTTTTGCTCGCCAAACTCACGAAGATAGGCGATGTCCCCCTTGCGATCTTTCCCAAATTTGTGGTCGTAGCCAATAACAATGCAGGCGGGATTAAACTTGTCGATCAAAAACGATTGAATGTAAGTTTCGGGACTTTGGCTAGAAAATTCTTTGTTGAAAGGTACAATGACTACGTTATCAATACCATATTTTTCTAGCAATTGGACTTTTTCCTCAATGGTAGATAATAATTTGAGGGAATCGTCATCGGGGTAAATTACGTGCCTCGGATGCGGGTGAAAAGTAATTAAGATACTCTCGCCATCAATGGCTTTCGACAACTCCTTCAGTCTTTCGATAATTTTTTGATGACCAGAATGGACGCCATCGAAGGAGCCAATGGTAAGCACGGCATTTTTAAACTGGGGTAAGTTTGCTAAGTTATGGTAGACATTCATTGCAGTGCAAATGTATAAATTTGATGGCAGATTCCCACTAGTTTAATCGGATTTCCTGAGCGAACTAAGATTAATTTTTACAAACTTGTCCTAGATCATTTAAAATGCAGTAATAAAATTCAATTCAAAATTTTAGAAGTTCCCTGCTACAGCTTCCTTCTTACTCGGAGCGATGGGTATTTTAAGCCATTAAAAGCTTTACTTAGCTAAAAACATACTTTTCTGAAAACTGTTTGATCCCATTATTTGTTTGTAACTTTGTACCACAATACAAAATACGAATGAGTAATATTGAAAAGCCTAAATTAATTGAATGTCTTAGTCAAGTAATTGATCCAAAATCAGGAAAAGACATTCTCGCACAAAGAATGGTAAGAGATTTAGTCGTTGATGGTCTTAATGTCAACTTCAAACTAGAATTGCCTTCCCTTAACGGACCCGATAAGTCTCAATTGAATTTCGCCTGTATCACGGAAATTCAAAAGGTCTATCCGGATGCACTCGTTAATATCCACGTGATTACCAAAACGGAAACCGCTCAACAATCTACCAGTACGGTTCCTCAAATCAAAAATATCATTGCCGTTGCTTCGGGGAAAGGTGGCGTAGGGAAATCTACGGTCTCCTCTAACTTAGCCCTCGGGTTGAAAGATTTAGGGTACAAAGTAGGTTTGCTAGACGCGGATTTGTACGGTCCCTCGATTCCGACGATGTTTGGTTTACAAGGAGAACGACCCAAAGTGCAAGAAGTCAATGGTAAAGCGAAATTGGTGCCGCTCAATGCACATGGAATTCCCGTGATGTCCATTGGTTTTATTATTGAACCGCAGCAAGCCGTTGTCTTGCGAGGACCAAGATTAGCAGCCATCATCAAGCAATTTTTTAATGATTGTATTTGGCCTGATTTAGATTATTTGATTGTTGATTTGCCTCCCGGAACTGGAGATATTCAATTGACCTTGGTACAAACGGTTCCCGTAACGGGCGCTGTTTTAGTGACGACGCCGCAGGAAGTTGCCGTCGCAGACGCGATCAAAGCGATGAATATGTTCTTGTTGCCTTCGGTGAATGTACCAATCTTGGGCGTAGTGGAAAATATGAGTTGGTTTACACCAGCAGAATTACCAGATCACAAGTATTATCTTTTTGGAAAAGGAGGAGGGGAGCGTTTGGCAAAATTAAGCGAAGCTAGCTTATTAGGTCAAGTACCAATCGTTCAAGGTATTCGAGAAGCAGGCGATTTGGGTAAACCGATTGTACTACACAACGAACCAATGACGAACCGAACTTTTATGCAACTCGCAGAAAATACGGTAAAAGAGGTCAATCGAAGAAACGAGGAGCAATCCCCAACTCAAAAAGTTGAAATTAAGATTTAGATAGACTAACTTGTTAATAGAACAAGCGTTTTTTACATTAAATTTTACAAACCAGCATCACCAAAAAATAGGATAATAAGTAAATTAAATGGTATTGGTACTTATGCCTATTTTAAATGCGAACCTAATAATATGTCTTTAACAGAAAAACAAGAGTTAATCGGACAAGTAGATATTGCGCTTAATGATATTCGACCTCACTTAGCAGTGGATGGCGGAAATATCGAAGTAGTAGACGTAACGGATGATTTTCAAGTAAAAATCAAATGGCTAGGCAATTGTGAAAGCTGCTCTATGTCTGCGATGACGATGCGCGCTGGGGTAGAAGAAACCTTGCGCAGTAAATTCCCAGAGATTACCAGTGTCGTTGCTATTAACGGTGTTGCCTGATGGGTAAGGCTGTGGGTGCTATTTTTTTATGCCTTGACGGCAAATGCTAGTTTTGGCCTTAGAATTTCTTACTAATTAATCCAGTTTCTCTAAGTACATTATTTATGAATCGTCAATTTCTGCTCCAAGAAATACAAAAGAAACAAAGTTATTTGTGCGTGGGTTTAGATGCCGATATGGATCGGATTCCCGCCCATTTACATCAATACGATGATCCTATCTTTGAATTTAATCGCCAGCTCATTGACGCTACTAAAGATTATTGTATTGCCTACAAACCAAATATCGCTTTTTACGAAGCACTAGGAAATAAGGGATGGACGGCTTTACAAAAAACTTTGGAATACATTCCGAACGAGCACTTCGTTATTGCAGATGCTAAGCGAGGAGACATTGGTAATACTTCTCGGCTTTACGCTAAAGCTTTTTTTGAAACCTTCAACTTTGATGCAGTTACCGTTGCACCTTATATGGGGATTGACTCCGTGCAACCATTTTTAGAATTTGAAGATAAATGGGTAATCTTGTTAGGTTTAACGTCAAACAAAGGAAGCCAAGATTTTCAATTCGCGCAGCAAGATCAAGCAATGCCACTTTACGAAAAAGTGATGCGCAAAGCACAGACTTGGGGAAACCCCGATAACCTAATGTTCGTTACCGGAGCTACTCATCCAGAAAAATTCGCTGAACTCCGAGCAATTGCACCTGATAATTTCTTTTTGGTTCCGGGCATTGGAGCGCAAGGAGGCGACCTTGGTAAAGTCTCAGCGTATGGTTTAAATTCGATGGCAGGTCTTTTGGTAAATTCTTCTCGTGGAATTATATATGCAGGCAGTGGCGAAGATTTTGCAGATCATTCCCAACGTGCGGCAATTACGCTACAACAAGCAATGGCAAAAATCCTCAATCAGAAAATTTTTACCGAAGTATAATTATGAAGTCGTTTTACAATGGGGATTGCAAATAATTCATTTACCTATTTTAAAACAACTTCTATGCTAAAAGATGATGAGCTTACCATTAGTCCTAGTATACTTCGAGTGCTAAAACTTTGCTAAAAAGGAACAACTTTAGCATGATGTTTTCCATTCAAAAAGCGCCGAATAATTCGAATAGTGTCTGGGTTATTTTTATAGCTAACGATGCATTCTTTGATATCTTCGATGCTTCCGTTATTTTCTTCCATGTCTAAATAGCCAAAGCCTCGATACGCGCCATCTTCTATCAAAATAACTGCTTTTTCCCCCGCCGTTCTCCCTTCGTCAATAATTACAAAATCATCTTGGAAATAACTCGTCAGCGCCTCAAGGGCTAAGGTTGCTCTTTCGTTGTAGGTCTCAGGAGCTTCTTGGGTGATACAAGCGCCGTGACATTTTTTGATGTGATAATAAAAACAAGCGCCTTCTCCCGCTTCGATTTGGCAAAGTTTATTACAAAGCTCAAATTGATTGAGAATATACTTTAAGGCAGACTTGGCAGAAGGTGCCTTAGGATACTCCGAAATGACATTTAAGGTTTTCCTCATTTTAGCCGTCGCTTTACAGGAACCAAAGCAAATGTATCCATCTTCATTTAGATAATGAAAAATGACGTAAGGGAAACTGCTACGACGTTGTGCACGATTAATGGTTGGTTTTAAATTCTTAATTTCGCTATCCTCCAGCAGCAAAGCAACCAACTCACTACCGGTTAATTCAAAAGTAATTTCGTGTACGCTCTTTTGGAGTTTTGCCCCCTTATCGGTTTTATCCGCAAAGTGCTCCATCATGCGTTTTTTGATGTTAATGCTTTTGCCAACGTAAACTACTTTTCCATTTTTATCATAAAAATAATAAATACCACATTGTTCGGGCAAAGCGTGCAATTGTTCCAGTTTTATATTAGCCGGTAACTTAGCTTCTTTGATTCCTAAATTGATGAGATCAAGTGCTTGTTCCTCACCAGATTCTTGGGCGAGTATTTTTTCAAAAACTTCGACGGTGGCTAATACATCTGCCATTGCACGGTGCCGGTCATTGACAGAAATCCCAAAGTGTTTGATCAAATTCCCCAAAGCATAAGAACGCAGTCCAGGAAAAGCCTTTCTACTCAAGCGTACGGTACACAATTGCTTGCGCACATAAGAAAAGCCTAAACGACGAAACTCTTCCACTATAAAACCGTAATCAAAGCGTACATTATGGGCAACGAAAATAGTACCTTCGGTGAGTTCTACTATTTTTTTAGCCAATTCATAAAATTTTGGAGCATGCTCTACCATTTCTTGGGTAATCCCCGTGATTTGAGTAATATTGTAGGGAATCGACCGTTCGGGATTAACAAGACTTTCAAAGCGATCAATAATTTGTTCTCCATCGTGAAGTACAACTGCGATCTCTGTAATTTTATCCCGCGAAGCTTTTCCTCCGGTGGTTTCAATATCAATAATGGCGTATATCTTTTTCTTCATGTTGTTGAAAAGCGTAAAGCGTCATTCCTAGAAGCATTGGACGAAATTGCCCGTAGGTAATATCTACTTTTTACAAAAAAAACAGGATTACACAATTACAAATCCCCCCGAAATTGGGAAATTTGTAATTCGAATCCTGCGTTGATTAAATCGAAGCTTTAAATTACAATTATGTTAGCAAAACTAAAAATTCTTCTTGCTTTTCTTTTCTTTTTACCCAATGCACCACAAGGTTGTAGCGATAAAATGGCTACTAAAACGGAAGAAATTGCTTCCGATGAGGAAATTGATGTACTTCGAGATACGATAAAAATCGCCCCAGAAGAAATTATCGTGGGGGCGGCGCGACTCAAAGATTACCACGATTTATTGCGCGATAAAAGAGT
>JBGCFY010000232.1:0-10617 GCA_045110315.1 Saprospiraceae bacterium
ACGTTTCTTCCTTTTTTCAGTGGTTTCGACGGTAAGATAGACATCTTTGATTTACTATATGTCTGGCCTGGTGTTTCCGTTGGATACAAGTTTTAAAGGACTTCGTAATAAAAATCAAAGTTAAAAAGCTATTTAAAAATATTTCTTGGTTACGCTTTTATTTACTGAGCCATTCTCTATGACGATAGGGAATGGCTTTTTTAAAAAAATTAACTCAACAGCTGATACGCCACTAAAGCAGAAATATAAGCCAGCGCCGTCATTCCTACAAACTGAATCATCGGCCATTTCCAGCCTCCCATTTCTCGCCGAACGATTGCTAATGTACTAATACATTGCATCGCAAAAGCGTAGAATAAAAGTAACGAAACACAAGTTGCGAGGTTATAACGCGGTTGCTTGGTTTCTGTATTCCACTCACTACGTAATTTCTCGATGATCGTTTGCTCCTCAGCTTCTTCCCCAAGGCTATAAATTATCGCAATAGTTCCAACGAAAACTTCCCGCGCAGCGAACGAAGAAAGTAAAGCAATTCCTATTTTCCAGTCGTAGCCCAAAGGAGCAATTGCGGGTTCAATAAATTTACCAAGATAACCCGCGTAGGAATATTCCAGACGGACACTCGAAGCATCCGTAAGCTCGGGCTGACTGGCAATCTGTTTTTCAATAAAATCTTCTGACCTTGGGCTAAAAGAAGCCAAGCCCCAAAGGACAACGGAAAGTATCAGAATAATTTTTCCAGCACTAAAAACAAAAATTTTAGTTTTATTCAAAGTATCCAAAAAAACATTTTTCCAGTGTGGCCAGCGGTAACGGGGTAGTTCCATAATCCAAAGGTTACTGCTTTCCGATTGATTGAGTTTTGTCATAACCCAAGCGGCAAAAAGCGCGGTAAACGTCCCGATTAAATACATCGCCAATAAGGCTAAGCCTTTAAAGTTGAAAATATAGAAGAAATGATCTTCAGGAAAAATCATCGCAATTAAAATCGTATAAACAGGCAACCGCGCATTACAAGTCATAAAAGGAACCACCAACATTGCAACAAACCGTTCTTTTTCATTTCTGATTCGTTTGGCAGCCATCACCGCTGGAATGGCGCAAGCGATACCCGACATCAAAGGAATCACACTACTACCACTCAAGCCAAAACCTTTCAGCCAGCGATCCGACAAGTAAGCAATTCTCGCCATGTAACCCGTGCTCTCCAACGCACCCATCAAGATAAAAAGAATCGCAATCTGTGGAATAAAAATTACGATCCCTCCAATTCCTGCAATCACTCCATCACTCAACAAACTGGACAACCAACCTTCTCCCAATGCACCACTTACCCAGGCGCTTAGATTACCAAACAGCGCATCAATCAAATCCATTGGATACGCTGACAAATTAAATAATGCCTGAAAAATGAGGAAAAGAATCGCTAAAAAAATGAGGCTTCCATAAATAGGATGCAACAAAATTTTGTCCAAGCGATCCGTCAGAAGATTTGCGGGTTCATTATTACTTTTACTAACAATTGTTGTCAAGAAATTTTTAAGTTGCCGATCTCTTGTTTCAATATCTTCGAGCACAATTGGATCTGCAAGCGCAACGTCACTATCATAGTATTTTTGAATATTACCTGCATACTCGTTGACAAAAACATCTCCTTGAACGGCTTCATACTTTGTTCGAATAAAAGCATTGGGCGTAGCAAATTCCTTATTTTGAATAATGCCTTTGAGCGTTTCTAAGCCTTCTCCCGTTCGTCCATTGAGCAAAACTACGGGACAAGCAATTTTATTTTGTAGTTGTTGAATATCAATCGAAATGCCTTTGCTCAACAATTCATCCTTAAAGTTGATCGCCATGACCATCGGCAATTGCAAATCAGCAAGCTGACTAAACAATACTAAGGTATGCTGTAAGTTGGTGCCATCCGCCACAAAAATAATCCGGTCAACCCGCTCATCAAAGTTCAAGAGACGTTGAATACTCACGCGCTCATCCAGTCCCTCTGACCAAACAGAACTCAGCCCTGGCAAATCAATAATCCGATGCGATTCAAAACGCCCTTCTTTCTTTTCGACGGTGACACCATCATAGTTTCCCGTCTTTTGTCGGGTGCCCGTAAGTAAATTAAAGAGGCTACTCTTACCGACATTGGGGTTTCCTAGTAATAATATTTTATTTCCCATTTACTGGTTCAACTTTAATACAGCTTGCATCTTTTCTTCGAATCGCAATCCTTCTTCCTTCAAATTCGACTAAGATCATTCCCTGCCAACGATCATTTCGAATCACCGTGAGTCGAGTGCCTTTAAAAATACCATAAGACATTAATAATTTGTAATTATTATTTTGCCCTAAAGCATCTCCGACGGTTACTTCCTGCCGATTACCGATTTTGTCTAAATCTGTCAACTTGTTTATATTAAATCTAAATAAAAATAGTCAGCAAATATAATAACTAATTTGGTCTCAAAAAATGTAGCGCACTAAAAATTACTTTGCGCTGGCAATTCCTTTATACTTAGCCTACAAGGTTCCGTATTTACCGTTCGTTTCGAAAGGTTAATAAAAACTTTCGTACCATCATTTGGCTAATTACGAGCCTATGATTTAAAGCTGTTTTTGGTAGAAACTTAATTTTTTGACGATAAAGCCTTCTAATTAAGCTGCTGCGTATTTCCAATTCCCGTATCTTTGTACCATGGAGCAAGTTAGTAGAAAAAAAGATATTCGATTGGTTTCCAAGATAGATATGGAAAATTTATTCTTGGGAATGGGAGAAAAGAAGTTTCGTGCCAAGCAAGTTTACGAATGGCTCTGGCAGAAAGGGGCGCATACCTTCGAAGAAATGACCAACTTATCGAAGTCTTTGCGCGAAACGCTGATGGAAAATTTTGTTATTCGTCCTATCCAAGCAGATAAAGTACAGAAAAGTTTAGATGGTACAATTAAATCTCGTTTCCGCTTACATGATGGTCATTTGATTGAAGCGGTACTCATTCCCGTACCTCGCGATAAGCGCTTTACGGTTTGTGTTTCCTCGCAAGTAGGTTGCAGCTTAAGTTGCACCTTTTGTGCGACGGGTAGAATGAAGCGCGTCCGGAATTTAGATCCTGCTGAGATTTACGACCAAGTACTTTTGGTCAATCGACAAGCTTTAGCGTATTTTGATCATCCACTGACGAATATCGTTTTTATGGGCATGGGCGAACCTTTACTCGCTTATAAAAATGTCATGCAGAGCATCGACTATATTACCTCTCCTCTGGGAATGAATATGTCTCCGAAGCGGATTACCGTCAGTACCGCAGGAATTGGGAAGATGATTATGAAACTCGCTGAGGATAAAGTAAGATTCAACCTCGCGCTATCTTTACACGCAGCCGATGATGAAAAGCGCAACGAGATCATGCCGATTAATGAGCAGAACAACCTAGCGGTTTTGATGGAAGCGTTGACTCATTTTTATAAAACAACGCACAATAGAATTAGCTACGAATATATTTGTTTCCAAAACTTCAATGATAGTTTGGAAGATGCGGCGCGATTGGCAAAGCTTTGCAAAAAGTTTCCCGTCAAGGTAAATATCATCGAGTATAATCCGATTGATAATGCTCCTTTTTTGAAATCTGCTGATCAAAATATTGACAATTTTGCCAAATACCTGCGCGATCAGAAAATTATGGTTACCGTGCGGCGGAGTCGAGGCAAAGATATTGATGCTGCCTGTGGACAATTAGCCAATAAAGATTAAAGTATTTTTTATAGTTCTGGATAGTCCCACAATGGAAAAACTCTTGCTAAGGCCGATAAAGTATGTGGATGTTGAATCAAGCCCGCTTTCATATTTTCTTTGATTTCGTCGAGCGTCAAGCAGATCACTTCCACGTATTCTCCTTCGTCTTGGTCTTCATCTGGTGTCGAAGCAATACTTACTTCTTTAACTAGCCAATGATGCACCAAACTCGTCATAAAGGCAGGATTGGATTCAATTTCCCCTAGATAGTGCCAATCTTCACCGACGTATCCCGTTTCTTCAACGAGTTCTCGAGCGGCAGAAATTTGCGTATCTTCTTCCCCTGCATCTACAAAACCACCGGGCAATTCAATCGTCTCTTTTCCAATACCGAATCGCAATTGGCGAACCATCACTACTTTCTTATCCTTGGTAATGGCTACGACATTAGCCGCATCGGCAGATTCTAGTACGACTACTCTGAATTTCTTCTGATTGCGAGGATTTTCTAAATGATCAAAACGGACTTTAAAAATCCCTAGATCAGGGCCTACTTCTGTTTGGTCTAATTTCCAGTTTTTCATATAAAAATTTGTCACTTAAAAATATTAAGAGAGAAGTTATTGTAGCTTCCGCAAAAGCAGCGCCAAGCTTTCTTAGGGTAAGCTTGACTACACTTTGTGGGCTTAAGTTCTTTTTGTGAAACGGGAATTTATTCAAAATAAGCATTCAATAATCCTCCCCACAATGGTTGCCAATAGATACCACTTCCATTGACGGGTTGATGTCCGAAAGGAAGTTTTGAGACCTCCTTTTGGTACTTCTTTTTCCAATGATACACATTTACTCCTAGGTATTGATCCATGCCCCAATGCGGACTAAAATTAAATTGCTTACCAAATAGTAAGGCGATACTCCTTTGCGTATCCAAAATAAATTTAGCGTTCTTCCGATCGTATCTCAACTGAAATTCCACGAACCAATCTCTGCGTTTCTCTTCGTCCGTCTTAGGAAAATAGTAGCGGCCTCCGATCATGGCACGCAAACCTTTTCCTTTGCGCAAGCCCGGGAAAACTTCTCCGCCTAACGTATTCCAGACCTTAGTTTTCCACATAAATGCGACTGTCAGCGCGTAACGTTCATTAAACCGAAGCTCTACGTTGACGTTGGGTCGAAAACCACTAAACCATTGTACCGGATGCGTTTTGAGCGAAAGCGCTAAAGGCGTTTGTGCCGCTATTGCTGTCGACAAAAATAGTCCAAGACTGATGATCAAAAGATAAAGCAGTTGTTTTTGCAATTTTTTCTTGCAAAATAAGGAATAGCCTTGCAATTTTCATCAACTGCAAGGCTATATCTTTAGGAGTAGCGTTTATGACTAGTTTTATGTGGAAGCCAAATGATCTTTTTAGCTAAAAAACTCCAAACCTGAACGCTAATCCTGAAAAATGCGAGACTTAAAATTTTAAATGCTAAACTTTGTTAATTTAACAAAATCTTTAACCCGCGCATTGATTTCGCTTTTCTTAAGTCCTTTCAAACGATCGATACTAAATTCTTCTACGCAGAAAGAAGCCATCACTGATCCATAGACTACGGCACGCTTCATATTCTCAAAAGAGATATTATCCGTTTGTGCTAAATAGCCGATAAATCCACCCGCGAAAGTGTCTCCTGCTCCCGTAGGATCAAAAACTTTAGCTAAAGGCATTGCTGGCACATAAAACATTTTTTCTCCGTGGAAAAGTAATGCACCGTGCTCTCCTTTTTTGATTACCAAAAACTTAGGTCCCATCTTTTGAATAACGGCGGCAGCTTTTACCAAAGCGTATTCACCAGACAATTGACGTGCTTCTTCGTCATTGATGGTAAGTACATCCACTTTTTTGATGGTTTTCTTCAAGCTGTCCATCGCTACATCCATCCAAAAATTCATGGTATCCATGACCACGAGTTTCGGTCTTTTTTTCATCTGACGAATTACCTTCATCTGGATTTCGGGTGTCAAGTTACCCAACATGACATACTTAGCATCTTTGTAACTCGTAGGAAGTTTGGGTTTAAAATCCGCCAAGACATTTAACTGCGTATCCAACGTATCCCGTTGGTTCATATTTTCGTGGTACTTACCTGCCCAGAAAAAAGACTTTTCTCCCGCTTTGATCTGTAGACCGTCCAGGTTGATGCCTCTTTTTTGCATATATTTTAATTCCGCTTCCGGAAAATCATCTCCTACCACGGAAACTAAACGAATGTCTTTGATAAAGTAAGAAGCTGCTAAGCTAATGTAAGTACAAGCGCCACCAACGACTCTTTCTGCCTTACCGTAAGGGGTTTCGATCGTATCAAAAGCGACCGTTCCAACTGTTAATAAACTCATGTGAAATTTTTTTTTGAAAAAATCTTTACAAAGATTGCAATTTTATCTAGAAAGTAATAACTTTGCCCCGCTCTTTTAAGGAAAAGAGATTAATACATTTCATTTCTTTTTAAGAATTGTTCTTGTAAAATAATATTTAGCCCCCTTAGCTCAGCTGGTTAGAGCGCCGGACTGTTAATCCGTAGGTCCAAGGTTCGAGTCCTTGAGGGGGCGCAAATAAAAGCTCTGTGGTTTTCCACAGGGCTTTTTTGTTTTAGGCTATTTTAGTAGCTCATAACGCAATCTCCGTAAGCTTTTTATTTAGAACTTCTTCAATTATCTGCTCGCATAACTGGTAAACCTAGGATATGGGTTGTTTAAAAAAAATTGGTCTTGGTCTTGCTGTTTTGTACCTTTTACTCTGTGCAGTGCTTTACGTCGTTCAGGAGCGAATTATTTTCGATCCTCATCCGCTTAGTCAAGATCATCGCTTTAGAGCCGGAGAAGAAGTTTATCTTGAAGTAGCTCCAGATGTTCAACTCAATTGCTTATTCCTCAAGGAAAAACCATCGAGAGGAGTTGTCCTCTATCTACATGGTAACCGAGGAAATATTAGGAGATGTATTCGTCAAGCACGGATGATGGCCGATAATGGATATGACATTTTTATTCCTGACTATCGCTCTTATGGAAAGAGTCAAGGACAGATTTCCAGCGAGCAGCAATTGTTTTCGGATGTGCAAAAAGCCTACGATTATCTCAAGCAATCTTATTCCGAGGATCAAATTGTGATTGTCGGTTATTCCTTGGGGAGTGGAATGGCGAGCTACCTTGCAGCAAATAATCAACCCAAAGCACTCGCCTTGGTTGCTCCGTATTATTCTTTCCCCGATCTTAAAAATTCTCGCATTCCTTTCCTTCCTGACTTTATTTTAAAATATCATTTAAACAACTATAAATTTTTAGCTCAAACTAATTGTCCAACGACTTTGTTTCATGGCACATTAGATGAAATCATCCCGTACGACTCTTCCGTACGTTTGGAGCAGATTGATCCTCAAAAGATTTCTTTAGTAACCATGGAAGGCGTTAGTCACCGAGGTGCGATCTTTGATAATCGCTTTAAATCAGGTATGCGCAAAATTTTACAATGAAGCTGTTTAATAGTGAAGTTTAGCAGCAGCGTTTTTTGTTCAAACTTGCCGCCGTCGACAGACAGGTTTAAGCTCTTTTTGGAGTTCGTATCACCACTACGGCGGATAAAAAAGCTAAAAATTGGACAAAATTATCAATTCGTAAACATTTTTGGGGTTTTAAAACAACTTCTATTAAAAACGGTGAGCACTAGTATTTTGATTCGTAGCCTGCTTCTCAGCAATTATAACATTTAGCGATTAAGCTTTTTTTTCCCAGCAGCATAGACTTGTGCTAAATTGGGTAAAACACTTCCACCTTCCGATTCCACCGTTATTCCAAAACTATTAAACGCTTCGATAAATAGTAATTCCCGCAAGTCAGCAGCATTTTCTTCCAGAATGCCCAGATTAATCGCTTCTTCTTGACCGAATCCCCACAACTGATATTGTTGCCTAGGAGCGAGTTTAGGTAATTGAATGGCTTTGAAAAATGCACGCTTAAGCTTAGTATTCCAATAAATAACAGCTAAGGCTTGAGGGGCAAGCTTTGTTCCTTTCAAATGGATAATCAAGGTATCTGCCCGTAAGATGAAAGTCAGTTGTTCCTCCATACCCAACGCAGTAGGCACTGCTTCAGGAATCTGTTCGTCCTCAATCATAGATAAGAGTATCGTGCCGAGCCCTGGCGGAGGAGCAATCGCGTTTAATTTAGCGTAAGCCTCTAAAGAATCTTCGATTGTTGTAATTTCGTTTTTAATTTCAGGATATTGTTTCGCGTAGCGTTCCACTCTTTTGCGTTCCTCTTCGCTCAAGTCGTTGAGCACGTATTGCTCAAGTATTCCAGATGCTATGTATGCTTCAATATCCACAACTGTTTGACGACACTAAGTCCCAATCTTTTATTATTAATAGGTACGTGTTCAAATTTGATTTAGTTTTCCTAACTGGCACATTGTAAACTGGCACATTGTAAATGTATCCTTTTTTAGGGAAATCAACGAGTTTAACCTTAGCGATCTCCTTCTTATCTATGATGATTTTTAGCAGCAATGATCTCACCAAAAAATTAGGCCGCAGCAAAGTTATTTTAGAGCTTGCCCAAAAACGCTCCCATCATGAAATTTGCTAAACTATATTCCAAATAATTTAGGGAAGTTAAAAACAACTTTATACACATTGCTATCTTTTTTTTTAAAAAAATAACTTTTAAAAAATCCAAATGTGATAAAGTCCCCGTAACTCTTATTATAACAAATAATACTTATTTCATATTTCACGATAAGGAATATTTGTGGTCATCCCATACATATCGAAATCATTTCCAAAACCGAACAACATTGACTTAATCGTCGATTTTTAAATTTGACATTTTTTGTTTTTATCCAACGCTATTTCTATGCTGCTGAACAAAAGCAAGATTCATACTTTATAACGGATATTGTATTATTATTTATTAAATATTATAATCTAAAATACCGACCCCAAAGTAATTTTCAAATTTAGATAACGAAGCTTAAGATTTTTTTATTCATTCGACAATTGATCGAAGTTGTTTAAAAATAGGGGTTGAAATTAGTTGTAAGCGCTTGATTTTCAAGATGAAGCTCCATTTTTTTTTCGTAGCCATAGCTACGGGGAAAAAAATGAGCTGAAATATTGGAAATCAATGGCTTGCAAATAAATCATCTATCTATTTTAAAACAACTTCATCATTTGATTGTCCTTAAAGACTATTGTAAAATGAAATCGTACCCTTACTACTTACTTAGTTTGCTACTTATTGTACTTACTTTTTCCTGTCAGTCTCCAGCGGAGAAAAAAAATACTGCAACCAGCAAAGCAGCCATTAATGTTCCTAAATTACTGGACCGACCAGAGCCACTTTGGCAAGGAGAAGAATGGCAAAATATTCAAAATACTTACGGCAATGCTCGTAAAAATTTACAAGATCACCCGGAGGACCTTAGTCCAGCACTCGCTTTAGTCGAAGTTTTTATTCACGAAGCTCGGGTAACTGGAGAACATGGTCATTATTATCCTGCGGCATTGGCGATGCTTGACGAAGTTTTGCAAAAAGAAACCGAAGCCTCTGATTTACGCTTTCGGAGTTTATCCTTGAAAGCCTCCGTTTTGATGAGTCAACACGAGTTCAAGGCAGCTTTAGCCGTAGCACAAGAAGCCATTGTTATCAATCGCTACAATGCTCAAATTCACGGCATCTTAGTTGACGCTAACGTTGAATTGGGCCGATACGAAAAAGCGGTACAGATGGCAGATAAGATGATCAGCATTCGTCCCGACTTACGTTCTTACTCTCGGGTTTCTTACCTCCGAGAAATTCACGGTGATACGGATGGTGCTATCGCAGCGATGAAACTAGCCCTCTCCGCCGCCTACCCTGGACAGGAACAATCTGCTTGGATTCGTTTGCAATTGGGGAATTTATATGCTTCCGTTGGACAACTAGATGCCGCCACAGCTCAGTATGAACAAATTTTACTAGAAAGAGAAAACTATCCTTTTGCCATTGCTGCTAAAGCTGAAATTGCCATTAAAAAAGAAGACTATGCTACCGCAAAAAAATTATTACATCAAGCTTGTGCGATCATTCCCGAAGTTGGTTTTTACGAACAACTCGCCGGCGTTTATCAAAGCCTTGGACAAAAGGAAAAGCTAAACGAAATTCTTCCCGAAATTTTTACCATGCTAGAAGATGATATCAAAAGTGGTCACAACATGAACCTAGAATACGCACATTTACACTTGAACCTTACCAAAGATTATGACGAGGCTCTGACGTATGCACTTTCTGAATACAACAAGCGACCAGAGAATATTGATGTCAACAAAACTTTATCCTTCATTTACTTTGCAAAAGATGATTTTGCGAAAGCAAAAGAACACCTCGACAAAGCAAGTAGCACGCAATCTAAAAAATCAGACCTATTATGCTTGCAAGCACTCTTAGCCATTCGAGAAGGAAATAAAGATTGGGGTATGAAGCAACTCAAAACTGCTTTTAAAAATAATCCTTACCAATCTCACACACTTGCACAAGAAGGAAAAGAAAAAATTGGCTAGTAAAAAAAAACATCAGCATACAGCTTAAACACACTGCAATTATCGAAGATTAGGAGAAAAGTATTTTAAAATAACTTCCTCCTCTACCGCTAAACTTAAGACCGCTAGTTGGCTAAAAAATTCAATAACCATTTTTTAGCGAGCCAGACCTATGCCTACTTTATTAAAAACCTTGAAGTTGTTTTAAAATGGGGGTTGAAATTAGTTGTAAGCGCTTGGTTTTCAAGATGAAGCTCCATTTTTTTTTCGTAGCCATAGCTACGGGGAAAAAAATTAGCTGAAATATTGGAAATCAATGGCTTGCAAAT
>JBGCFY010000233.1:0-55350 GCA_045110315.1 Saprospiraceae bacterium
CCCAATTAATTCAACCGAACTGGATTGAAGTTCGGTTTTATTAGCCGTAACGGAATTAGGTTTAAAATAAATTTCAATCTCAGACTGAGCGCCAGGAGCAATGGCATTTTGAGGATAGGTCGCTACGGTACAAGTGCAGCTCGGTTTTGCCTGTTTGATATAAGCAGGATGAATACCGGTGTTCTTGAATTTAAAGATATACGGAACGGTTTCAGTATCTTTTATTTTACCTAAGTTTTTTTTACGGGTTACGAAAGTCAATTCAGTCTTTGGCAAGACAACAATTTCTTCTCCGGGGAGAACTACTTCTTTTGAGAAATGAGTTTCCTTTGCAATTGGATTACACGAATAAGTTAGGCTCATTAGCATCAAAAGAATATAAAGATCTGACCACTTCATTCTATTGCTTTTATTTTAAATAAATCATATTGGAGCTTCGAACTTGTAAATCTAGGATTGCCCTCATTGGTGACGTCCAATAATAAACCTTCTGGGGTTGGGATTATATTTTTCGAATTATATCGGTGGGCAGGAAATTTAATTTCACTCAAGAGCTTCATTTCTAGATCATAGATCATAATAGAAAATGGCTTCTTGTCATTCGTATTAAAAAACGGATGAATATAGTTTATCGTGTCTTCTGTAGCTAAAGAAACAATTCTATATATTAATTTATGGTAAGGGTCATATCGAATCGTAGTATAGCCATTATTAGCTAATTCATTGTTGGTTATATAAGCTGCATCATCCATACGAGAACTGTCCAGTAAAATCTGTTCTTTTATAAAGTTACTTTCTGGACTTTGGAAAATATTACTGACGCCTGATCCAATATGAAGTGATTGTATATTTGGATTACCAAAAGCACTGACCATCATTTTATTTTCAATGGCACAACTGTTCGGTGTCATCTCCCCTAGCCATTGGGTGGATAGATTCTTAATTCTATCCTTCTCAATCACATCGTGAACCCTTAAGGAAATCGAATCTTCGTACGTGTATTCTAACACAATAAATTTACAAAATTCTTGAAGATAAGGATAAGGGGCAAAGTGACGTTGATACAATACGATATACTTGTTGTCAATAAACAACATCGGCAAAGCATGAGCGCCGTCATTAAAGTTACCATATGCGATGCCTTCGATATCGGGAATATGCTTTGGACGAATATTAAAGGGTTTAATAATTTCCCCCTTCTCATTAACAATATAATATTGACTACTTAATTGAGTCGAAACCAGAATGGTCTTTTCATCTAAAAATAAAAACGCTCTGACTTCCGCTTTGTTTGGAAGATTAGATAAGTCAATTACCTTGTGCTCCGTCAAAGCATCGAAGTCGTATACATGTATCGATAAATCAACGGTAGTGTATACCGCAATGAAATTACCTGTATTCTCCCATTGATAAAACTGTGCATTCGACCGATGAGAAAGATCAACTATTCTGTTCGTCGGAATATCTATAGATCGATTGAACAATAAATCTATGGGTTCAATTTTACGAGTCCAGCAAGAACTTGTTAAAATAATAAGTAGGAATAAAACAGCCTGAAATTTTAAAGATTCAGTAAAGCTAAACATAGCAATAATCGCTTAGGATTTATTAAAACAAAGGGTGTCTAACTTTCAGACACCCTTTCAAAATATTAGTAAGTACGAAACGGTATCACAGAAAGATCTGATCCATTTTCCATATCCATAATTGAAAAATAATTTACCTCCTCAGTAACTACCTTAAATTTGAGGACTGTTGTCCCACTGACAAGTAGATTCAAATAGTCCGCAGGAATACTTTCGCTATAAAGTTCATAGTTCGTTGAAAAAAAGTCAACTGTCCCAGAAACATCTCCATTAATCGAGTGTATGTCTTCCATTGCTCTAGGGGTAACGACAACTTCTTTAAGGCAATAAACTTTACTTTCTGTACAATCATTCGAAGAAAATCTACCATTTGGTGAATTCCCACCCTCTTGTTGGCGTTCCACTACTTGCGTGATTAGTACATCTTGTTCTGCTTTTAATTCACTATTTGCTTCTTTTTGGCAACTCGTGATCAATACCGTAGCTACAATCAATGTCATAGCCAATGTTGAAAATTTGATTTTTAAATTTTTCATTTTTTAAGTTCTAATTTTTAGGATAAAAAAAAGCTACACTTTGAAAGAGTATCATGAAGCTCTTTCAAAATCCAAAAATGTGCATACATCAATCACAATTTAGCACAAACGCAGTAGCTACCGAATGGAAGCTATTCCAACGTTTTAATTGCTCATCTGAAAAGAATAATTGTTCTTCTTTCAATGTGGCAATTAACCAAATTAATCGAATTAGTCTTTTTTAAATCAAGGTTAAGTAAAGTGAATAAACGCGCCTATTTCATATTGTTCTACTAATAGAAGGAAGGAATTACTTCAGTGTGACTAAAAAAAAGAAAAAATACAAGATCAAGGAAGGAAACAACTACTCTAATTCCCGACTACATACCGAAGCGAGCGCGTTTTTTCGATAGTATTTGTGTAAGGTAAAAGCTTAATTATAGTGATAGTTCTTGTTCTGGTTTTTACGCAGTCATCTGCAAAAAGAAAAAATTATCCGTATTGGATACCCCGTAATAAACTGTCATGAAATTGCACTATCGGACGCCAGTAGCACTTTGCCATTTTATAACTACAGAAAAGATCCTTTTGGAAAAGGGAATACGACGGCTGGCCGCCTAAATAAAGACTGGCGTCCTAGGAAGCAAAAACGCATTGACGTGAGCGTAACGACACTTGATAGTTTTCTCTTCACAACAAATATATTTACCGCTTGCGGATGGGATGCAAAAGAGCTTCGTCCCGACTTACAAGCCTTTACCTTCGGTTGCTAACTTCATTTTAAAACGGTACACAACTTCAATAAAAAAAGTGTAACCTACAGTAGGCTACACTTTTTTAGTATTATTTTTTTTGCAGACAGAAAATGATTAAAAGCTATGCTGTCGCATACTATAGCACATTATACAACTCCTTGTCCGATCATCGCATCTGCCACTTTCACAAATCCACCGATATTGGCTCCCCGCACATAATCAACGTACTTCTTATTGCGACGACCATAAGTCAAGCA
This sequence comes from Saprospiraceae bacterium, assembly GCA_045110315.1. Classification (GTDB taxonomy): domain Bacteria; phylum Bacteroidota; class Bacteroidia; order Chitinophagales; family Saprospiraceae; genus CALFBG01. Next base: position 3,114 of record JBGCFY010000233.1, read on the forward strand.
TTGCTCGTGAATGTCTTTCATGATATTTTGCAATCGTTGATCAACTTCTTCTCTCGTCCAAGAAAGTCTCAAACTGTTTTGCGACATTTCCAAACCAGAAGTAGCAACGCCACCAGCATTTGAAGCTTTACCCGGCGCATATAGAATTTTTGCCTTTTGGAAAACCGTAATTCCTGCCATATCCGTTGGCATATTCGCACCTTCGCCTACTGCAATCACACCATTATCTACCAATTGCTTCGCATCGTCCGCGTTGATTTCATTTTGAGTCGCACTTGGAAATGCACAATCACAAGCAATCGTCCAAGGTCGTTTTCCTTCGCTATACTTTGCTCCTTTAAATTCTTTGACGTACTCTTTAATTCTACCTCTACGATTATTTTTCAAATCTTTTACCCACGCTAATTTTTCTTGCGTAATTCCGTCTTCATCATAAATGAATCCACCGGAATCAGAGAGCGTATGTACCGTTCCACCAAGATCTAAAATCTTTTCTACAGTGTACTGTGCAACGTTTCCAGAACCAGAAACGATACAACGTTTTCCTTCGATGCTATCGCCTTTACTCTTCAGCATTTCGTTTACGAAGTACACACAACCGTAGCCAGTTGCTTCCGGACGAATTAAACTTCCACCAAATGCCAAACCTTTTCCGGTTAGGATTCCGGTGTGCTCATTTCTTAATTTCTTATATTGACCATAAAGGTATCCAACCTCTCGTCCACCAACGCCAATGTCTCCCGCAGGAACATCTGTGTCTTGTCCGATGTGTCGTTGTAATTCTGTCATAAAAGCTTGGCAGAAACGCATGACTTCGGCATCTGACTTACCTTTAGGATTAAAATTCGAACCACCTTTTCCGCCACCCATTGGAAGCGTCGTCAAGCTATTTTTGAAAATTTGCTCGAAGCCTAAAAATTTGAGGATACTCAAATTTACAGAAGGGTGAAAACGGAGACCACCTTTATAAGGACCGATGGCATTGTTAAACTGAACACGATAGCCCTTATTCACTTGGACTTTCCCTTGGTCATCGACCCAAGTAACGCGGAAGGAAATGGTTCTTTCCGGTTCCGTCATTCTTTCTAGTAATTCGTAGCCTTGGTATTTAGGATTTGCCGCGATAAAAGGAATAACTACTTCCGCGAACTCGTGCACGGCTTGATGAAATTCGTGCTCATTTGGATTACGACTTTTAAGCCCTTCCATGAAGGCATTCAAAATCTTTTTAGACATAATTCTTATTGGTTAGGTTAAAAACTACTTATGTTTTACACACAAGCATTATTTGATTTTTAAATCACCAATTATAGATTGTTGTCCCAAAATTTATGGACATAAAATACAATTAGTGCTTTGGCAACGCAAAGCTACTATTTTTAAAAATAATTCTATTCTTTTCGATAATTTTTTGGCAAAGATTTTTGTAGGGTTTCGGACAAGTCGTGGGGAAAGGAGCAAATGAATTGCTACAATTACCTCCTAGGATCAAAGTGAAGTAAATGCTTAGACGAAATTAGCTTGCCAGTAACGATTTTAGGAGGCGCGAGATCACAAAGCTATGCTACAAAAGATCATGAGCCTAATCAATTTGTCTTTCTTACCACTATTATTCGGAGATACTCAATTTTGTCTAAGCTTCTCCCCTATTCACAATACAACTTAATATACGTATACGCAATCCCCAAGCCCATGTCTCCCGCAATCTGAAAATCTTTTCGCGCTTCTTCCTTTTTCCATTGCTTAGACAATACATAACCTCGCGTCAAATACGCTTCGCGCATATCTGGATTGAGCTTAATGGCTTCCGTGAGTGCCGCTTCGGCCGTTTTAAACTTTTGTAAATTAAGGGCAGAACGACCTAAATTATAATGGGTCAGTGCATTTTTGGGATCAATCTTGATGGACTTTTCATAATTGCGAATCGCTTTGGCAAACTTCGAATCGTTAAAACGCGTATTTCCTTTGCACATATGCGCCTCCGCATTCTCCGGATTGAGGTCGAGGACACGATTGAAATCTTTGATTGCTCCTTTATAGTCTTTTTGAGTATCCTTAATGACACCTCTTTTTAGATAAGCTTTTTCATAAGTCTTGTCTTTTTCAATTGCTTGGGTGAAGGCAGCAGCAGCTTCGTCTAATTTGTCTCGCACGTAATAAATCGAACCTCGGGCATAATCTGCTTTTGCGTTTTTTGGGTCAATCTTACTAATCTCTTCCAAATCCTCAATCGCATCATCGTATGCTTTTAAACTTTGGTATAAATTAGCCCGCTGAAAATAAGCCTTCAAATTCTTCGGATCGCGCTTGATGATCGAACTGTAATCTTTAATCGCATTTTTGCGCATTTTCAGTTTCTTAAAGGTCCGCGCCCGAGCAAAATAAGCAGGAAGTAACGTTGGATCTTTTTTAATTGCGTCGCCATAATACTGCGCGGCTGCCTTATATTTTTTTGCTTTAAAATTTTTATTCCCCGTGTTGTAAGAAGCCTTAGCCGCTTTGGTTTGCGCCGTTGCGGATTGAAATCCAACTAGCGTCAACACTAGCACAATCAGTAATTTGTACATCTACAAAGTTTAGCTGTTAATAAATTAGAATGAATCGTGTAATACCATAAAAAAGGGGAAGGGAATTTGTTCAACGATTTTTAAGCTAAGGGGTATTTTAATTAAATGAACTAAAATAAACTAGCTAACGTTCTCGCCGAAAAGTAACGCATTTATTTTGTTTCCGCGAATATCATTCCAGATTAATCGAGTTTCTGCCGAAAAAAGTCAAATAAGCCCGCTTTGCTAGATTCTTCGTAGCGAATATTTTTTAAAATTGCTCCAAATAAGCGTTTCGTCTCAAAAGCATAGGTAAGTTTGGTAATCGGCTTGTTGTTTTTGAAGTACCGCTTGCGTCCCTTTTCATCCACAACAATTTCATAAGCGTCTTCTTCAAAACGTACTTGCTTGACCGCTCCCCGGGTATCAGTTGTACTCGTCAATTTTATTTTTTGATCCAAACTATTTTTAAATCGTTCTAAATCGGCAACTTGTTGCTCCTCCGGCGAACTTCGAAAAGCAGCGATCGTTTCTATTCCTGAAGATTGTTGATACAATTCATCTGCGGTGTCTTGCATCCCTGGCTGATCGCGTAAATGCCACATATGTTCTAAATAAGCCATTTCTGCTTGGTAGGCAATTTCTCGTTGCCGCGCTTTAGCTTTCAGCGCTATGGCAACTTGCGAACTGAGTTGCGGCTGAGTTTTAGCTTTCAATTCCCAACGCTTTACCGCATTTTCTTTTTGTTGAAAGCGTAGTTGTTCTTGATCTGCGATATGTTTTTGGGATTTGGCTAATTCCACTACTCGATCTCTTCCGGTGAAAGTTTTGGATAACGCTTGATGTTGTTCGTACAACTGTATAGCGTTTTCGATCCGACGTTGATACCGAACGTCGCTAAGTTCTAATTGTCGCAACACTAATTCTGTCGCTGCAAGTGACTTTCCTCCTCGTTGGTCTTGTGTTAATGACTTTTGTAAGCGTTCTTCCCAGCAATCAATTTGCTGATTGCGCAACTTTAAAGTCGCAATTTCATAGTGTCGGCGATTCGTTTCTGCATTTTTTTGGGCAACTACAATAGCTTGAGAACTCACAGTTTTTGCTGCAGCTTGTCGCCGACGGAAGCGCAATTTTTCTCGATCTAAACGTTTGAAAGATAAATCTGAAACGATTCGTGCGCGCTGAGTAGTTGCCTTAAGCAAGGTAGATTGTTGCGCACAATCTTGCCCTTCCTGCGCTTTACTTTCCTCTTTTTTAAGCAATTGATCAAGCGCTTTCTTTTTCTGTAGTAAGTCATAAATCTCTACCCCAATCCGATGCTCAGACTTACCTAGTTCGGCGGCGGAAATATTACTTTCATACGATATCCGTTCCGAAGGAAAAATCCCTTGCCCATAGAATTTTTTTTTTTTTTTTCTGAGGTTCATCATCAGTTGACTAAAGTTGAGTTTATCCTCAATGCCATCTAATTCGAAAGTAACATTTTGCTGTCCGGAGCTCGTTGCCAGAAGGCGTTGCACGGGAGCTGTATTAAAATCGAGTTGATCTTTTTGATGTTTTTCCGTTAGCTTAAGTCTCAACTGAAGCTTTTGTTTACTGGCGACAAAAGTATTGATACTGACAACTTTAGGGGAAGTTCCTTGCTGATAAATAGCAACGAGACATTCTTCGTAGCCCGCCAGTCGAAATTCAAACTTACCCCGCTTATCTGCTCGAATGAGTTGATGGGTATTTTTCCAGTAAACGCTCAGGTAAATTGGCGATTCCGCAATCGAAGAAACTACGCCCCTTACGGGAACTTGTGCCCATAGATTACAAATCCCAAAAACAAACAGAAAAAATAGAAATATTTTTGCCTTGCGTTCCTTCACCAAGAAATTTTTATGTTTACATTTGTGCTATCGAACCCTAGTATGCACAAACCTTAGTTTCAAATCAGCGACGAAGATATTGCTTTTTATAAGCATTGGCAAACTAGCGCGTTCGGAATCAACTTATTTAACAACTTAATTCACCGCAAATGCTCACTGCAATCTCTCCTATTGATGGTCGTTACCAAGCTAAAACTAAAGAATTTTCAGATTATTTCTCCGAATACGCTTTAATCAAATATCGAGTTTTTGTAGAAATCCAATATTTCATTGCACTTTGCCAATATCCGTTGCCGCAATTAGAAGACTTCGACCAAGATAACGTGGAATTGCTCAATAATATTTTTGAGAATTTTAATCTCCAAGATGCCTTGCACATCAAAAATATTGAAAAGACAACAAACCACGATGTCAAAGCGGTAGAGTATTTTTTGAAGGAACAATTTGATAAATTAGGACTTGCGGAATACAAAGAATTCATTCACTTCGGATTGACTTCCCAAGACATTAATAATACTGCTACACCACTACTACTTAAGTTAGCCACGGAGGAAGTTTATTTACCAAATTTCAAACAACTCCGCAAGGAACTTAGCAATTTAGCGACGGAATGGGCAAGTGTTCCGATGCTCGCTAGAACGCACGGACAGCCCGCTTCCCCTACCTTACTGGGCAAAGAGATCATGGTTTTTTTAGAACGCTTAGATGCACAGCTGAAGCTACTTTTACAAATTCCCTACAAAGCAAAATTCGGTGGTGCCACTGGAAATTTCAATGCTCACGTCGTCGCTTATCCTGATATTAACTGGAAAGACTTTGGTAATCATTTCGTAACGGAATACCTTGGCTTGGAACGCTTACAACATACCACACAGATTGAGCATTACGATAATATGGCGGCGCTTTTTCACGGTTTATCTCGGATCAATACCATCTGTTTGGATTTCTGTCGTGATATTTGGACTTACGTTTCTATGGATTATTTCAAACAAAAAGTAGTGCAGGGAGAAGTTGGTTCTTCCGCGATGCCACACAAAGTAAACCCAATTGATTTTGAAAATGCGGAAGGTAATCTTGGTATTGCCAATGCGCTATTTGGACACCTTGCCGCTAAACTTCCTGTTTCTAGATTACAGCGAGATTTAACGGATAGTACGGTGCTGCGTAATGTTGGTGTTCCCTATGCACACAGCCTCATCGCAATTAAGTCGATGCTCAAAGGTATCGGAAAATTGCTTCTCAACGAAGCAAAACTTCACCAAGACTTAGAGCAAAACTGGGTAGTAGTAGCCGAAGCGATTCAAAACATTTTACGTCGCGAAGCTTTCGACAAACCTTACGAAGCTTTGAAAGAATTGACAAGAGGAAAGGCCAGTATTACCAAAGAAGATATTCATGAATTTATTGACAAATTGGCTGTTAATGATTTGGTAAAAGAAGAATTGAAATCAATTTCTCCTCATAATTATGTAGGAATCGTTTGAGGTTTTTCGTAAGGCAATTGCTGTAATTTTGATTGAGGAATATTGAGTTTTGATTTGGGTTTTAGTGAAGTGTATCACCCTATTTTCTATCAAAACGCTGCCTTAAAATTCAAGATTCGACATTAAAAAAAAGCTTCTAAGTTTCATGGAAATTTAGAAGCTTTTTTGTTACTCGAAGTAAATGCAATCAAATTGCAGTCAAATACTGATTTTAGCTTCTACTTCTTTTAATTTTTCTAGCTTAAGCAATTTGGTAAAACAATCCCAAAGTAAACGCAGCAAGACATAAGTATCTAAAAGATAATTATCCGAATTTTTGAATCTAGAAAACACCAAGACGAAACTAACAAATACCATTCACCAAGGTATTAAACCATTAAAAAACAATAAAACTACTAATCTATAATAAAAAAATAGAAGTATAAACGCTCTAAGTAAGAACGATGATTGATCAAAATCCATAGAAAACCTCATTTATTTAAAGGATAAAGATACAAACAAACTACTAGCAGAACACTTTACAACAAAAAAGATACTAAAAACTGTCAATCCAAAAACAATATGTTATATTTAGTAGAATATTTACTAATTAAAACATAAAAACCATGTTTCGACAGATTATTTTTCTATTTTTTCTTTCAGTTTCTATTGTCGCCTGCACAGAAAACAAGCATGCACCCGCAGAAGACCTCTCCGCCAGCAATCCAGAAGCGATTGTTTCTGAAAACGGGATTTATCTCGCCCATTCTCTTGAAGATTTAAAAGCGCTTATTCGTCCCGCTACGGGAAGCTTATTTAGTCGTGACCTAGAATTTAAAATTACTAATTTTGATTTTTTAGAAACGAATACCACCACAGCGATTATGATTGACCTTCAAACCACCGATCAAAAGCAATACCGTATGTTGTACGCAAGAGAGTTGGACACGGAGCGTAATATTGAAAAATGTTATACTATTACCTGTGACAGCGATTGTTTGTGCCAACCTAATGGTACAGTCGTAGGAAGCGGTGTTAATTTTACTTGCAACGGAGATTGTAGTTGTGCGATGACGATAAGAGAGCATGATTGTCGATCAAAAAATTAAGCATTTAATTTTCTAAAATAGGCAGAATAAAGTCGAAGAATTTAAAAACGGAACGTTGTAGCTCATGCACGACGTTCCGTTTTTAAATTTTCACTTTTATTTTTTTGTCAACAACAACTTAATTCGATCTTCAATTCTCATTTGTGCACCTTTGTTTTGTGGCGTATGCGAAATCTTCCCCGTTTGATCAATTAAGTAATAAGCTGGCAAGCGTTTAACTTTATATTTGCGGGCGACGGGCGATTGATACGCGCTCGACTCGGGAACGATTAAATGAACGCCGTTGAGGTTCTCATTCCGGAGAAAGTTCTTCCAAGCAGTTTTATCTTTGTCTAAAGAAACGTAAACGAATGCTACGTCTTTTGTATTAAACTGCTTTTTCCATTGTCGGCTATTTCGAATTTGCATGATACAGGGAGAACACCAACTAGCCCAAAAATCTAAGTAAACAACTTTCCCTTGGTAATCACTTAGGCTAACTGTTTTTCCGTTATTGTCTACCAAACTAAAGTCCGGCGCAGTATCTCCTACGGCTAAGCCTTTCGCTTCTAAATAGACCGCTCGCAAAACTTCGTTATAAGTTTCAAAAGGACAATCTGTAATAAACGCTGCAATTGCTTTTCCAGAAGCTTGAGCATTTCCTCGCTTACAAGCCATCGACAATATTTTAGCGCGATAATAAAATAGCGATTCTCCTTCCAAGTATTTTTTGGCTAATTCTACTTCGTTCAAACCTTCATTCCCAGATTTAGCTAAGAGGTAATCAAAAAGCTGTGAGAGGTAGTAAGTATAGTATTTATTAGGCAAAGCTCCTTCCGCTGCGATTGGAATTTCCTCCATGAATTGATAATAAGTAGCCGGCAATTCCATCGGTGCATCTTGATCGTTGTGCAAAGGATATTCCCAAGGATAATTCATCAATTGATAAGTATACCAATAATCAATTTCTGCTTTCGCAAATTGAGCAAAGGCTTTACTTGGTTGCTTTTCCTGTACAAATGTTTCATAGGTTTTTAATTGTTGTGCCCGTGCCGTTTGCATAAACTTCGTAAATGCTTCGTGCCCAGCTTCCTTCATCGCCCGCTTTAAGGCAATTGCCGTTTTTTTCACTTCCTTTTTTGCGGCAAGCAAATAGTTGTTATGTTTACTTCCCTTTCCAGTAAATTTTAAAGTACCCAGAAAGTCATTCGGATGAAACCGGAGGCTAAGCATATCTCCTGGTTCAAGGTAAATCTCTACTTTATCTTTACCATAGGTCAAAAAACCCGTCGTCACATCTGCTAGTTGTAATGCTTTCTTCCCACGCTTCTGATTCTCACTTGCAAAAACCAACTCGTAGCTATTTTCATTGAACTGAATCGGATCAGAATATAATACCAACTCTACCTTTGCACCAACTCCGTTCTCCGTTTCTCCTTTAAGGTAACTTGTCGTAAAAACTCTTTTCTTATTCGGTGGATCCAATTCCACGTAAGTAGGTAAAGCTTTCGTCAAAGTGTTTTTCTCCGAAGGAGGTACTTTGGTTGGCGCAGTACTTTCTTCTGCAACCGATGCTACCGCGGTACTCGGATCTACGAGCGGCTGTTGCTTTTTATATTGATCCAATCGACTCGCAAAACTCAATACGGTTTGCAACAACTTTGCATCCGAAAAAGCGGTTACTTGAGTGATCATTTCCGCAATAGCGACCGTTGCCCGAGGCGGAGTTTCCGTCACATAGACATTTTCCAATTTTTGCCGCGACAAGATTCGTGGTTGTTCAATAATGCTGTAGCTTGCCAAGCTATCAAATTGCAGGGCTAGATCTTTATTCCATTCTTTCAACTTAGCCGCATACACAGGATAAATGACCTGATTGAAATTAGGATATTCATTTTTTTGTAAAAAATCTTCTAGTTCTACTAATAATTGTTCGGAGGATTCGATGTGAGATCGCCAGTACAAATCATTCGCTTGGGTAAAATAGCGGGCTTTCGCTCGAAGGTGACGCGCCGCATTTCGAAAAGTGGACGGTGCTTGCAATTCGTTTTCTTCCAAAGGTCCAAGCAAAGTACTATCTTTTTGTAATTGACCCTCAAAATCAATACCTACTCCAAGTACCCAACCGATTTGTCCCGATGGCGTTTTTACTTTATACCAGTAAGCCTTGCGAATAGCATCGTCTACTAAAGTCTGGGATTGAAAATCGGATTTTTCGTGGCGATAACTCAAGCGAGTCCCCTGCCCTAATTCCTCCATAACGGGTGGTTGATCTGGCTTTGCCAAAACCAACATACTTGAAATTTTCACTACAATATCGACCGGATTTATTTGATCTTCTGCCAACAAAGAAGGTCGCACTGCAGTCAACTGCATATATTGATCTAAAAAATAACGATAGTAGCGATTGCGCAAAGCATCGTCGTTAGAAATCAGGATATTTTTTAAAAAGTCAAAGTAGTTTTCTGGTAGTTCGAGTGGTTTTTCCAGCCCGTTTGATAAAGGATGTTCTACGCGGTAAAGCATCAAATAATACGCCCACCAATAATCCACTTCCGCATTCATATAATTGCGGAAAGCCTGCGAAAAGGGTGCGCCATGAGACCGTTGGTAATTCAAGAAAAAATTCCACTTCGATTGATGCAAGCCATTCATGAATCGCCGAAATCCATTCGGAGAACGGCTCAACATTTCGTAGCTGACGTAATTACTATTCCAATATTTGAATTTCTCCTGAAAGAGATGAAAAAAGGTATTATTCTTTGCTCCTTTTCCCGAAAACTGAATCGTCTGAGTAGGTTGATAATCTAAAAAGTCAAGCACTAAATCATCCCCCGGTTCTAGAAATAGTTCAATGGAAACTTGGTTATAAGAAAGGACACAAATGGTGGGTTCTGCGAGCATTACGCTCATGGCGAAGCTATCGGTGAGATCGATTGGAATCTGAAAACTTGCTTCGTCTAGAGATATGTAGTCTCGGTAAAAGCTGAGCGACACGTGCGTTTGCGTAGCTTCTTTTACCTTTCCTCTGATGCTCGTTTTTTTCTGTACTGAACTTATCGTTTCGCGCAATGCGCTTTTTCCGACCTTAGTTTTCCCATAGCAACTTATAATAAGGACGGTAAGAATAAGTACAGTTACTATTATTCTTTTACCTGTCATTTTTCTGTAGACATCTTTGGTACAAAAAACCTTTGTGTAGAAATTATTCAAAGCAGTTGTTAAACAACTGCAAAATAAAAATTGGTTTCTTGTCTGTTATTTTCTGTTTTTTGACCTACGCCGTCAAACTATTCGTAAACTACAAATGTATAATTAGTGGTAGATCTGGCCTCAAATCGTACGTCTTTTTTTGTCTTTGATGGTCAAAATATAGTTCCATTAGATATTCTTTCCCCGTTATCACTTCTACGTTTTCAATCGCGTTAATACTTTTAATCGTGCTGCTCTCTTTATCTAATTTATCAGTATAAATCTTGACCTTTGAAACATTTTCTGCGCCGTTTTCATGCTGATAAAAGGTTCTCCAAATTGAATATTCTTCTGGTATTCTTTTTAAACTATCTATATTTTCAAAATGCTCATATTCGATCTCGGGATAAATTACAAAAACGGATGGCTCTTCTTTTTTTAGCTTAGAATTTTGAGCAGCATAAATGCTATTTCCTTTTCCCATCCAATCTTGGTGATACCTTACCGTGGTAAATGGAATCTTAGTTTTATCATAAGGATTCATTTTTAAGGCAACACCAAATGGTAAGTATCCATTTGCGGGACTCTTCGATCTTTCTAGAAAATCTAACGATTGATTGGTGTTAATATTTTCTTTAAATTCCGCTTCGTCGTAAATATAGATCAGCTCCAAGTAGGTATTTAAAAAATAAAAATAGCGACCGGTGGTTCCCTGTCCCGTATGAACCTGTGAGAGGGAATCCGGAACTGCTTTGAATCCTAAATCTTCTAGTTTCTTTTTGGCTTTGACAGGATCTTTCACCCATACATTTACGTGATCTAATGACAGATTTCCGGCGTCCTTGCTACAGCCACTTAAAACAAACAATAAACAAATGAATAGACTTAATTTCATCTTCTTAGCTAACTTCCGTATTACTCGAGTCAATTAATAAGTATACTGACCAAAAGGACTTTCTAAGGTCAATTTATTCGTGTCGGCAGCTTCTACGCGACCAATTATTTGCGCATCTATCCCAAAACTTTTCACCAACTCCACGAGTGCGGGCGCTTGTGCGGCAGATAGATAAAACTCTAGGCGACAGCCCATATTGAAAACTTGATACAATTCTTTCCAATCCGTCCCCGATTCTTCTTTGATCAATTTGAAGACTGGTGGTAAGGCAATTAAATTGTCCTTGATGATATGTTTGTTTTCCACAAACTTAAGCACTTTCGTTTGACCACCACCAGTATTGTGAATCATACCATTAATATGTGGTCGAAATTGATCCAAGGCGGCTTTAATCACGGGAAGATAAGTTCTCGTGGGCGAAAGCAACAAATCTCCAACGCGGTAGGATTTACCATCGTATTCAACGACATCTTGCAGTGACTTGCTTCCCGTATAAACGACAGAAGATACAATATTCGGATCAAAGCTGTCTGGAAAGTCATTTGCGTAAGATTTCCGCAAAACATCATGCCGAGCAGAAGTCAAACCATTACTACCAATCCCGCTATTATAAACCGATTCGTAACTTGCTTGCCCGTAAGAAGCAACACCTACAATGACATCTCCATCTTGCACATCATTGACAATTAGATCCTCGCGCTTCATTCGTGCAAAAGCGGTGTAACCTACATCAATACTGCGCACTACATCACCAACGTCTGCCGTTTCTCCTCCCGCTAAATGAATTCCGACACCGTGTTTCGTCATCGTTTCGGTAAAACTTTGAGCCGACTCAATAATTTGTTGAATGACTCCTCCAGAAATCAGTTGCTTATTCCGACCGATCGTCGAAGAAAGTACAATATGATCTACACAACCGACACAAGCCATATCGTCAAGGTTCATCACAATCGCATCTTGGGCAATCCCACGCCAAATTCGATCGTTCCCTGTTTCCTTCCAGTCCATGTAAGCAATGCTCGTCTTCGTGCCTGCCGTATCGGCGTGCATAAGATTGCAATAAGCAGGGTCATTTCCGACGACATCGGGAAGAATCTTGCAAAATGCATTAGGAAAAAGACCTTTATCCTGATTTTTGATGGCAGCGTGAACTTCATCTTTAGTGGCTGAAACACCACGGAGTTCGTATTTATATTTCTCAGACATAGACGTGTTTAATTTCAAACTTAAAGGTACAATTTTCAGCTAGACATTTACAAATTAGACTAGATTTTTTGGAGGAAGACTAGATCATTAGTTGAATCTATGCGCTAGGGGGAAAAACGAAAGCCTTGTTTTGGGCTTTTACTCATTCAAAAGCATCATTCGCATAGCACAATTGTGATCTCATTCATTCTGACTTGAAAACGAATAAGAAAGCTACGACCTTGATCATGAAAAGTAAAGCTATTGTGTACAAATGCGCTTATTGAAGTTTGATCTTGACTTTGGTAAGCGCATTCTTTTTGAACTCATCGACTCCAATTCCAATCCAAAGGGCACATCAAGCTGATTCCGATAAAAAAAGCTTAAATCTCAGACTGTGCTAAACAAGAAAAATAGGCTTTTGTTCGTGCTTTTTCCTTAATTTTTCAATCTATTTTCGCCCACTAAAATTATCCTAGGAAAGGCATTCTATTATTTTGAATTCCATCGCTTATAGTCTATATTCGCACTATTTAGATTAAGTCTAATTACAAGGACAAGCAAACTAGCTTTCCAAGCAATAAAAAACCTTAAATGTCAACTATTTCTATTGCCATTGCAGATTCTCAGTTTCTCATTCGAGTCGGCCTAGCGCATTTGGTTTCGGAAAAGGAGCATTTTAATATCGTTGGGGACGCAGAAGAAGAGGAAGAGCTATTAACAATCGTAAAAAACGAAGCGATTGACGTCGTCATTCTTGATTACAAACAAGACGATACTTTTAGCTGTGAAACCATTACCAAACTCAAAAAACTTGCTCCTAAGACAAATATTTTAGTAATTAGTGCTGACAACGATAAACAATCCATTTATCATGCGCTAGAGTTGGGGGTAAATAGCTACCTCACCAAATCCTGCAACGAGGAAGAAATTTTCGACGCAATTACCGCGACGGCTAAGGGGGAAAAGTTTTTTTGCAATAAGGTACTTGACTACATCATGCAAAAATCCTTTCCAAAAGTAGAGAATTGTGCCCCCACGCCACTTTCCGTCCGAGAACGAGAAGTTGTATACCTCATCGCGAAAGGTCACATTGCCAAGGAAATTGCTCAGTTGCTTAATATCAGTACGCATACCGTTTATACGCACCGTAAAAATATCATGAAGAAACTGGAATTGAGCACCAGTTCAGAACTCATTCTTTACGCAGTTGAACACGGTATCATTGACAGTAAAAATGCTTCCAAATAGTTATTGCTAGCTTTTTCCTCTCCTAATCTTTGCAAATCACTTTCAATTCTACCCTACGATTCAGGCGCATTTCCGATTCTTTGCGTGTTTTGGGATAAATCATAAATTGGTTCCCGTAACCTTTGTGCGTCAACCGATCTTCGGCAATTCCATTTTCCGTAAGGAAGGTATAAACCATTTTGGCGCGATTAGCGGAAAGCGCCTTATCTTTCCGACTCAAATTTTTGGGATTTACGAAGGGTTTATTGATGTGTCCACCAATCTCTAGTCTTAGGTTTTTATTCAGTCCCATGAACTGCAATAAGCGCTTTAACTCTGGCTTTGACCGTGGTAATAAAACCGCTTGATCTCCGTAGAAGTACATCTTATGCAGTGGAAATAACTCCCCACATTCCGCTTTCTTAAGCACACTTCTGAGCGGCATAGATTTATTGCGCAGTAAGCGCAGCATTTTGCTATCAAAAAAATAGCCTTCTGCGAAGATATCCAAGCCAACAACGGTGCTATCTGGCACTTCAAAACTGTATTTACCGTCTTCTTTGGTAAAGGTCGAATCGCGAAAATCCTTTGATTTTAATACTACTTTAGCTTGAATCGGAAGCCCATCATCGTTGAGAACCTGTCCAGAGAGTCGAACCAGTTCTTTTGCGGTAGGTTTGGGTTTCGGCGGAGTCGGTACGGTTGGCGGTGGAGCGCTGAAAACTTCAATTACCTCCAATTGAGCTCTACGATTGCGTTGACGACCTTCGTCAGAAGAATTAGCTGCTTGCGGAGCAGACTCTCCAAAATACTCGTACTGTACATTATCCATTGTAATACCACGTTGCTCAAAAAAGCGCGTTACAGACTGAGCACGGTTAAGTGATAGTTGCTGATTAGCCTCCTCTTTACCAATCGCATCCGTATGAGCGGTAATGCGTAAACTTCGGACCGGATTTTCTCTGAGTAAACTATCAATTTGATACAGAATTGGCAAGTCTGAAGTTCGCAAATCGGCTTTAGCGAAATCGAAGTAAATTTGCTCCGTAAAGATTAATTTCTCAGTAGCAGAAGCAGAACGATCTTCCGGACTTTGTGCAGAAAGCATCGTAAAAGCTAGTAACAAAAATAACAATGGTACAATTTTGGTCTTTAAATCCATGGATTAGTTTTGTATAAATAACGAAGGTTTTATAAAAAGATACCAAAAAGCCTTAAATTAGAGTAATTTTAGTTATTTAAACGCTTAATCTTTAGCTGTTTTATATTTGCATTATTTCCTTTTTTGCCTTACTTTGCGGTCTTGAAACAGACTAAACTATTCCATATTAAACACCTTAGTCAGTTATAAATTAAGAGGTTTTAATACGGAGCTTGCTGAAAAACAGTCGAAAGAAACATTCATTTTCTTTTTGTTGAAGGAGTAAGCTACTAATTGTAAAAAAAATTAAACATACTAACTAAATCTGGAGAAAACGCTTGCTACCTCATCGTGGCCTATCCGTAGTACTCCAAAAACTTTTGTCAAAGTCATTAAAAGTCACACTAAATAGTACCACTATGAAATTATCTAAGATTCTTACATTGATGATCAGTGTATTTATGGCTTCTACCGCCATAGCCAACACTGTTTATATTCAATACAATCCTTCCTGTATGGAACGATTTGAGTATCGACTGAACAAAGATTATTCAACTAATCCTTACGTCGCTTACCGCTTTAAATTAAACGATCAAGAAACCATTATATTTGAAGTTGGTCAAGAAACTGCCTCCGGATCAAAGTATTTTCCTGGTGACACCAAATCTTGTGGAGAATTGTCCTTAGATGATGGCTTAGTACAAGATATCAATAATGGAGATTCCCAAATTTATATCGTTACCAAAAACCAATATGGTCAGACTACTTTCGTTTCTCCGGTGCGCGTAGCTAGTTACGTCAATAAGACACCGTACGAATTGGTTTATGAAACGAATGATTTTGGCTTCGCTTATAATTATTCACAGACCTTATCGAAAGATATCAATTTGGCAACGCAGGGTTCTGGAACCGAGGTTTTCTTCCGAGGTATTGAGAATAGCT
The DNA here is from genome assembly GCA_045110315.1 of Saprospiraceae bacterium. Classification (GTDB taxonomy): domain Bacteria; phylum Bacteroidota; class Bacteroidia; order Chitinophagales; family Saprospiraceae; genus CALFBG01. The sequence goes on from JBGCFY010000233.1 coordinate 18,667, forward strand.
GCCCCAAGAAATATATCTTCCGAAAAGTATCCTACGTTTACGAAAATCCATTCACTGATTTTGTCGTTGTTCCAGATCTAGGAATTACTTACGTCAAAACGATTCAGGATGATGAAAGCTCTGATTTTGGACAATCTCAATTGGCTAAAATTGATGACAAAAGTCTAGAAGACTATTTGGGCTCTATTTGCAGAGGTATTGATCCTAGTAAGCGATTGAGTAAGCCGAACGGTAATTTGATGGCGAATAATAATGGTAATAACAATGCTGGTAATAATTCAGGCAATACGACCAATAATAATAACGGTACAGCAAATAACGGAACTAATCCTTCGACCAACAACGGAACGACTTTCAACTCGATTTGCAGCAATATTTACAAAGATGTTGACAAAGGAATTTACATTGATCGATCGACAAATCTTCCCGCAGAAGGTCAATGTGGTGGTCAAACCTATCGCAATGGAATCGCTAGTACTGGCGGCTCTACCATTACTTCTACTTCAACAACACCAACAACGAACTTTACCCACCAAGTATATAAAGATGTGAATCGTGGTATTTATATTGATCGCAATACGGGACAAGCGGCTAACGGTGATTTTGGTGGATTGACTTACATCAACGGTTATTTGAGAGGAGAACAACCTACGAATGTTGTAACAGATACTTATACCCCACCGACCACAACAACAACTTCTTGTGGTATCTATAAAGATTTAGACCGAGGATTATACATTGATCGTAATACAGGGCAACCTGCTAATCGTTCTTGTGGCGGACAAACCTACCGAAATGGTTACATGGCAAACGGAAATCCAATTGTCGTAAATACCAATACAAATGTTCCTACGACTACGACACCCGTTACGACTACGAATACGAATACAACAAGACCACAAACGAGTAGCAATATTTGTGGAATCACTGCAGCTTATGGCTTTCACGTTGTCCAAGAAAACGAGACTTTATACAGTCTTGCTCGAACTTACAGCGTTAGTGTCGATGATCTTAAAAAATGGAATAAACTCTCTAATAAGCACTTGATTAAAACTTGTATGCAATTGAGAGTACAAGCCGTTAAACCTAAAACAAGTGGTCCTGCTCCTGATCCAGTATTGGTATCAAAGGGTTTTGACAATTCTGAAGTACACATCGTTAAAACGGGAGAAAATTTATACCAAATCTCTAAGCGTTACGGTTATACACCAGAAAAAATCATGCACATGAATGGTTTAACTTCTGCGACCATCAGACCTGGACAAAAGTTACGCACCAAAGATTGCAACTGCCCTGCGGATTCGCAAGTATCACATAATGGTATTAGCAGCTATGAGGAAGGAACGGAAAGATTGGTTTCAAAAGGCACCGAAGATGTTGAGTTTTATACCAACTCGAAGCGTAAAGTTCACGTTGTAAAAGATGGTGATACGCTTTATAGCATCGCCAAAAAGTACAATACTAGCGAAGAAAATATTAGAACTTGGAATGAACTAGGAGATACAGAAATCATCATTCCACAGCAACGACTAATCGTACAATAAGATATCATTATTTTATTGAGTAATCCTTGTGAGAGCGAGAATTTGGGACTTCCAAATTCTCGCTCTTTTTTAGTTTTAAGAGCTATGAGCGAATCATTCTTAACTAGCCACTAAAAAGCTGCACGAACATCAAGGTTTTTCTATATATTTGCTGTTTCAAAACAATTTAACTTTTAACGAGTAGATTTTTTTGCATTGAGTCACTTCCAATTACTAGTTTTCTCAAGCCTAAACCTCTAAACAAACTCAAATTTTAACTATCATAAATGGGTACTGAATATATTATTTTAATAGCCTTTGTCCTTCTTTCCGTTATTTTTTCTTTCCTCTGTTCGGTCTGGGAAGCCGTTCTTTTAAGTATTCCTCCTTCGCGGGTAGCAATTTTACTGAAAGAAGGAACCAGTGTGGGTCAGAAATTAAAAGAATACAAAGATAATATCGACCGACCACTTGCAGCAATCTTGACGTTGAATACGATCGCACACACTGTCGGTGCCATTGGCGTTGGTGCGCAAGCAACCTCCATTTGGCAAGATACACAACCTTTCATTGCTTCGACGGTAGTTCCCGTAGTGATGACAATGGTAATTTTGATCCTTTCGGAAATTATCCCTAAAACGATTGGAGCGAATTACTGGAAATCTTTAATTCCCTTTACCGTACGTTCACTGACTATCATTATCACTTTGCTCGGGCCTCTCGTATGGCTTTGTCAAATTATTACCAAATCTTTGAAAAAAGATAAAAAGAAAAGTGTTTTGAGTAGAGCAGATTTCAGCGTAATGACGGAAATCGGAGAAAAAGCAGGTATCTTCAAAAAGGGAGAATCTAAAATTATCCATAACCTTCTACATTTTAGTAGAGTTCAGGCTAAAGATATCATGACTCCACGAACGGTTGTCATCGCTGCTTCTGAAACAACGACGATTCAAGAATTTTTTAATCTACACCGAGATCTAATCTTCTCTCGGATTCCTATTTTCAATAAATCTAAAGATAATATTACTGGCTTTGTACTCAAAGATAAAGTCTTTCTTAAGTTGATTGACAAACAAGGCGAAGATACCTTAAAAACTATCGCGCGGGAAATTATGATCGTTAATGACCAGTTTCCTTTGCCTGATTTGTTTAATAAATTTGTAGAAAATAAAGAACACATTGCTTTAGTTGTCGATGAATTCGGAGGAATGTCTGGTATCGTTTCAATGGAAGATGTCATCGAAACATTACTAGGGTTAGAGATTGTAGATGAATACGATGACGATACTGATATGCAAGTATTGGCTCGAAAAAACTGGGAAAAAAGAGCTCGAAACCTCGGTTTGATTAAAGATGAGTCTAGCACCGACGAGCCAAACAAAGAATAAGACAAAGTTGCAGTTGAAAATATAATTTTAGAGCGTGTTTTAGAGCAGGTTTAAATTGCTATCAATTGGTAATGCTAAATACGCTCCCTAGATCGACAAACACAAATAACTATGATAAAAAAAACAACGCCGCTCACCGAAGTAAATCAGACGGAGACAGCAGATATGGTGCGTTATCCAGATGTTTATACGGAATATATTCCCGATACCGTAACGGAAGCAACAAAAACAAAACGGTATTTTCTTTTCCGTAGCCAAAATAACATCCAACTTCGCGTATATCCAATCAATCATAGTACTTTGCGCTTTCGATATGCCCATAACGGTATCTTTGCCAAAGACTTTTCTTATGCCATCCCCAATGCTCCTAAAGTCAAAACAAAGGGTATCGAGTTGACTGAAAAACCACGTTACTTTGAATTTAGAACGAAGCAATTATCCTGTCGTATTGATAAAAAAACGCTAGCGGTAAAGCTGATTGACCAACAAGGCAAAATTATTTGTGAAGACGCTGCAGGTTATTACGCTAAGTCTACCGTTTTAAAAGGTCTAACCAATATTTCGATTGAGAAAAAGGCACTAAGCAAAGAAGTTTACCTTGGCTTAGGAGACAAATCTGGCAATTCCAACCTACGAGGACAAAAACTTGAGAATTGGAATACAGACGCTTTTGCTTACGGCAAAAATACCGATCCCTTGTATCGTTCTGTTCCTTTTTATTATGCTTTGCACCAAGGTCGTGCTTACGGCATCTTTCTGGATAATACTTACCGCAGCCATTTCGATTTCGATCATCGTCGCAAAGGAAAATTATCTTTTTCCGTTGCGGGCGGCGAAATGAATTATTACTTCATTTATGGTCCACAATTGGATCAAGTTGCTATGCAATATGCTCAACTAACGGGTGTAGCCGAGTTACCACCAATGTGGGCTTTAGGCTTTCACCAATGCCGTTGGAGTTATTATCCAGAAGCGCGAGTAAAAGAAATCGCAGCTCAATTTAGAGCGCTCAATATTCCCTGTGATGCCATCTACCTAGATATTGATTACATGGAGGAATATCGTTGTTTCACTTGGGACGAAAAGCTTTTTCCCAATCCGAAAAAGATGATTAAAGGCTTGAAAAAGGATGGTTTCAAAACCATCGTAATGATTGATCCGGGGATTATGGTAGACGAGGAATATGAGGTTTACCAATCTGGTATGCAAGAGGATGTTTTTTGCAAACGCCCCGATGGAGACTTAATGATTGCCAGTGTTTGGCCGCCCGCTTGCGTTTTTCCAGATTTCACGAAAGCAAGTGTGAGAACTTGGTGGGGAAATTTATATCAAAAACTTTATCAAGAGCAAGACGTAGCGGGATTTTGGAATGACATGAACGAACCTGCCATCTTCCAAGTTGATAAAATGACTTTTCCTGAAGACGTTAGACACGATTACGACGGTCACCCTTGCAGCCACAAAAAAGCACACAACATCTACGGTATGCAAATGAGTAAGGCGACACAAGAAGGCTTAAAAGACCTTCGCCCGCAGCAGCGACCGTTTTTACTTAGTAGAGCAAGTTTTTCGGGTGGGCAACGTTATGCCGCTATTTGGACCGGCGATAATATTGCGAACTGGGAACACTTGCAAATTGCGAATACTCAATGTCAACGTATGAGTATTTCGGGTTTCTCTTTCATTGGAACGGATATCGGAGGCTTCGTAGATCAGCCCGACGGAGAGCTTTTCGTTCGTTGGTTACAAATGGGGATTTTCCATCCTTTCTTTCGAGTACATTCCATTGGCAATAAAGAAGATGGCGCTGCTTTAGTCGACCAAGATAAAGTAGCCGCAGCAGAAAAAACAAATCGACTAGACCAAGAACCTTGGGCCTTTGGTGATGAATATACAGATTTAGCTCGGTTGGCGATTGAAATGCGATATCGACTTCTCCCCTATCTTTATACTAGTTTTTGGCAACACAGTACCACGGGAATTCCAATGATCCGCAGCATGGCTTTTTATGATCAAACAGATCCAATGGCTGTGCAACGAGACCAAGAATTTATGTTTGGAGCTAATTTATTGATTGCTCCCGTGACCAAATCTCAACAAAAGACACAGACCATTTATTTACCGAAGGGAAACTGGTATAATTACTATACTGGCGAGCGATTTGAAGGAAAACAAAAAATCAGACACCGCTGCCAATTAGATCAAATTCCTATTTTTGTAAAAGCAGGAACTGTTCTCCCAGAATATCCAGTACAACAATTCGTCGGAGAGAAAAAAATCAAACGCTTAAGTTTAAAAGTCTACGCTGATCAAGAAAAGCAACACAGTGTATTATACGAAGACCAAGGAGATGATTATCAGTACCTCGACGATGCCTACGCACTAAAAGTGTTTACGACGGAAGCTAGTAAAGATCGCTTTACGGTAAGCTGCCTCAAGACTGGCCAGTACCAAGAAAGTTATCATAAATATAAGCTTGAATTACACGGATTAGATTTTGATCCACAAAAATGTCTGGTGGATGATCAACCACAAAAAATTAAACCGGAGATGATTAATGATCGTAAAGTTTATCATATTTCTTTAAAAAAGCATTTTGAAGAAATTGTCATCACCGCTTAATGTTTGAAGTTGTTTAAGAACAATGCTGAACACAACTTCTACCTCAATTTTATTACCATGAGAGTTTTAACCTACGGAACCTTACTTTTATTACTCCAATTTGTAAGTCTGCAGTTGCTGGCGCAAGAATGGGAAATTACGACTTTGAGTCCGATGCCCGAGCCTGTGACCAATAATGCCGTTGTAGAGGGTTTTGTAAATGGAAAAGCTTACGTTTACTCTTTTGCAGGTTTAGATTCCACGAAAGTGGGTAGTACTGGCGCACATTTAAAAGCTTTTCGGTACGATGTCGAGTTAGATCAATGGGAGACGCTCCCCGACTTACCCGACCCAAACGGTGGGAAAGTTGCTGCTTCCGCAAATAGAATTGGAAACATCATCTACATCGTCGGTGGATATCATATTTTAGCAAATGGCAGTGAAATTTCTTCAAACTTGGTTCATCGCTTCGATTTAGTAACCAATCAATACTTGAGCAACGCCGCTGATATTCCGCTAAGAATTGACGATCAGGTACAAGGCGTTTGGCGAGATTCTTTGCTTTACGTAATTACGGGTTGGTCCGGCAACGCAGCCGCAGGAACCAATACCCCCAATACTCAAATTTATAATCCTACGACTGACAGTTGGAGCTTTGCCACTCAGATGCCCAATACAGATGACTATAAATCTTTTGGCTCGGCGGGATACATTTTAGGAGATACTATTTTTTACTTTGGTGGCGCTTCTTCTAGTTGTTGCACGCCACCGTTTCCCATTCAAAATAAAATTCGCAAAGGAGTCATTAATCCAGAAAACCCGCAATCTATCGCTTGGAGTATCGAAACACAACCTGCAGGAGCAGTAGGCTACCGAATGGCAGCTCGCAAAGTTAATCAATCTATTTGTTGGTTTGGTGGTTCCGGTGATACTTATAACTATAATGGGCTCTCTTACTTAGATGATAGCGGCGTTGCTCCGCTGAATCGCATCTTGTCCTACGCACCAATCAGTGGTACTTGGGAAGAAACCTTAATTGACGAGTTACCCATGGATTTGCGTGGCATTGCCGTGATAAGCCCTACCGTGAGTTATCTTGCAGGTGGAATGCTCGCCAACCAAAAAGTTAGCGATAAGCTTTATCGATTGACGTACTTAGGAGAGATTTTGAGTCAAGCCAATATCCCAACCGAAACCGTCCACATTTTCCCAAACCCAGTCCAAGAAAATGTTCAAGTCATCCTCCCGCTCCAAAGCAAAGCTTCCGCTTACCGAGTTAGTAATGCTTTCGGACAAGTTTTGCTCGAAGGATCACTTTCAGGTGGCACAACGACTATTAATTTAAGTCATCTACCAAACGGAAACTACCAATTGCAAATACGGTACCCGCAACAATATAGCTCCTATAAATTATTAAAAATCAAGCCTTAGCGAAATAAAAAAGTTTCAACTATACATTCATTTTTCATTAAATTGTTTGTTACCCGACATTTTTTTTAGTACATTTGGATAATGATAGTTTGCTACATAAACGGCGAACTAAATTATCCCAATCCGATCTTAAGTAATCATAATATCTAATTTTAGGTAGGTCTATTAGTCTGACCTTGACCATAAAGTCCCCTTTATTTACTGGATTCTGTGTTAAAATAAACCTCATGAACAAACAATTACTTACAATTGGGTTGATCTGTTTAACTCAATTATTGCAAGCACAAACTTTTCAAAACGTAGCCGCAGCCAATAGTATTATCGAAAGTTATGGCCAAGGTTCTTTCGGTGGCGGTGTCAGCTTTTGTGATTTTAATGGTGATGGTTGGGATGACCTCACCTTCTCTTCCGAAGCTGGAGATCCGATTCACTTTTTTCAAAACAATAATGGTACCCTAACCAAGTTGGCATCGCTCGTTAACGAAACGGATCAATCCAAGCAAATACTTTGGGTAGATTACGATAATGATGGCGACAAAGATTTATTCGTGACCAACATGAATGCTCCCAATCGTTTATACCAAAATGATGGTAGTATGAATCTGACTGACGTGACCGCTGCTGCGGGTTTAAACGTAGAAAATGACCCAAGTTACGGTGCTACTTTTGGAGATTTCAACAACGATGGTTGGTTGGATATCTACGTTGCAAACCATTCGCTTGGAACGGGCTGTAATTGCACCAACTACCTCTACCAAAGTGATGGTGATGGCACCTTTACCGACATCACAACGGCGACCACCGCCGAAGCAGATGCACTTTCTTTTTGCTCCGCAGCTTTCGACTTCGATAAGGATGGCGATCAAGATATTTATACCGCGATTGACCGATTCTTTAGCAATTCATTACTTGCTAACGATGGCAACGCTACCTTTAGTGACGTCAGTGCAGCGAGCGGCACAAATATCGTCATTGATGCCATGAATGTTGGCTTAGGAGACTTTGACAACGATGGCGACGAAGATATTTATGTTACCAATACACCTGCAGGTAATGTACTACTTTGCAATCAAGGTGATGGTACTTTTAGCGATTGTACAGCAGCGGCAGGCGTTGGTTTTTTCCGAGTAGGTTGGGGTGGAAACTTTGTAGATTACGACAACGATGGAGACCTTGATTTGTACGTTTCTAGTATGCGTGCTTTAGCGGATGAACCAAACGCTTTGTATCAAAACCAAGGAGACGGAACTTTTACCGAGCCGTTGGCAAATGGTTTACCCGGAGATACCGTTACTAGTTTTTCCAATGCCATTGGAGATTTAAATAATGATGGTTACCCTGATTTTGCGGTAAGCAATTACGATACTTACGCACACATGGTTTGGCAAAATCAAAATACAAATTCAAACAACTTCGTCAAAGTAGAGTTGGTAGGAACCTTATCGAATCGGGATGGTATCGGAAGCTGGATTGAAGTTTATGCTGGTGGAGAAACGTACTATCGTTATACCCATTCCGGTATTGCTTTCTTAGCACAAAACTCTAGCTACGAAAATATTGGTATTGGTACGGCGACTACCATTGATTCGATTAAAGTAAAATGGTTGAGTGGCATGGAAGACGTTCGACACAATGTAAGCATCAATCAAAAAATTACCATTACAGAAAGTTGCTTCGAAGAAGTAGCGAGTGCTCAAAATATAACTACTGGCTACGGTACAGGATTCGTTGGTGGTGGAATTTCTTTCGCGGACTTTAACGGTGATGGTTGGGATGATTTGAGTTTTGCAACCAACGGAAGTCAAGACTTAAAGTTTTATCAAAATATGAATGGCAGTTTCCAAAGTGTTTCACTCATCGGCGTTAGCCTGACGGCTGAATCGAAGCAAGTACTTTGGGTAGATTACGATAATGATGGAGATCAGGATTTGTTTGTAGCCAACTACGATAGTCAAAATAGATTGTACCAAAATAATGGCTCGATGGTTATGACAGACATTACGAATGCTTCTGGTCTCAAGATTCTTAATGACCCTTCGATGGGCGCTAGTTTTGGAGATTACGACAATGACGGATACTTGGATTTATACGTCATTAATTATGATTTATTTTCAAATCCCCTCTACAGTAATTTCCTCTATCGCAACAAAGGCGATGGTACCTTTGAAGACAAAACGACCGAAGCTGGAGTTGGTGATGCCAACAAAATTCCTTTGTGTGCAGGGTTTTTAGATTATGATAAAGATGGTTATCAAGATATTTATATTGCCATTGATCGAACCAACTTTGCAAATACTATGCTCCATAATAATGGGGACGGAACGTTTACCGATGTTAGTATGACTACAAATTCTAATCTGCTCATTGATGCCATGAACGTAGGTGTTGCTGATTATGATGAAGATGGAGACTTAGATATTTATGTTTCAAATACGCCAGCGGGTGGAAACAAATTGCTTCGCAATAATTTAGAATCTGGTACCGCGGATTTTACGGAAGTATCCGTCAGTGCTGGTGTCAATTTTAACCGTGTAGGTTGGGGAGCAAATTTCTTTGACTTTGACAACGATTCCGATTTAGACCTTTACGCTAGTAGTATGAATCCAGTAGCCAGTCAACCCAATGCTTTATATCGAAGCGAAGGAGATGGCACTTTTAAAGAAATTCTAGTGCGTGGTTTACCCGGAGATACCGTAAAAAGTTTCTCTAATGCAATCGGAGATTTTGATAATAATGGATACCCTGACGTAGCCGTTTGTAACGATGGAAATTACAATTTCATGCTTTGGCAAAATAAAGTAAACAGTGGACATAATTACCTTAAAGTTAAGTTGCAAGGTGTAGCGAGCAATCGAGATGGCATTGGATCTTGGGTAGAATTTTATTTAAATGGAGATCGACATACGCGCTATTTGATGGCGGGAGAAGCTTATCTTGGTCAAAATAGTAAAATCATTACCATGGGATTAGGCGCAGAAACTTCGGTGGATTCCGTCGTTGTAAGATGGCTTTCTGGCAGCGTCAGCAAGCAGTTCAACGTCGCGGCTAATCAAGTATTAACGGTTGTTGAAAATGCCCTTTTACCCGCGGAATTATTAAGTTTTAATGGAGTACCCATTAAAAACGAATATATCCAATTGAGTTGGGTAACGGCTTCTGAAAAAGAAGTGTTTGGTTATGAAATACAACGCAGCACTTCGCGGGATCGTTTTGAAAAAATTGCTTGGGTCAACAGCTATGGTAATAGTTATAATACACAAAACTATGATCATAAAGATGATCAAATTCCAGGAAATGGCAATTATTACTACCGACTAAAGGTGATTAACCTCGACGGTACTCACGAGTACTCTAACATCATTTCGGTACGAGTGCCCTTGGAAGCCGGTTACGTTTTACACGAAATTTTCCCAAATCCAGCGGCTAGCAACCAACTGTTTATTGACCTTGAAAGTTCAACACCAAGACAAATGCAATTCTCCGTTTTTAATACCATCGGACAATTGGTCTTTGCGCAAAGCATAGATTTATTCGAAGGAGACAACCGAGTTGAATTGCCGATTGAAAACTGGGCAAATGGTCAGTATTTCATCAAAATGGATGATTCGATTCTCGTCACGACGAGTAGATTTATCATACAAAGATAAAATTGGATTAACAATTTTATAAGTTAGGAATGGGGCAATCTCAAGGTATTGAGATTGCCTTGTTGCTTTTTGAAATCTTCGGACAGGCGATAAAAATTTAAGTGTGTTTTGTGGTAGAAATAAACTTCCTTATCTTCGGTTGGTTGAATTATAAATATAGATGCTCCAGATCAACATGCCAGTTGTCAAAACAGAAAGAAGTGCCGGAACCCAAAATCGACAATCACTGGGGGAATAATTCTGAAAAAAAATTACGATTAGCAAAAAGATAGAGACAATTAGTGGTATAGCTCCCAACCAAACGGCTTCGCGATTCTTAATCAGTCTAGCTAGAATAGAAAAAATAAGGCCAATCGCCGACATCACTGGACCAGAATAAACAATTTCTTCGACGTCTCCCCAGGCCAGTATAGTAGCGATCAAACTACCAACTAATAATAGAATCCAAAAAAAGTAAAATAAATTATTAGGTCGTCTTCCCAGTGAAGAATCCTCCAATAAATGTTCGTCTAAAACTTCTTTCATCTAGTACCACTTTCTTTCAAAGTTACTAATTCTAGAAATACTTCCTTATTTCACGAATGGAAAAGTTATTTCTCCCAGCACTTGACGCCTAAATAGAGATTGAAGTTGTTTTAAAATGTTTGTAAACCAACTATTTTAAATCAACATTTCAAAATCACAATTACTTTGTGTAATTTTGACGCAAACAAAAAGCACTTGAATATGAATTCACAAAAAAAACTACGACTCCTACTCCACTGTATTTGCTTTTTAATCATGAGCAATGCGCTTACCGCTCAAGATATTATGATGCAAGGTTGGTATTGGGATTACCCAAAAACAGCACAAGGTCATAATTGGGCAGACACGCTCAACCAACGCGCTGCTCACTTGGGACAAGCTGGTTTTACTTATCTATGGTTACCGCCTTTGTCTCGCGCGAGCTTTGGAAGTGGTTCTAATGGTTATGATCCACAAGATTTGTATGATCTTGGAGATCCTGCGGTAGGCGCGACTGGTTTTGGGACAAGAGCAAATGTCGATCAAGTAATTACTACTTTGCAAACTAATGGTGTTAAGGCAGTAGCTGACGTCGTTTACAATCACCGCGATGGTGGTAAAGCAGAAGATAATCCTGCCGTAGAAGGTTGGATCGAAAATCTTAATTGCGCCAAAGTAAACAGTGGTGATAATGCATTTCCTTCTGATCGTTACCGTTGCTATTTACCCTTGGGAGGAACTACGGGTAACGGCGCCGGAACCTATTATTTCAAAATAAGATCAGCTTCTACTCATCCTAATTATTACAACCGTTCCTATAAAGTTTATATGGAAACCAATACGGTTGGTTTTAAAAACCTACCTGCCCTTGATGAAAATGAAGCAGCTGGAAATGGTGGTGGTGATTGTGGACAAGGCAATACTTCGATTGCACTAGGCGTAGATATGAATGCAAGTATTGACGATATTGGAAGTTGCGGTGGCGGTTGTGGAATTGATGAATTTCAACTCACGATTCAGGGCAATGACTTTAATCCTGTGGGAGATACGATTTGGATTTATATGAGTAATAGTAATGGCAATTATTCAGATCACTTCATCGCCGGTATTTGGGATGGCAGTCAGGATATTCAAAATCAAGTTGGCTATCAAACGTATACAGACTTCACCAATATGCCTAGCGGTCGCGGAGGAATGGATTATACTTATTTCAAGCCAAATGGAAATCCGACGCAACTCAACGGCGACTTTGACTGGATGTGGTTTTTCTATGATTATGATCAAACCAACGTGCAAAAAACGATTGACACTTTAAATGTTTGGTCTAAATGGTTATGGGACGATGTCGGTATTCGAGGTTTTCGAATGGATGCCGTTAAACATTTCAGTCCAGAGTTTACAGGAAACCTAATGGATTATCTACACGACGAAGGAATTGATCCAGGTATGGTGGTAGGAGAATTTTTTGATGGCAATCCAAACGTACTCAATAACTGGGTAAACGCTGTACAGGCAAATATGGATGCCGACACCAAAGCTTCAATTGATATGCGCGTTTTTGATTTCAGTATACGGAATGCGCTAAAAGATGCTTGCGATAATCTTGGTGCAGATGTGCGGGGAGTATTTAACTCTGGCTTAGTTGATGGTGTTGGGGCAAGTAGCAATAACGTGGTGACTTTCATTAACAATCACGATTTTCGAGATGAAGGGCAGCCAGTCCAAAATGATCCGATGCTTGCTTACGCGTATCTCTTAACCAATAATCAAATTGGACTTCCTTGTGTTTATTATCCAGATTATTTTGGGGATACCATTCCCAATGCGCCCGTTCTAAATTTAAAAACAGAAATTGACGCCTTGCTCGCCCTCCACAAAAGTTATATTTTCCAATCGAATGTTGTTGATTATTTGAATCAATTTGGCAATGGATATACTAGTAACTTCTTAAGTGGTAGCACCGATAAAACACTCTTGTACCAACTTTCTGGTGGCATCGGTGGAAAAGAAGTTGTCGTTGCAATTAATTTTTCTAATGATATTTTAAAGGTAGATCATGGAATCAACATGACAAACCTTTCCGTCGGAGATACGCTCTACGATGCCTTGGGAAATTCTAATTTCCCTTACGCAATCATTAGTAGTTCTTTTGCTAATGCCGCGAATGAAATTTATGTAGAACTTCCTCCAAAGTCTTACTCCGTTTGGATTAACGCCAGTGAAACCGCACCACTTCCTTTAGACTTAGGTCAATTTCAAGCAACGGCAAAAGGAGATTTTGTGCGACTCGATTGGACAAGTTACGACGAGGTAGATTTTGCGGGTTTTGAAATCCAACGTTCCTTGGATGGTCAGCGTTTTGAACGAATCGGCTGGCAAGCGGGTACCCAACAAGGTAACTATCAATATGACGATCTATCTGCCGTTTTTGGTCGACCACTTTATTACCGTTTAAAATTATTAGACCTTGACGGAAAATTTGAATACTCCGAGGTACAAACGGTACGCTTAGCAAAAGACCTGACGGACTTCCAAGTAGCGCCTAATCCTGCACACGATCAAATTACAATGAACGTCAATAGTAGCCTTACGGAAATAGTAGAAATTGAGTTACTAAACTCGCAAGGTAAACGAGTTCGTAAATTGGATTTTCAACTCTCGAAGGGAAACCAAGCAATTAAGCTAAACCTTGCAGATTTACCCGCTGGCGTATATTGGATTCAGTTGAACTCTGAACAAGGATTTAAACCTTTGCAACTGATCAAATATTAATGAGTATAGTAATATTTTTTAAGTGTTCGAATTTCTAAGATAGAAGTTCGAACACTTTTTTTATCTAAAATCAAAAGACACCATTCCAGAAACCGGTACTGAAATTTCGTGAACCCCTTCCTTCAATTTCACTTTTTCTTCTAATACTACTTTTCCTTGACAATCGCTTATCGTTAAACTTCCTGCTTTTAAAAAGGCTAAAGAAAGGACTACTCTTTGTTCTGCTTTTGCATTTATTACATCCAATTGCCGAATGGCACTATCCACATTTACTACGACGTCTTCGTATACCGTTGTAATCTGATGCCCATCGGCTACGGCGCTCAGGACGGGATAATTTGCTCCCGGATTAGATGGGATAAAATCACCATCTAGCAAAATAGATTTATTTTTATTCCAGAAATCAAACCAGTATCGAATCATGGTAAGATGATCTGCTGGGATTTCTGCTAGCTTCACAGAAAGTTGTGGGACACTATATAAAATGTTCAAAATTTGCAAAGCAGCTTGTTCTACGGGTTCTTCTGGTCGCCAAATAAACATATCGCTATGCACTGCTGTTTCTTGCGCCATAATCCGTAGATTAGTTATTTCTACTTTGTTGGCAACGGCATTATTTGGAGCATCTACACCACGAAACATATTTCCATATTTCCGCATTAAAGGACCGATATAAGGTTGCCTAAATTCTAAAAGAATATTAGGTTTTATCGCGGTAAGTTTGGTTGTAATTTCTGTCATCAGTGCATCGGTAGCTTCGTTCACGCTCGCAAAATCTCTACCTTCGGCTTTGGTTAATTTAGTATCCTTCACCGCCGTAAACCATCCGATAAAATCCAATTTAAATCCATCTAAGCCCCAATCTTCCAATGCCTTAAGGTAAGTATCGACGATGTACGCCCGAACTTCTGGATAACGTGGGTCCAAGACGTAAGTTCCTTGAGACTCCCAATGTCGCAAATACTTTCCCTTGAAAGTATCATAGTTTTTTGCTTGTTCTCCCATAAAAGGCAATGAATACCAAAGTAAGAATTGCATGCCCGTCGCGTGGACACTATCAACGAAAGCCTTCATTGCTGGAATACGATCTGGCTTCCAATCTCCGGTGTAAGCATACCCTCGATTCCCATCTTTAGTTTGCCAACCATCATCTACAATCACTGCTCCACAACCTAAGGATTTGGCAATTTTACATTCTGCCACAATTTCAGCCGCAGTGATACTTTGATGATAACTGTACCAAGTAGAATACATTGGACGCTTTGCTCCCGTTGGGACAAACATGGGACGATAAGCCGGAAAATTTGCCCACCAACTAGCCACTTCGTCAATTGCTCGGTAATAAGGAATTGATCGAGCATCAATCCGTAAAGTAATTTCATATTCCGTAGTCTTAGGCATTTTCTCCTGAAATAATTTTATCTCTGGATAAAAATTAACATCTTCCTCCTTGAGGTAACTACTAAACGAAGATTGATTGAGGGCATCCGATAAGGCGATCGTAATTTTATTCTCTAAGGCATGATTGTAAAAACATAAAACGGGAGCATTGCGAGAAGCTTTTGCTGTAAAACCACTATAGTAATAATTCACTTTATCAATGGCAATTTTGGGATTCCAATATCCATTAATATCAACAGAAGGGAAGTTAAATTTTAGCGTAACGGGAGGTAGCTCCGCAGCTTGATCTGCCTTAAATTTCAACTTCAGAAATTGCACACCACTGCGCTCTTGATAAGTACGTTCCACCGTAAAGTTCCCCAAATCCCCATCCACCACAATGCTATCTGGTTCAATAAAAACGATTGGTTTTCGTTCTCCTACAGGAAAGTCACAAATGCCTGGTTTCGGCTCTCCACAGCCAGAAACAAGATAAAGACCTAAGAGTAAAAATAAAAACTTAAAGTATTTCATGAGGAATAATTTTAGCTAAAAAACGTAGAACCCGCTGTGAAGTTAAAAAAATATATCTCAATATCCAGCATTACTTTAGGCAATTTATTAGGCTATCCAACATGAAGATTATTCAAAAAAAATCCGCTCTAACAGCATGGTCTGCATACTAGAGCGGAAGTGAAGTAAAGGACAATGTCTATATGTTACTTACTCATATCATAAAAAACACCAACGGAATAAGAAGGTGCCGCCGCAATTAATTCTCCACGAGAAGCGCCCGCCATTCCGGCAGAAATTCCAATCTTACGCGTAACATAAAAACTGGCTTCAAATCCAATACTCGTATACTCCGTATTATTGGCAAAAATACTCGTGCTGGTTACTTCTTCTCGCTTAGTGCCGTTGCGTAAAGACTCAACCACATTCAGCCTTGCCGTCAACCACAATCTTTGCTTAAATAAACCAACGCCATATTCTGCACCAAATCTAAACTCGTCTGAGAAATCTTTCGTTCGATTGTTGTATGCAGTATACACACTGGCGTAACTGGAAATATTTTGGGTAAGCTTAAATCCCATCCCCGCATCGAGTTGTAACATCTGATTAAATTCACCATCTCCCGTCTGCAAATTATTGAGTTCTCCTGCGACTGCTTTTCCCGTTGGTAAACCTAAAATCAAACTTGCTGCCACGGGAATTTTGCTCCCCGGCTTCGTTAAACCATATTTAATTCCTACATCAATATCACCGATGGAATTTACCGCATCACCTTTAACGAGTACTTCCTGCGTCGTTTCCGAAACGAGGTTATTCATATAGTTCCTACTGAGTAATGGAGCGCTGACGATTCCTGTTAATCGATTGGTAATACCATATTCGCCGTATACAAAAGTATTAAAAATACCAGTCGTGATATTAGGATCTGTTAACCCTGAATCCGTAAAATGTTTATCAAAAACAATCCACCATTCTGATACTTTGAAAAAGCCAATTCCTTTTGCTTGTGGCCAAGGTCCGCCAGCAAAAGCCGTGCTTACCATCAAACATACCATTCCGAAAGTATAAAGTAATTTTTTCATTTTATTTTTATTTTTCAATTTTGTTTTTTCGTTTAACCCAAGGGTTTTGCTATACATCAGTTTAAATATAAGTGCTTATAATATTTTTCCATCCCCAACCTTTACGGTAAAAGGTTTACAAAAATAAAGCACATAACTGTAATCGTTAATTTTGACATTAGGAATCGTATAACTATGTTGACCATTAAAAACATTGACCGCCGCAATTTCGTAAGCGTTAGAAATTGTATTTCTATTATTGGTTAGATACACATATAAACCCGGTAAGGCAGAAGATGCTTGGTAGTTACTCGCAAACTCTAGCACAAGATTATTACCAACTTCTTTAAGGGTAAAGTCACCCGATAAGGCGTAAGAACTAGTCGTACTAATCATTCCAGATCTTTCTTCGGGAGCACTAACCGTCGTCTGTCCAACGTTAGCTTCCATCACGTCGCTGATAATACTTTGACCATTATTATAACTCGCAGTAATCAAAGTCTGTCCTAAAGCGTTTGCTTGTGCTAAGCCTGAATTATCAATACTAATAATCGCTTCGTCGGAGCTACTCCAAGCAATATCAACAGCTTCTTGAACGCCTACATTATTAAAGTAAGCGGCTTCAAATTGAAAAGAAGAATTAATTGAAATTGAATCTACCGAAGTGGTAATTCGCAAAACAGGATCAATCGTATCCGCGACAAAATCGTCTTGAATACAACCGACAAACGAGAGAAGGAATAAAAGGCTAAGGAATTGGAGTCGAATCATTTCGTTTAAATTTTTAAGCTAAAAAAGTTGTACATGCGTTGGAATACGATATAGAACTCCAGAAACTTTTTTTTGTTTTGTGAATCATCCTTTACCCGTATGCAATGTTTTGGTCCCGACAGTATACACTATAATTTCGTGCCTTAAGGCTAACCTTCTTTTAAACGATGGACCGCTAATTCTTAAAAAAATAAGCGTTCTATTTTTAGTAAATTAAAAATAGAACGCTCGAAATAAAGTCCAAAAAATCTATCCGTCTAGTGCTAATTACTCTTCT
The DNA here is from genome assembly GCA_045110315.1 of Saprospiraceae bacterium. Taxonomy (GTDB): domain Bacteria; phylum Bacteroidota; class Bacteroidia; order Chitinophagales; family Saprospiraceae; genus CALFBG01. The sequence goes on from JBGCFY010000233.1 coordinate 36,535, forward strand.
ACTATCTTTGCAGCAGCAGTTTTAGCAAAGACTTTATCTTCAAATGCCGTAGCAGAAACTTCGATGTTAGCAAAGGTTCTCGTATTGCGCAATTCCGTAACTTTTCCTTCCTCCGATTTGTACCAACTCAAACTGTTTGGTAATTTCAAACCATTGATTGTCTTCCAATCATTATAGCGAATCCAGCCCAGCTTGTTACTTTTCTCTTTCGAGAAATAGGTTACCGTGTAAGCCAACCAAGCCATTTCATTAGTATCCGCATCGTAATACATAAAATATTCGTCTTCGGGGCTAACGCCTACACCGTCTCCGTAAGAAATTCTTACCCCGGGGTAAGTTTTGCCTTCAAATACCAAAGGCTCCGTTTCGGAATAAATAATCCCATCATCTGCCAAAACAAAAGGCATCGCGTAGAAATAGAACATTAAATTATGATAGAAAACCGCATTCCCTTTATAGCTTGTATCTGCTTCTAACCAATAATGCTTACCATCATAGCCCGTTTTAAAAGTGCTCGCTTCGATCCGTTCTCGCCGATTATGTAAGTCAATCATTTGCTTTTCATTGCCTTCTTCTTTAACGATTTCGTAAGACATCGCCTTCATTTTTTGCCATTGCGCTAAGCCGCCGTGCTGATCAAATACTTTTTGGACGTTCGTAGGATAAGTCTTTTTCTTGATGGGTGCTTCGTTGATTGTTTTTACTGTCGTATCAATAGTGTTTGTTGTATCTTGACAAGCAACTAGCAATGTCATTACAAGCAGACTTGCTAAAATTTTATTCATCATTTTCATAATAATAGTTTTAATACATGGTGTAATAAATAATACTTAATCACGTTTTTTTGCGGCGCAAAGCTACCTAAATTTTCAGCGAATAAATTGTCTTTGTCCTTACAGTAAAGTTATTTTTCCAATTGTCTTTTGGATTTTACCGCTTCCGCTAAACTGATCAGTTGAATATCTGTTCTTTTCTTAAGCGCTCGGAGAAACCAACCTTTATGCCCTGCACCGTAGGTAATGAGCATTCTTTTCCCTTGTCCAGTGTACTCGTCTAAAGCTTTTGCGATGTAGTGGTAATGTGCTTCGTTGATATTATCCCAGCCTCCTAAGCCTAGTTCCTCATTAAAGAGCTCGTTGTAAACACTTAATTCAATTTCTACCAGTTCGTCGTAAGCATCAGAATTAATCCAGTACGGATCGGAAGATCGACCCGAAGCGGTGAGCAGAGAATCTGAGAGTTGTCCTGCACGAGTCAGCGCAGCCCATTCCGTAGCTCTACTACTATCTTTCTGAATGGCTGCAAGTTGATCTCGCCGTTGGTCAGCCATTTCTTTTGTCCATCCCGCCGTAGGAATAATTTCAAAATCCATGGTTTTACTCAGTGGAAAAATAACGTCCACGTATTCGGGAAATCGTTTTACTCTAGGCTCCGTAATCGTATCTTTTTCGGCAAATTCTTTTGCGGCGATTGGGAAACGATCTGGCGGAATTTCGGTTAAGATGACGTCCGGATTGATCGCTTGAATCAACGTTGTAAGCACTTCCAAGTTATAACTTGCTTCGCGCAAATGCCCACTGTGAATGGTTCCGAGTACGAGTACTTCGTTGGGTTGAGCTTCCTTTTTTGCCGTATTGGTATTCGTTTGCTGACAAGCAGACCAGATTGTAAATAAGATAATGACGGAGACGATCGCTCTCATTTTGTTGTATTTCATGACAATGATATTTACTAAACAACAATGCCTTGATAGTAACTATCAAGGCATTGTACCTTTTAAAATTGTTGATGCTAGGGTTTCAATAAAGTTTCTATTTTTGTTCCACTTGCTTCCACGTTAAAGTCTCCACTAAGTTTTCAACAAATTGCTCAAAATCCAACAAAACGGCTGGAGCGTCGTGATTATTAAAAATCTGCTTTTCTCGCTCTCCAATTTTCACATAACTAATGGTATTTGGCAAATCAGGAATCCCAATTTTAGAAGGTGGATAATTTTCTGACAATTCAAAATAGTTGATCGCCGCCGCACGCGCTTCGAGTGCTAGCATTTTCTCAGCGGTAAAAATTGCTTCGTAATTACCTAAGCGTTCTACGTTTGCTTTTCCTGTATACGTTGCTTTTCCGTTCGAATAAATTTTCAATTCATACACCGGACATTTCCCGTAACAAGCCGTTTTTCTAAGCGACACCTGCACATAAGGTGCTGGTGGTTGGGGCGGTGCCGATTCCAAAACAGGTTCCACGACGGGAAGATCCGCTTCGGGAGTTTTGCTTCCCCCCGTTGGATTCATAATCGAAACTGGTTCCGCTGATTCTTGCTGGACTTGAGTCACTTCCGCAGGTGCAGGTGTTTCCATGACCGCTGCCTTTTTGCGATTACAAGAAGCTCCTAGCAGTAAAATAGCCAATAAACTGAAAATGATGCGCATATACTTCATAGCTTATTTCTTTTTCTTCTTGGTAGCGTCTCGTTCTTTTTGAATTCGTTGTTGCTCTTTCATCGCCGATTCTAGCCTTGCCTGAAAGCCACCTTTCTTTTTCGGTTTTTTCCGGTAGGCTTCCAACTCTTCTTTGATTTTATCTTGATTAATAATAAAGTTCTTGGTAATAATCGTTTGAGCGATATTAAACAAGTTACTAAATAACAAGTAGCAGGTTAGGCCCGAAGCAAAATTATTAAAGAAGAATAAGAACATTACTGGCATACCATATTGCATATATTTCATGGCTGGATTAGCCGTCATATCCATATGCTTCGTATTATAATAGGTGTAAATCAAAGTTGTCCCCGCCCAAAGTAAGGTAAATAAGCTCACGTGCGCGCCATAGAACGGAATTTCGAAGGGTAAAGACATCGCTACATCGTAAGAAGATAGATCTGTCGCCCATAGGAAATCCGCTTGTCGGAAGTCAATAGACGCGGGAAAAAAGCGATACAAGGCAAACCAAATCGGCATTTGAATAACCATGGGCATACAGCCACCGAGCGGGCTTACCCCAAATTCCCGATAGAGTTTCATCGTTTCGAGTTGCTGCTTTTGTGCATCGTCTCCAAACTTATCTTTCATCGCAGCAATCTGTGGTTTCAAAGCCCCCATTTTAGATTGCGAATACAACATTTTGTAGGTCAAAGGATAAAGGACCAATTTGATGAAGAAAGTCAACACCAAAATGACAATTCCCATATTGCCAATAAACCCTGAAAGCGTATTAAATAAAGGTCGAATGACCCAACGGTTAATCGTTCCAAAAATACTCCAGCCAAATGGAATAATATTTTCCATGCCGTTGTCAAAGGCTGCTAGTTCTTCAAATTTATTCGGTCCCAAATAGAGGTTCATCGCAATTTGCTCCGTCTGATTAGAAGCGTATGGTAAAGTAATCAGGGATTTGAGTTTTTTCAGATCCTCCGAACCTTCTTCCTCCATGACCGTTTCGAGATTGGCACTGTTGAATTTCTTGTCTTTAGCAATCAAGGTACTATTAAAAAATTGGTTAGAATGAGAAATCCATTCCACTTTTTGCTCTTTCAAATTTACCTCATCATCAGAACGGCAATTACAGTAATCGGGATCTTCTTCTACTTCTTTGTAGTAAATACTGGTGTAGTATCGCTCGTACTGCTCATTCTTTTCAAGTTTATCAAGGTAGTTAATCCAGTTCAGTTGAATATTCGAGGTACTCGTTGGAATAACTTGATTCAAACCTTCAAACCGTAAATCATACGCTAAAGTATAATCTGCTCCGATGGTATATCGCTGCTCAAAATAGCCGCCCGATGCCACTGGTGCTTGAAAAATAATGCTTTGACCTTCCTTCCTCGCGGTAAAAAATAAGTCTCCAGTACTCACAAAACCACCAGCAACGCCCGCTACGGGTAATAAATATTCAAATTTATTTTTAGGATCTTCCAAAATGGAAAGTGGTCCTTTTGATTCGGTTCCATCCTCTGCGGTTAATATTTTGTGGTAGTCTTTGAGTAAAACTTCTGTGATTCGACCGCCTTTCGTAGAAAAACTTACCTTAATCAGGTCATTTTCTAGTACTTCCGTTGTTGCTGTCCCCGCTGCACTCGCCGAAAAGGCTCCAAAACTGCCGGCCAATTGAACTTGCTTCAAGGAATCCGGTAGTGTTGTCAGTGGCGTAGTCTCCGTCAGATTAGCATCTTGCGCCGTTTCTTTAGTTTCGAGGGGCATTTCTGCCGCCAAGTTACTGATAGAATCTTGAATTCTTCGCTCTGCTATTTCCTCTGGCGTCGGTGCATTGATTTGAATCCAGAATAAAAATAACGCCCCAATTAATATTAATCCAATTATACTATTTTTATCCATTACAAATTTTTAGTATGTTTAAGCTTCTTTTGAAGTTGTTTAAAAACTCTAAAAATGTTTGCGAATTGATCTTTTTGTCCAACTTTTCAGCTTTTTTATCCTCCGTAGTGGTGCTACGAACTCCAAAAAGAGCTTCAACTTGAATAAAAATCTCTGCTTCTCAACTGCTTTTCGAATTATTAAACAACTTCTTTATAAAAAATCTCCGCAAAGGTACAATTTTGTTTATTCTAAATTGATAACAATGGATGATTATTCAAGGAATATAGACCAACAACTGCTGAATGCGTATCGAAGCACAACTTATCAAGTTGTTCAGCCACGAATTACGATTAAAATTGGTCAAAAAAATGAGCATTTAGACATTTTTTTGATTGATAATAACGCAACGAGCTGGGCTTTTGTCAGTGCTGAAAATCCCCAATCCGTACCTACTTCGCCAGAAGAGAACGACAAAGCGATGCTTGCCTTGAAAGTAAAGCTAAATGAATTACGGTATCGAAGCTGTCCGGCGCTCGGTATTCCGGCTCAAACCGATTGGCCAACCGAGAAAAGTTACCTGATTCTAGATATTACAAAAAGGGAAGCACTCGCACTCGCAAAAGACTTTCGGCAAAAAGCGATTCTTTTTGGATATGTATTGGGATTGCCCGATTTGGTGTTCTGTGATTAATTTGATAATTACAGACTAAACCATCCTCTAAAAACCACCGCGTAATTCCTTGTTTTTACCGGCTTCCTACACATGAGTTAAAAAAATATCCCTTCTATCATCTTCATTTCCACCTTATTGCAAAAAAATATTTGGCAAATCTCATTTCTTGCACAATTTTTGCAGTAAAAAAACGTAGCAGTTGCCGATTGTCATAAAAGTAGAAAAATAGCGTATTTTTTTTCTCTTTTATAAAAATTGAAACCCGCTCCCCCAAAACCCGTATCCTGTTTTAAAGCTAGCCGAACACTAGACTGAGCAAAGAACTGCCAAGCAGGAATTAATATTACACGAAACACTATAAACCTAGGACATCCCATGAATGAAATCACACTTCTCCAAAATCAATTGGAGTGGGAACGACAAGCCCGCGAGCAAATGGAAGCGCTACTGGAAAAGAAAACCGTTGCACTCTTTCAATTAAAAAAAGAGATGGAACAGTTGCGAACCCAAGAGCAGCAGGCTAAGCCCGTTTATCAAGAAAACCGGATTACCCCCGAGTTTAAAACGGTCAACGACAAGGATAAAGCTATTCTAAGTCAAATTAGTCACGAGCTAAAAACGCCCTTGAACGTCATCGTAGGTAGTGCACACCTTTTATATGATACCTTGCCTTCGGGGGAACAAGTAGAACATATCGATATTATTCATAGTGCTGCGCAAATTATTAAAAGGCTAGTCGGAGATATTCAAAATTATTCCAAAACAGAAGATTTGGAAGTCATCCTAGAAAAGAAAGCTTTTGACCTACCGAAGTTGATTAAATCTATCTACCAGAATTATAGTTTCAAACTGGACAAATCCAATATCGAAATTGCCTATTATACCGATGATCGGATTAAGAAGAAAGTAATGGGAGATCAAACTGCTTTCAGTAAGGTCTTGAAAAAACTATTGGATCACGTAATCAATAATATTGAAGCAGGCAAAATATTTGTCAATACGATCTTATTGGAAGATCAAGGCGGCAAGCAAAAGATTGAGGTTAATATTCTTTGTCAGATGACTAATAATCTTTCTAAAATGAAAGATATTATTTTCCCGAATCACCAAATTGATTTGAGTGCCCCAAGGGGAAGTTTTCACCAAATTCCACTCAACCTTTTACAAACAAATATTATCCTAGAAAAATGGGATTCTCGTTTGAACATCGAGCAAGTTCCCGAAAAAGGATTCAACTTGAGTTTTAACCTAAACTTAGATAAATCTAAGGATAAGATAGCGAATCCTAACCCCAGTCGAATCCCAAGTCAAGCGGCAAATCACTTGCAGGAACTTAATGTTTTGATCGTAGAAGACAATCAAATCAACCAGCGTTATTTATCTGGCTTAATGAAGAAATGGAAGGTGGAAGCTGATATCGCCAATAACGGTAAAGACGCACTTAATTTCACTCAGCATAAGACTTATGACTTGATTCTCATGGATTTACTCATGCCAGAACTCAACGGATTAGAAACGACGGTTTGCATTCGCAATGCGAATAGTCTTAATAAACATACACCAATCATTGCGATTACCGCTACGGATTCTGAAGCACAAAAGAAAAGAGCATTGGAAGCAGGAATGAACGACTTCCTTGTAAAACCTTTCAACCCAGATGATTTGCTGGTCATGATGCGTAAATACCAAGAAAGTGAAGATTATCAAACTTTAAAAGAAGCGGAACGTTTCATCAGCTTTGATCACCAATTAGATCATATTTATTTAGAACAATTTTATGGAAAAGATATACATTTTGCGATTGAGAACTTTAGTAGTTTCCTACAAACAACCTTAGCCAAGGATCTTCCCCTGCTCAAGGAGTTTATGCAAGGAGGACACTGGACTGAATTTACTAAATTGACACAAAAAATTGTCCTCGCCTGCAAAAACGTTGGTATTCTAGAGCTCGAAGCGTCTTTGTATCAATTAGAAGCTTTAGCACAAGCGCAACCTGATTTCTTATTGATTTCTAATCTTTTGCATACGCTTGAAGAAAGCTTAGAAGGCTACCAACCTATTATTCAAAAAGAATTAAAAAAATTACAAGTACAATTGTCTAAACTAAGACCTTGTTAGCTTAACAATTCCTCGTTTAAGACCAAAAGTGTTTTTAGTTTTTGTCCTCAAATCATTGTATTGATTTGAGGACATTTTTTTTGTAGATGGTAGCGACTTACCTGAAACTTTTTTTTAATCTATACGTTTTTTTACATAAGCACTTAAAGACGAGTAACGCGATCAAGGGCAAGCTAATTTGCGGCTTGTTCCTTACGGTAAATAGTGCTCCGAATGAAGTCATAAGCATAGAAGCAGCTTAAAAATTCCAAAATTAATTTTCATTAAAAAACAAAAGAATGACTAGCATAACAGATACCGCCCTACTTGGTATAGGTTCCCGAGTAAAACATCCTGCCTATGGCGTAGGCGTAATAACCAAGATTAATAAAGCCGCTTACCAAGTTTGCTTTACGCAACATGGATTAAAAGATGTTGGAAAAACCTACGAAAATTGGGAAATTATCGAAGCCATTCCCGCCGAGACACAAGTTAGTTTTACCGAAGCCGAAAAATCTTTAATGAAAGTCTTACGTCATTGGTCCGACATCAACGAAGTTGTTCCCTTGGGCGATCGTTGGAAAAATGGTGTCATGATCCTAAAACCTGGCGAGGAACAATTGAAGTCGAAAGAAATTCCAATTGATACTTTTTTCCACAAAATCGTCATGGTGCGCGATCGAATTCGAGTCATGGAACAAAGAATCAATAGCAATAAAAAGATGTCCGACGAAGAAAAAGTTGATTTACAACAATACATAACGCGGATTTATGGAAGTCTGACAACTTTCAATGTGCTATTTAAATACAAAGAAGATAACTTCCAAGGAGAAAAGTCGAAATAAGCCTCCGATTTTGAGCAAACTTATTATATTTGTACCGTTAGGATGTATACTGATTTTCTTTAATATAGAAAATGTATAGATTGTTTAAAACGAATTCAAACAACTTCCTATAAAAGCTCAGATTTAGTCGTTGTTTTTAAAAACAACTTTACCGAATGCCTGTTCCTATTACGAAGCGTATGTTTAAAGGAACAAACCTGTAACTTATGAAAATCAACCAATTTTTACTATTAGGAATTATAAGTCTATTATTACTCGGTTCGAGTTGTTTTGTCATTCAAAATAAATTTGACAGCTTAGCGCCGGGATATTGGCGTGCCATATTAAAATTAGATCCTGAGAATCCAGAAGCCTATCAGACAGAGAAGGGCGTTCCGCTCCGGGTAGAAGAATTAGTGGAAGGCGATCTTCCTTTTATTTTTGAATTGGTTTATGATAATGAAAAAGACTTTCACCTTGAGATTATCAATGGTGAAGAACGCATTAAAGTAACGGATATCACAATTGGTAGAGATCGGGTAAGAGGTCAAGATACCATTGTCATTAAATTTCCATTTTATGATTCTTACGTAAAAGGTATTTACGAAGAAAATTTGATTGAAGGGAAATGGTACGTTCCTAACCGAGGAGATTACAATATTCCTTTTCGGGCTAAACATGGTCAAAAACAACGTTTTAGTTCGTTGAAGAAAACGCCTAAGATTGACTTGACGGGAAAGTGGGAAACGACTTTTTCTGTAGATACGGACGAGCCCTACCCTGCCATCGGTGAATTTAAGCAAGATGGCAATCATATTTCGGGAACCTTCCTGACGGAAACGGGAGATTATCGTTTTCTAGAAGGCACCATTCAAGCTAACAAGATTTACCTATCCTGTTTTGACGGTGCACACGCTTTCCTCTTTGAAGCTAAAATATTGGACGACGAAACGCTGATTGGTTCTTTTCGATCCGGCAGCCATTACCGGACAACTTGGTCCGCCAAGAAAAATCCAAAGGTCACCTTAGCCGATCCTGATAGTTTGACCTATCTCAAGGAAGGTTATTCCAAACTCGAGTTCAGTTTCCCTAATACCGAAGGAAAAATGGTTTCGCTCACGGATGAAGTTTACGAAGGAAAAGTAAAAATCGTGCAAATATTTGGGACTTGGTGTCCAAATTGTAAAGATGAAACGAGCTTCCTAGCACAGTATTTAAAAGACAATCCAACGGAAGATTTAAAATTAATCGCACTAGCCTTTGAAAAATATAAAGGCCAAGAAAAAGCATTAGCTACCTTAAAAAACTATAAAACAACTTTTGGTGTCGATTATGAAATGCTGCTAGCCGGCTATTATGATAAAGCGGAGGCGGCAAAATCACTTCCGATGTTAAATCATATTCTCTCTTATCCAACTATGATTTTTATTGATAAAAAAGGAGAGATTAGGAGAATACATACTGGATTTTCGGGTCCTGCCACGAGTACCTACCCTGCTTTCAAAAAAGACTTTGAGCAGTTCGTGGCAACCTTACTCGCAGAATAGTTTACTCGTATTGTTGCGATGCTTTTTGGACTTGAATTTAAGTTTAAATGATCATTATATCAAATTGTAAAAAAAGACTTTCACCAATATACCTTGTCACTGCCTTATGAATAAATTTACCCTTGCTTATTGTGCAGACAACGCGCTCATCGCAAAAGAAATTGATGAGCGTTTATCAAATACTGGCTTTGAGTTTAAACACATTAGCTGTAACCCAGAACTTAAAGATCAATATTTGGGCGAGCAAATTCCAGCTGATGAAATGATTATCTTATTGGTCAGTGACAATCTCTTGAAATCAAGGGCTTGTATGTATAATGCTTTGCTGATGATTCAACGTCTGAGCTCAGAAGCACGCATCATTTCGGTCATTGTAGATGGTGTTTATCGGAATGCAGATGGTAGCACGAAAACTGTTCCTACGAGCTTTGATCGAGTCAGTCACGTGATTCAGTACATGAATTTTTGGCAAGATGAATATTTAGAATTAAGAAAAAAGAAAAAAAGTATTCCCGAAGATCAAGCGGAAGCATTCGAAAAACAACTTACCGTGGTGCGCAATATCTCTTCGGAGGTTGGAGAGTTTCTTCGCATTCTACGTTCCGTAGAAAGTTATAGCTTTGAAAATTTTGCTGCCAATAATTACAAAATATTTTATTACAAAACCGGGAATCAAATCAAGCACGTCGAACAAGCTGTTCCAGAAGAAATCCTGCATCAAGTCGTGCAAGAAACGCCCGTATCGGAAACGACCAATGAACTTGAAGTGGTAGAAGAACCGCCCGCTACGGTTTTAGAAAATATTCCAGGTATGGACCAACTTGCTGCCGTGGAAACACCGGTAGTTACTACAGAAACTACCAAAGAAGAAGTCTTAAATCAAGAAGAAACTTTAAGTACCGAAGAAATAGATGCGGCTCATTCCGTCGTGGAAGAAAAGTCTGAAAAACCCAACTCTCAACTGCTAGATAAATTAGTTGCTTACCGAGAACAACAACAAACTAGCTCAGAAGATCAAGATGCCGTCGAAGATAAAAATAGCTTTGAATCACAGCTGAACCAAGTTGTTGACGAAGTGGTAGCAGAAGAAACAAATCAAGCACTTCCAGAACAGGAAGAAGAATTGAGTACGGAAGAAATATTACAATCTATTTTTGACGAAGAAGAGGAAGAAGAATTAGCGGAACGTAACGACCAGCAACTTAACATCTCTAGCATGGACGAGTTGACGCAAGAAGTAGAGGGACATACCCCGACAGAAGATTTAATTGCTCCCGAAGAACACGAGGCAACGCCCACCTCTACTGCTGAACCTAATTTGACTCGCCATAAGTCCTTGTCCGGTCTTGAAGAAAAAATATACGAAGCTTCCAGTTTCGCCGAAGCTGGTAACACACAAAAAGCAATTTCAATTTTAGCGGACTTAGTTGCCGAAAATCCGGCAAATACTTTGGTTCGTTATCAATACGTTTATTTATTAGATGCGCACGGTGACCAACAAGATAAAGTGCTAACAGAACTACAGACTATTCTTAGCTACGACCCCGACCATGTAAAAGCAAATTGGAAATTGGCAAGTTTGGCGGAGGAAAACAAAGATTTTCTTGCAGCTAGAAATTACTACGAAAAAGTAGTCAAGGTAACGAACGAATATCCAGAAATCTATTTCAAACTTGGCGTAATTACCGCGAAGCATTTTGTAGGGCAAAAAGAAAAAGCGGCTCGTTTTTTCAAAAAATCTCTTAAACTAGACAAAACAAACGCCGATGCACACTATCGCTACGCGGTGCTGTTGAATGAGGCTTTAGACAATCCAGAAAAAGCGGTCAAGCATTTCAAAAAATGTTTAGCCTTACAACATGACCACAATTTTGCGTACTACGATTTAGCGCTCTTGTATTATAAAGTTGGAAAATATAAAAAAGCAGAACATCATTATCTTTTGGCTTGTAAAAATAATCCAGAGTTTAAAACGGAAGCTAACGATCTCGCTTTTGCTAATCCGCCGAATGACGAGAAACTCACCAAGCAAGCATTAAATGAGTCTTTAGGGAAAGAAGTAGAAATCAACTTAACGGAAGAACACATTAATACTGATGCGCTGGTTACCATGCCCGCTCCGGCGCAAGTTGTCGAAACAACGACGGAAGAAGAGGATTCAGAAGAATCCGTCTCCGTAGAAATGGAAGAAGAAGTAGCAACGGAAATTGATTCTCCCGTAATCATCGAAGACGAAGAAACCATCGAAGAAGAGGAAATCGAGGAAGAAGTAGAGATGATTGAATTGTCCAACGAAGCAGTTGAAGTCACTCCTCCTGTAAAAAAACTTGACCAGGTCGTTTTTATCACGGGTGCCAGTTCTGGAATTGGGAAAGCAACGAGTGAATTATTTGCAAAGCAAGGTTATAATTTGATTCTTACTGGGCGAAGAAAAGATCGTTTGGCATTACTTAAAGATCAACTAGAAGCAGCACACGGCATTCAGGTCAATATTTTAGTTTTTGACGTACGAGATAATGCTGCCGTAGAAAAACATCTTGCAGATTTGCCAGAAGCCTGGAAGCAAATTGACATCTTGATTAACAATGCTGGTTTGGCGAAAGGACTCGCACCGATTCACGAAGGCAAGCTCGATCATTGGGAAACAATGATTGATACCAACATCAAAGGCTTATTATACATGACGAGAGCCATTGCCCCTTTTATGGTGCAACGCAGACAAGGTCAAATTATCAATATTGGTTCTACTTCTGGCAAGGAAGTTTATCCTAATGGAAATGTGTATTGTGCAACCAAATTCGCCGTAGATTCTCTGACAAAATCTATGCGATTGGATTTACACAAATATAATATTCGAGTTAGTCAAGTAAGCCCCGGACACGTAGAAGAAACAGAGTTTGCCTTGGTTCGGTTTGATGGAGATCAAGAACGATCCAAGATTTACGAAGACTTTCAACCTTTAAAATCTAGTGACGTCGCAGAGGTAATTTATTTCATGGCAACGCGCCCCGCACACGTCAACATTCAAGACGTTTTGTTGATGGGCACACAACAAGCAGGAAATAATCATATTCACCGTAGTGGCCGAAAAGAAGAGGAAGAGGAATAGCTTTCTACTCTTTCAAAATACGAATAACTTCTTGGGCTGCTCCAATTTTTAAAACACAATAATAAACTCCTCGGGCAACGAATAAATTTTCTGATAAAATGATTTCGTGTGATCCTGCTGTTTGCCAAGTCCGTTGTGTTTGTAGCACTTGTCCTTGTACATTCACGATTTGGAAATATACTTCCGCAGGTTGATCAAGTTGATAATTTAGTTTGGTAGCCGTGGTAAATGGATTTGGAAAAATGGTAGCCGTTGCTTTCGGAATAAACTGCTCGCTGGAATCTTTAAATTGCAGTGCTAAGTTCGCCAATTCATACTGCGTGGCATTTTCTTGCCGTAAAACTTCGGGAGTAGTATAACGCGTACTCAATCGCAATGCTTCACTCAAGACAATTGCATTCCGAGCGGTAAAATTCAAAGTCAAAATTAAATCTTCTGGCTGTAGTGTAAGCGCTTCCGCTTGGTGCCAACAAAAACTCAAAATCCCTTCTGAAGCTTTTGTGGTGTTCCAATGGCTCGCATTTGAGTTTAGTTTGCTCGAAGATTCCAATCCCATAAATTGTAATTCCTGAGGATCAAATGTTAGTGTAAATTGTAAGCCTAACAGTTCCGTAGATTTTTCTAATTGTAATTTTACAGGAAACACTTCTCCCCTCTTTTTGCTAAGGTCTTTCACCACGAGCAAACTAGGTTCCGCAAAATTACGAACATCAGATAACTGCAAATTACTGGCATTCGCATCATAATCTACGTCTCCCATTTTAATCGCAACAAAATCAAGGTTATTATCACTTCCCGTTAAATCTGCACAATCGTAAGATTCGGGGAAAGTCGTTTCGTAAGGGTTTAAAGGATTTGGAAAAACAAAATTACTGGGTATAAATCGCCACGCTGGATGATTCGGTAATTCCGTACTCAAAAACAAAAGTAGTTTTCTAAACTCAATAATATCCAAAATAGAAACCTCTCCATTCTGATCTTGATCCGCGGCAATTCTTTGATATGGACTTGTAAAAACTTGTGTATTCAAGATATGTTTTTGCATCAAAACAAGATCAAATAAATTGACACCATTCCGAGGATTCGTATTTTTATACGGGGCAATTTGACAACCCAAACCATAAGGAATTTGTTCCAACAAATAAGCGCCATTTTCATCTGTATGCGCATTTACTTGAGCACCTTGACTCGTAGCGACCAAGGTAGAATCTAATAAATCACCATCTGGCGTTTGAACGGTTCCGCCAAAGTTAGCCAATAAAGAAGGTGCAGGAATTGCAATCGAATCTAAAGGAAAAGTCATGACTGATCGACCGTGCGTACCTGCAATGATTAAATTATCAGCAGCGTGCCAATCCAAATCAAAAACGGGAACAAAAGGCATTTCGGTACCGAGTCGTTCCCACTCTGTTCCTCCGTTGAGTGTAGCGTAAACACCTCCGTCAGTTGCCGCAAAAATAGCATTTCCGCCAGTGTTTGGGAGGATGTAAATATCATTAATGGCGAGTTGGGGTAAGTCACCAGAAATGCTATTCCAAGAATTTCCTGCGTCGGTCGATTTGTAAATTAGTGGCGTAAAAACATTATCATCGTACCCCGAAAAACTTACGTAAATTTCATCCGCATCATCGGTGGAGGCTTTGATAGAAGTCACGTAACGATCCGGTAAATTTGCGTTAATTTTAGTCCACGAACTACCTTCGTTTTCCGTCCGCCAAACGTTACCATCAGACGTTCCCGCTAAGACAATAGCGCTGTCTATTTCTGAATTACTCAAACAAGAAATGGTATGAAAAAGAGGATTATTGGTAAAATCCGTATCGCACAAATCTCCACTAATGGCTTGCCAAGCCGGTACGCCAGAACTCGTTTCACTCCGATAAACGCGCTCCGTACCTGCATATAAAATTTCAGGATTTTTTTGATTAATGAGATAAGGCATATCCCAGTTTTTGCGATCAAATAAACCAAAGCCACTCGTTGCGTTAAAGAAGCTCTGTCCAGCATCCGTGGTCACTTTGATTCCACCTCGTTGTGTTTCTAAATAAAAAATGTTTGAATCTACCGGATTAAAAGCAGGTTGAAAACCATCTGCTCCAATCAGCCGCTCCCACTGATTAATCGTTGCCGCGTTCCCCGCAACGGAGCCATTATCTTGTGTTCCACCATAAAACAAATGTGGTCGGTGCGGATCGTAAGCAATTCGATACATTTGGGTAGCTGGAATGTTTTCCATTTTTTGAAAAGAACCACCGCCATTGGTCGAGCGATAGGCACCGCCATCCGTTGCCAAGAGTACAGTCAGTCCATTATTGGTAAATACTAGGTCGTGCATATCGACGTGTACCGGATTCGAGCTAGTCGAAGACGTTAGTGTAAACCATTGATTGCCGCCATCTAATGTATTATTGACGTGTAGGCCTAAGATATAAATCTTATCGTGATCGTTGGGATGTACTCTGATTTTGCCAAAATACCAACCTTGTCCTCCCATCACATTTTGGTGTAAACCCGTTTGCGGCAAGCTCGTCCAACTTGCGCCCGCGTCCGTTGTTTTATAAACGCCGCCTAATTGAAAACTGGTATTGATGTACATGGCATAAACCAAATCTGGATTACTATTCGACATCGCAAGGCCTATTCTGGATTGATTTCCCATTGGTAATCCATTCGTCAGCATCGTCCAAGTGGCGCCGCCGTCGGTCGATTTGTGGATTTTAGCGCCAGGTCCTGTACCAATATTTTCAGAGGAGTTGCTAATGCGATCCCAGCCTGCGGCATAGAGAATTTGTGTATTGGTGGGATGAAGTAAAAAATCAATTACGCCCGTTTGGTTGGATAGAAATAAAACTTGATTCCAAGTAGCACCACCGTCCGTTGTTTTATATAGTCCTCTTTCGTTATTGCGTTGAAAAGGTAAACCTAAGGTGGCGACGTAGATAATATCGCTATCGGTAGGATCAACAATAATTTTAGAAATAATTCTTTGTTCGGTCAAGCCTAAATTTGTCCAAGTGGCGCCGCCGTCATTACTCCGATACAAACCATCTCCAATGAATGGATAACTCGTAACGTTTACATCTCCGGTGCCTACGTAGACGATATTTGGATTGTTGGGATCGAGCGTAATATCGCCAATACCTAAGAAGTTTTGATCATCAAAAATAGCTTCCCAATGTTGTCCACCGTCCGTCGTTTTGAAAACACCGCCCGAAGCGTAACCTAAATAGATAATATCACTGTTGGTAGGATGAACGGCAATGGTATTGACGCGGGAACCTGAATTTCCGGGACCTTGTACGGTCCAAGGTGTCGCAAAACCAGGAGCGGCATTGCGATTTTTCACTTCACTACGTGCTTGAGCAAGCGCTTTTTCGTATGCTTTTAGTTCGATTCGTCCCTTGGAACTTACTCGTTGCAGAAAGTGATGCTGGTTGGGTTCCCATTTTTCGTCGAGCGAATTATAGGCTTTGGAAGCAGTGGGATTTCCTGTTGCCCAATACAAGACGATTAGATAAACCAAAGCACTAAGTGCCACTAAAGCGCTGAGAATAGTAATTTTTTTATTCATGGGATGACGACTTCTATTTTTTGGACGAAAGTCCAATACTAATCAGCCATAAGATACGACTTTTAACGCAACCATGAAAGTATGGTGAAAGGCTTAATTCGACTTAAAAATCAAGCGTATATTGCCAATAAAAAGCAAAATAACGATCCCTAACCAAATATACATCCAAACCCCGGCAGGAATAATGACAAATAGTTCTGCGTACTTCTCTAAATCAGAAGTTGGGCCGACGTTAAAATCTTGAATAATGTACAGAATAACCGCTAATCCTACGAACATCAAAATTTCTCTCGCAAAGTTGGTGTAACTAACCAATAAGTATAACCCAATGGAAAAAGCAATTAAAAATCCCGTAGAATACACGGCTTCAAACCAAAAAATACCGGAGAAGAGCATCAATCCTGCGATAACGTAGATTGTAAAACTCGCAAAGCGTTCCATGCGCGCACCGATGTAAAAAATAAGATTTCCTAAAAGTGCACTACCAATGTAACCGCCCATTAAAATTACGCTCGCCGAGCCACCCAAAGTTTTGGTATAACCGCTGCCATCGGGATTAATTTGAATCCCAAGTACAGAACCGCCGGTAATCAATGCGCCGAGTGCGTGACCAAATTCGTGTAGAAAAGTTACCAAGCGAGTTACCGGATACAAAACCATTTCGCCGAAAGAGCCTCCGAAATAGTACAAAAAGAAATAAAGCACTAAAGAAACGACGACTCTAATCAGAATTGGATTATTCATAAGGTGATTTTTTAGAAAATATGACCCAAATATAGCCTTAAACGGTCACAAATATCAACGGAGCTAGTTCTTACCTAAGGATTGTCTACTATTTTAGCGTAAAGCAACTCCCCTCTTTAGGCCTTCCGTAGACTACAATTTTACTTATTGACTTCCTTCGCTTTCTTAGCTTCCACTTTTACGCCCGTGAATAGCGATTTAATTTCTGAAGCGTCTTCTGGTTTCATCCGTCCACTGAGCACCAAGCGTAAATCTCTTCGGTGCATCGCATTATCATAGCGAGATTGCTCCTCTCGCGACAATGGAATTACTTTAGGGACCGCTTGTGGTTTTATCTTTTCGTCGTCTAAGGCTACGAAAGTAAAAGTATGCATGATTACAACGACGAATGTCTTTTCCTTTGACGTTTGCTGCAAAAACTTCGACGTAAATTTCCACGGAAGTGTTAAAAGCACGTGCCACCGATGCTTCAATCGTGATTACGTCTCCCAATTTGATTGGTTTTTGAAAAGAAACGTGATCGACGGAAGCCGTTACCACGTGCGCTTCACAATGCTTTCCGGCACTAATACCGGCCACAATATCCATCCAACGGAGCAAATTTCCTCCCATAAGGTTACCAATCGGATTGGTATCATTGGGCATAATCATCTCGGTCATAATCGTTTTAGACTCACTTACTTTTTTCTCTATCATTAGTTTATTTACATATAACGGTTGAAAAGACACGAAACGATTGAAGTAGCAATATCCTTTCTGTCCTTAGCACGTGTTAAAAATTTGCCACAAAAATACGCTTTGCCCTGCAGCTTTCCTAAGCGGAACCACAAAATTCTACCTAGAGAATAGACTATCCACCAGATAATTTGGCTAGACAAAACACGATTTTTGATCTTCAACTATGAATGTTTAGGGTAAAATTGTACTTTGCCATCTTTTATTCCGTTCTATTTTCGTATTCGTGAATTTACGAATCCTACGATCAAAACCCAGTACTTTTTGTCGGACTTGTCCACCTGATTTTCACCAGCACATTGACCAGCACACCATGAAGAAAATTTTTACCCTATTGCTATTTTCCTGTCTTTTATGGCAAGTAGATGCGCAAGAAGAAGCGACCATTAGCGGATACATCAAAGATGCATCAAACGGCGAGACCTTAATCGGCGCTACCATTTTTTGTCCAAGCTTAGCTAGTGGTACCAATACCAACGCTTACGGTTTCTATAGTTTAAAGGTTCCCAAAGGAGCTATAGATTTTGAGTTTTCCTTTACCGGCTATGCCTCCGTACAAGAAAAAATTTTGATTCAGCAGGATACCATTATTAATATTGAACTCAAACCTGGGCAATCTCTAGAAACGGTTATCGTCAGTGCTTCTTCCAATAAAGAACAAGTCAACTCTACCCAAATGGGATTCGAGAAAATTACGATGCAAGAGGCTAAATTATTGCCCGCGTTACTCGGGGAAGTCGATATCATCAAAACGTTGCAATTAAAACCAGGAGTAAAAACGGGGGGAGAAGGAACTTCCGGCATCATCGTCCGCGGTGGAAGCGCCGATCAAAACTTATTCTTATTAGACGAAGCAACCGTGTACAATCCTTCGCATCTTTTTGGTTTCTTTAGTACCTTTAACTCCGATGCCGTAAAAGATGTACAGCTGTACAAAGGCGGGTTTCCCGCTCAGTACGGTGGTCGATTATCTTCGGTCATTGACGTCAAACTCAACGAAGGGAATAAGAAAAAATTTTCGGGGACGGGCGGCGTTGGATTAGTCGCTTCCCGCTTGACTTTAGAAGGGCCGATCCAAAAAGACAAAAGTTCGTTTATTGTTTCGGGTCGAAGAACCTACGTTGATATTATTACCCGGCAAGTAAACCGCTTGAACGAAGATGATCCAGAATACGATCCCATTCCAGATTACTACTTTTATGA
>JBGCFY010000234.1:0-3190 GCA_045110315.1 Saprospiraceae bacterium
GTTGGATTTGAATTATCGGGCTTACTTTGGAAAAAAGTAAAAGGAAAATTATCCGCAGGAAGAGTACAGTCCGTTGCGGTAAAGTTGATCGTTGAAAGAGAACGAGATATCCAAAAATTCGAAACGAAACCCTTCTACAAAATAGCTGCGATCTTTAATGTGCTTAACGAAAAAGGCAAAGCAATCGAATTAAAAGCCGATTTGCCGAGCCGTTTCAATACTGAAGCGGACGCGAGCACCTTTCTTAATAAATGTGTAGGGGCAAGTTTTAGTATTAAAAATATTGAACTTAAACCAATCAAGCGTAAACCGACCGCGCCATTTACTACTTCTACTTTACAACAGGAAGCAAGTCGTAAATTAGGCTTCGCCGTAAAACGGACAATGGTCAACGCACAGCGATTATACGAACAAGGTTTTATTACTTATATGCGGACGGATTCTACTACTTTAAGTGAAACCGCCCTAAAAAGTATTGCAGAGGAAATAGAAAAGAGCTACGGGACAGAATATTTGCACACCCGACAGTTTAAATCAAAGAAAGCATTAGCACAGGAAGCTCACGAAGCCATCCGACCCTCGTATATCGATAAGCAAGTCGTAACGGCAGATCGAGATCAGCAACGATTATACGAATTGATTTGGAAAAGAACAATTGCTTCGCAAATGGCTGCGGCAGAGTTGGAGAAAACGGTAGTCAGTATCGGTGTTTCTACTATTCCAGATACCCAGTTGAGAGCCGAAGGGGAAGTATTGAAATTTGATGGTTTCTTGAAAGTATACCTCGCCGCTAACGATGATGATGAAGAGGAAAACGACACGGCAAAAGGTATTTTGCCCCCTTTGTCCCTCGGACAAGTCTTGGCACTCAAGGAAATGACCGGAACGGAACGCTTTACCCGCCCACCCGCTAGATTTACGGAAGCAGGATTGGTAAAGAAGTTAGAAGAACTTGGAATCGGTCGACCGTCTACCTACGCGCCAACCATTAGTAAAATTATGGAGGAAGCGAGAGGTTACGTCGTGAAAGGAGATCGAGAAGGTAAGCCAAGGAATTATACCATTTTGAAATTGAGTAATGATGTCGTTGAGAAAAAAGAAGGTAGTGAATTAACGGGTGCCATTAAAAATAGATTGGTGCCGAGTGATTTGGGAATGCTGGTGAGTGATTTTCTTTCTCAATACTTTAAGGAGGTGATGAACTATAGCTTTACCGCCGACATCGAGAAAAAGTTTGATATTATTGCAAATGGTGGAATCACTTGGACGCAGATTCTAAACGATTTCTACGAACCTTTCCACGCAACAGTTGTCGATACTCTAGAAACAGCAGAACGGGCAACTGGGGAGCGCATTCTAGGGAAAGACCCAGAAACAGGTCGTACCGTTTTGGTAAGAATGTCTAAGTTTGGTCCCGTTGCACAAATCGGTCACCAAGATGAATTAACCGAAGAGGAAAAGCCTAGATACGCCAACTTCCGTCCGGAGCAGTCGCTCGAAACGATTAGTTTTGAAGAAGCGATGGACTTATTCCAATTTCCAAAATTGTTGGGTACCTACGAAGATTTAGAAGTAAATATTGGGGCGGGACGTTTTGGTCCTTACGTCAAATTTGGGGAGAGTTTCATTTCTATCCCGAGAGGGGAAGATCCATTGACCTTGGAATATGATCGCGCAGTAGAGTTAATTGAAGAAAAGAAAAAAGCGGACGCACCCATCGGAATGTTTGATGGCAAACCTTACACCAAAGGTAAAGGACGATTTGGTCCTTTCTTAAAATGGGAAGGCTTGTTTGTCAATATCCCACGACGTTTCGATCCAGAATTATTGACCGAAGAAGAAGCACACGAATTGATTGCCGCTAAGGTAGAAAAAGAAGCGAATCGCTACATTCATAAATGGGACGACCTCAAACTTACCGTCGAAAACGGTAGATGGGGACCTTTTATTCGTTTTAAAAAGAAGAGCATCAAGATTGCTAAAAAAGACGATGGACAGCGCGTAACGAGCGAAGAAGCGGCAGAATATACGCTAGAGCAAGTACAAGCACTCGTCGAAGCAGAAATTCCAGGTGCTTTCAAGAAAAAGACAAGAGCTAAGGCTAAACCTAAAGCAAAAACGAAGGCAAAGGCAAAGCCTAAAGCGAAAGCAAAGAAAAAAGAAGAATAAAGTAATTGACGAAATCGTCTTACTAATTACAATCGCCGCTAGTGTTGGTCAAGGGTCGTTATTGCTTTCGCAAATCAGCTTGATCAAAACTAGCGGCTTTTTTATTGGATTGTTTTTAAGAGAAAAGTAGCTTGAGAAATTAAAGTAACTTCAACTCACTTAGGTTACAGCGTACGAGCAATCACGGTGTTTTTACTAAATAATTATACATCAATTTAGCCGTTCGGGCAGAAGCCCCCGCGTCTCCAAGAATTTGGATTAATTCTTCGTAATCTTTTTCGATGACTTCGCGGTTTTTAGTTTGTAAAATTTGGGACAGTGCCGTTCGTAGATTTTGTAAATTGAAATCGTGTTGAATCAACTCGCGCACAATCATTCGATCAATAATCAAATTGACCAAAGAAATAAACTTTACATTGATTAATTGCTTCGCAATGGCGTAGGAAACGGGACTCCCCGAGTAGCAAACTACCTGAGGGACTTTGAATAAGGCCGTTTCTAAAGTAGCTGTTCCCGAAGTGACCAAGGCGGCAGTTGCGTGCTGCAACAAATCGTAAGTTTGATTTTGAATCAACTTTACGGAGTAGGGAAGGGGAGCGGTCAAATCCGCATAAAACTGATCCGGCATAGAAGGTGCGCCAGCAATCACAAACTCGTAGTCTTCAAAATAGGGCATCACGGCGAGCATTCCCGTAAGGATTCGTGTAATTTCTTGTTTACGGCTACCGGGCAAAAGTGCGATAATGGGTTTTTTCCCCAAGCCGTGTTGCGTCAGAAAATTAGGATTGAGCGGGCGAGCCTTAATCATATCTAATAAAGGATGACCGACAAAATCTACCTCACAATCAAAACCTTGATAAAAATCTTTTTCAAAAGGTAAGATGACAAACATTCGATCTACCGATTTTTTGATTTGGTGAACGCGACTAGAATGCCAAGCCCAAATTTGGGGAGAGATATAATAAAAAACTTTGATTCCTTTTTTTTTTGCCCATTTGGCAATGCGGAGATTGAAACCCGG
>JBGCFY010000235.1:0-62054 GCA_045110315.1 Saprospiraceae bacterium
GCAGGATTTGCATTCACTGCGACATTACCGGTTCCGGTGATTTCATCAAACGCCTCTACGAAATGGTTGCGAACGGTTGGTACGCGATTATTCGCAAACAATCGTAATTTGTCTACGTTTTCTGCCCAAGAGAAAAACCCACCAGACCATCTATCTTTGTGTGCTTGAATTTCAGGCTCGTACACATTTTCTAAAGCATCAATTTGACTGACAACTCTACTAGGATTATATAGAACATTAAGTTGATCCGCCATTTTATTAATCATATCGTGGCGCCAGCCATCGTTCTCTACAATTTTTCTAAACAGTCGTGTTGCTCTGATAGAGTTCGGCCAGTTGAAACCATTAGGAACCAATAGTCGTTCGATCGAATTCTGTGTCCAGTTTCCAGTGTTCCATCCACCACCAAGCGTAAACAAACCAAAACTAAAATCGAGATCAAAAGTCATCCATCTCCATTGTCCGTCTTCCGCTCTTTCTCTCCAGCGTTTATCGTTGTTTGCAGGCCAATCTACATTATCAGTATATAGATTGAAAACGATATAATCCATATAGTGATCGACATCTAATCGTTCTGCCAACAAGTCAAAATTTGCAGCATTATTAAAATTATTATCTTCCACGAAGTCTGCGAAGCTATTCCATTCATCCGCGTCTCCCTCTTTTACTTCCGTAAAATTTTCTAAGAAATCAATTTCGTTATCGTCGAGTCCGAAGTGTACTTTGAGGTAACGTTTATCGGTACGTTCTCGGATATTATGAATACCATAGTATTCTCCATTTTTGTAAAGTACACCGGGACGATATCCTTGCGTGTACAATTTAGGTTCTTTGATAATTCCACCAACGTCTCCTACATTACGGACCAATCCTGTAACCATCGCATCCCGAAACATGGTAATGTTCCAGTCTTGTCCAGAGCTTCGAAAAATGAGACTTCGATATTGATCAAAAGGAAGATCGTCATAAATAGGATAATCAATCACGTCGGAGCCTAAGCTAGATTTTGCTTTTACGCCGAGCGACTTTTGCGGAAGGCTTAAACTTCCCGAACCGTTCAATTCCATTTCTAACAATTGGCTGAACGCTTGGTCTCCGTTAGGTTCAAATAATTCTACGTTTGCTTTAATTTCGATATCTTCTTCTATTGTCTCATACATTTCATCAAAATCATTTGGATCAACGGAAATAGCGATGATCGGAAATTGATGATTAACATTGAATAAGTAGCTTTGAGAAATAACTTCACTAGGCAGTAAAGGTTCCGCAAAACTACGTGCCCGAATCGTGCTAGTTGAGTTGATATTAATTGGTCCTGAATACAAGATACTGGACTCCGTCGGCTCTGAACCATCCAAGGTATAGTAGATATCTGCGTCATTGGTTGCGCTACTCCAACTAAGGGTAACGGTACTAGAAAAAATACCACCAACAATAGAAGGTATAGGATTTGCTACCGTAGGTGCTCCTGGATCTGTGTCGTTAGTTGCGCCCGGGGTTGGTTCTCCAAATAAATCCCAATCACTTCCTCCATCCGGTACTCGACCTTCAGAGATATCTGCGACCTGTGGACCAAAAGTATAACTATCCAAAATGCTCGTACCATCTGCAGCTACGAGTACGAGGTCTTCTCCCCCTGAGCCTAATTTAACATCAACGTGTAACGGACCTTGTTCTGTTTCTTTATCAAACCACAATAGCAAAAAGCCACCTGCGGGAATCGTCGTTGCACTTGGATCATTGGTAGGGATTTGCCACTGCGTAAGTTCGGTCAAATCGTCGGATAAATACATTCCTCCGATGTTGACGGGACTGTTACCTGCATTATATAATTCTACCCAATCATCGAAATCAGCACCATCCGCGATGGTGCTTGTATTAGAAGCCATGAATTCGTTGAGGTAGATTTGGGCACTTAAATTACTGATGCAAAAAAGTAAACCCACGGATAAAGTAATTGGTCGAAGCCAAGGTGAAGTTGTTTGGGTAATTAACTTCGAAGCACTAAATAGCAGTGCAGCTAACTTCTCAAAGTAAGGTGTGTTCATAATTTGTAGGTTAAAAAAGTGAAGCTTAATCAAGAAGTTATGAAAATACTAACTTCTAGCTTTATGTTATCTCTCCAAGGAAGAATCGTTAATTCACTGATAAAATTGGCAGGAGGTCACCATTTTTATAACTAGAATAGTTTCCAGTGATTTGTTCGGTTTTTGAACATTTTGTAAAATCTTATTGATTTTGCAATCAAAAATACAAAGATCAGCGTAGCTATGCATCTTTCTGAACTAAAAATTACAGGAAAAGAGGTATAAATACCCAAAAGTATTAGAGGTTACATCAGAGATAGTTTAGATATCATCTAATTTAGATGCTCTTTAAAAAAATTAAGCATCCATATGTTATATCTTTTCTCAATAAAAATTGCCTCAAATCCATTAAGGACTTGAGGCAATTAAAGCATTTTTCTAAGATTTGCTAAAATTTATCTGTCAATTTTTACTCAATGATCAACTTTTGGATGGCTAATCCTTGTTCCGAACGAATACTTAAGAAGTAAATTCCCTGCGGTAATTCCGCTAACTGAATCGGAATACGAAAGGTTTTTCCCGTCATGCGCTGCTGAAAAAATTGTTGCCCAAGCGTATTGTAAATACTTAGATTAAACCTTTGGGTCTGCGTAGCCGCAAAATCAAGTTCAAAGTTTCCATCGGATGGGTTTGGATAAACTTCAAAATTCGTTAAGCTTTCAATCGTATTGGTGCTTGTATTAAGTTCTAACATAATTTCTACTTCGTAACTACAATCATTAGCATCCAACACTTCTAAAGTGTACGTTCCTGCCCCTAAGCCTTGAATCATAAAATTACTAACCAAAGTCCCATCTAAATAAGTTTGATAAGGGATCACTCCTCCTACAATATCAAGTTCAATCGTTCCCGTAACTTGCGGCGTAGGCTGAGTAACCGTTGCCGTAACCACCAATTCATTAGGAGATAAGATCGTGTACGTTTCCATTAGCTCACAATCATTATCATCCGTAATTGTCAGTTCGTACGCGCCTTCCGATAAGTTTTCTAAGCTGTTACTATTTTCATTATTGTCCCAAGTATAATTTAACGTTCCTGTTCCACCAGAACCGGTTACAATAATACTTCCATCCGTATCACCAAAACAAGCTAAGTGATCAATGGCAGCAGTTTGTATAATTGCTGGCGCTTGTGTAAGCGTAACATTTTCAACAAAAGAACAGTTGGCAGCATCGGTAATCGTTACCGTATATTCGTTAGCCGTTAATTCATTAACCATTGCGGTAGTTGCTCCGTTACTCCAAGCGTAGTTATAAGTTCCTGTTCCTCCAGTAGTGCTTAAATTGATACTTCCATCCATTCCATCAAAACAACTAATATTCTCTTCTGCTACGGTAAGTGAAAGTGCCATAGGCTCTGAAATTTCATAGCTTTCGATTACTACACAATTGGCAGCATCGGTAATGGTTACTATATAATTATTAGCGCTTAAATCCGTCAACGAGGAAGTTGTCAATCCATTATTCCATAAGTAGCTATACGTTCCCGTTCCGCCCATTGTAGTAAGATCAATACTACCGTTTTCCTCACCATTACAAACCACGTTCGTCATATTTGCCTCAGCCGTTAAAACGGTTGCTTCTGTAATTTCAAAAGTAGCAATATCTTCACATCCTTCTCCATCCGTAATGGTAACGGTATAAGCATCCGCAGCTAAACCATCAATCATTGCCGTTGTGGCATTTGTATTCCACAAATAAGTATAATCACTATTTCCGCCTGTGACCGTAAGTTCAATACTTCCATCGTTTGCTCCATTACAAAGAATAGGATTAACGGTAGCGGTAGTAGAAATCATTTCAGAACTTGTTACTTCGTAAGATTCTACACGTTGACAATTGGCTGCGTCGGTAATCGTAACGGTATACGTATCCGCAACTAATTCTTCAATCGTTGAAGTGGTAGCGTTGGTATTCCAAAGGTAAGTATAACCGTTTGTTCCGCCCGTTACATTAAGGGCGATTTGACCATCGGCATTTCCATGACAGACGATAGGTTCTACTGCAGCGGTTACCGCTAACATTGTCGGCGTTGTAATTTCAAAACTTTCACTATAGTTACAATTTGCAGCATCTGTAACGGTCACCGTGTAAGTATTTGCCACTAAAGCATCAATCATAGCCGTCGTAGCAGCATTGCTCCAGAGGTAAGTGTAGGCTCCGGTTCCTCCTGCTACGGTTACACCAATACTTCCATTCTCCTCTCCAAAGCAATTATTATTATTGACCTGTTCCGTTAGCGATAAGGCTGTAGGTGCCGTAATTTCAAAACTTTCAACCGTACTGCAATTATCAACATCCGTTACCGTTACGGAATAATTATTTGCAACAAGATTGTTAATCGTTGCAGTCGTAGCATTGGTACTCCAGAGGTAATTAAATCCACCGCTACCACCAGCAGTTGCTAATTCGATACTACCATCTTGCGTATCAAAACAACTTTGGTTCGCCACCGTTTCCGTCAGTATGATTTCGGGTGACGCCGTGATTTCATAAGCTTCCGTTACTTGACAATTTGCGGCGTCGGTAATCGTAACATTATAAGTATTAGCGGTTAGATTATTTAAATTTGCCGTGGTGGCACCACTATTCCATTGATACGCATAAGCCCCCGTTCCACCGGAATTACTCAAACTAATACTTCCATTATTCGCAGCGTGACAAATCGTAGTAGAGACTTGTGCCGTGGTGGTAATTGGATTAGGACTCGTAATCGTTAAATCAATTATATTTTCACAGTGTGTTTCGTTAATCACTAATACTTCATAATTGCCAGCAGCAACATCTTCTAAATCTTCGCTGGTCACCGTGTTGCTCCAACGATATTCTAATCCCGCACCACTTGCCGTCAAGTTAATTGCTCCGTCGGTTTCTCCCACGCAAGAAACGTTGGTAATAGAAAGTCCTGTAACGATATCGCCTGGCAATTGATTTTGCGTTAAGCGCTTACAATTAACTGCATTCGGTGTAGGTAAAATAGCGATCCAATTGCTTGCTACATTATTATTAGACGAAGCGTCAATTAGTTGTAAACTCGGTCCGTCGCCATCGGCAGCGATTGGCCAAGGCGCTTGGTCATCGTAAGCAACAGAATCGATGATCATATCGTTTGCATTTCGCAAGTAGATTTTTTCTCCACTGTTTGCTAACTTAAAACTACCTTCGTCAAAATTTTCGATCAAGTTCGTTTGGCTAGGATAAATCGTTAAAAATTGTGCGCGTTCGTTGGCCATAACCACATAACTTTGTGCGGGGATGACAACACTCGTCGCAATTTTAAAAGCGTCTCCACCTTCATCCTGTAGTACCCAACCCGAAATATTCACGGGCGCATTGGTAGGGTTATACAATTCTATCCAGTCGCCAGCATCGGTAGCGTCCGGAGAATGATAATTAATTTCATTGATGACAATCGGATCTGTTGCTACAGAACCCTGTACAAAATTTGCCGTAAGGTTATACATTCCACTAAAGTCAACTTCTACGCTAGGTTGATTCGGTAAGTTGGGATCGCTCCATCCCGCAAAGACATAACCTTGATCAGGAATCGCGGTCACGCGTACGGGCACACCTTCAAAGTAAATTCCCGTCCAAGGGTAAGCTGGTACATCAATCGTATTCAAATGCAATTGTCCATTACCGTTGACATCGAGGTTCAGTTCGTTGGTATCATTTAAAGAAAAATGACTAAGTACATAATTTCTTACCAAGTTAGGTCGAAGATTAAAAAATCGTTCGATGTCGCTCACTCGATCTTCCCATTCTACCATATTTAAAGTATCATTCCACCGTTCAAACTCTCTGGGTAGTTCTAAGACAATTTTATTTTGCTCTTGCAATAATAAACTATTGCCAACGTCGGGTAGGTAAATGGTATTTAATAAATCTGCGGTTCGATTAACCGTTTTATTGCGAAACTCCTCGTTGACAGTCAATGCTTCTGGAATGAAGTTACACCACTTTGAAGGATTGCTACTTCCGTAATCCCCAAACGGATCCCAGCCCAAAAGACTGATTCCACGATCTAAATCCCAAACAGTAAATTCCCATTTTCCAGTTGCTGTATTTTCTTTATAGGCAGAAGCGCCCCAACTCCAACTGTGGTAAGCCGTACAATGTCCGTAAGCTAAGAAGTTGACTAAGTTATCAATATCAAACATCGTTTCTGCTTGTGCGTAATTAGCAGGATCAGAAAAATCATTATTCATGATAAAGTCCGTCATCACATTCCAATCGTCGATGGTTCCATTTTTGAGTTCGGGACCACTATTTTTAAAACGAATCATATCGAAGTCATCCCAGCCGGTGTGAGCTTCAATAAATTCTTCGTTGACACTTTCTCTAATTTCATAAATTCCCCAATAGACACCGTTGATTAAAAGTACGGCCCAATTTCCATCTGAGATTAATCCGCCGGATTGTCGGTAGCCAATATTACTAATTGGATCTCGCAGTAAGGTTCCATCGGGTGTAGTTAAATCATCATCATAACCCGCTCGGAGTACTAAGTTTTTGAAGCTCGTTACTGGATTGCCATCAAACATTGGATATTCTAAGGTAGACGCACCGTATTCGGATTCAAAAAATAATCGAAATGACTTTTTAGGTAACCCAACAGAACTATTCCCTTGGATTCGAATACCGGCGTTGATTGCAAAGCCAAGGTTTTCATCTTTGAAATACTCCATTTGACAAAAACGCTCCCAATCAGAACCATCCATGGTAGGATTTGAATAAATTCCAGTTGGTCCAAACATATTATCTGGATCCGTCATCAAGGAAAGCACTGGTAATTCGTAGGCTTCCTGAATGAAGTATGAATGACTCGTAAATTTACTATCTAGTAGTCCAGCATTTACCGCAAAGGCTCTAACGATTGTTGAGGTATTCACCACGAAACTTCCTGTGTATAGCGTGGCACTTGTACTTGGATCTTCCCCATCAAGGGTGTAATAAATGGTTGCGCCAGGCGTAGCGGTAGTGATTTCTATTGTTAGACTATTATCGTAAAAACCACCCGTAAAGTTGAAAATGGGACTAGCGACGAAGCCTGTGCTTCCGTTTGCTAAATTCGTACTTCCCGGTGTAGGATCATCAAAAAGGAAAAAACTGTTTGAGCCATCAGGATATCGTCCGTTAGAAAGGTCGTCGTTTTGGGCACCAAAAGTAACTGAGTCCACTAATTCTTCCGAAGGAGAAAAAAGAGCAATCGTTTCTCCGCTCGCTGACAGTTTGAAATTTAGGTGTAAATCTCCTTGGTCCAAATCATTATCTGCCCAAAATAGAAGGTGACCCATTGGGGGAATAATTGCAGTAGTGGTAATTTGGAATTTAGTAGGATCAGCAATATCATCGGTTAGGTAAAAACCATTGAGATCTACTGCGGTGCTACCTGCATTGTAAAGCTCAATCCAGTCGTCATACTCTCCCGCTTCATCGTCGATGGTTGTCGAATTTTTAGCCATCCATTCGTTGATGAAAATATCTTGAGCGAGCAGTGTTGGAGCTGCGCTTAATAACAATAGCGTAACTACCAGCGATAGCTGTTTCGTTAATTTGTTCATGGGTGTATCCTTTTAATTATTGATATCGTGTCAAGACTGCATTTTATGTAGCCTAGATGATGCCGTTGTTTAAAAATAGATTAAAATACCTGCATCTGCCTAGACGATAGACAGGGCTAAAACATTGTGATTCAAGGTTTTCTTTTTTCGTCGTCAAAGCTAACGCTGCGAAACTCAAAAAGCTTCCTCTTGATTTACAAGTCTTTATCCCTACCTGACTAACAGGCAAGTTTAGTTCTTAACTTCATCTTTAAAACAATTTCTATGCCTTCAAGAAAGAATCGTTGAGCCACTGGTTAAATTAGGTAGGAGTTCACCATTTTTATTGCTGAAGCTGTCTAAAACTTCACTAAAAAAGCTACCAATGGTTTGTTCAGTTCTTGAATGCTCTGTAAAATCTTGTTGATTTTACCCTTAAAAATACAAAGATCAGTTTATCCCTGCACTTTTCCTAACTAAAAATCACAAAAAGGGAGCATAAAGTCCCAAAAGTAGTAGAGATTACATTGAAATTGTTTTAAAATAGATAGATGATTTATTTGCAAGCCATTGATTTCCAATATTTCAGCTAATTTTTTCCTCGTAGCTATACTACAAAAAGAAATGGAGCTTCCTCTTGAAAACCAAGCGCTTACAACTAATTTCAACCCCTATTTTTAAACAACTTCAGAGCTTAATACTTTGTAAATTAAATGCTTCTCTTTCTCTTTCCACCATAACTACAACTATATAAACGTTGAATTAGAAGCATAAAAAACAAAATACTTTACCCTGACTATCAGTTATTTGACTACCGAAACCAGCATTATTTCAAATAAAAACTGCCTCAAGTTCTTAATGAACTTGAGGCAGTTTATAATCCTATTTAGCCTGATACAACTTTACTCAATAATCAACTTTTGAATGGCTAAACCTTCTTCTGAACGAATACTTAAGAAGTAAATCCCTGGTGGTAATTGTACTAATTGAATCGGAAGGCGAAAGGCTTTTCCAGTCATGCGCTGTTGAAAAAATTGTTGTCCAAGTGTGTTGTAAATCCTTAGATTAAAAGTTTGAGACTGTTTGGCAACAAAATCGAGTTCAAAGTTTCCATCAGATGGATTTGGATAAATTTCAAAGTTTGTCAGACTTGTAATTGTATTGGTACTCGTCTTAATTTCTAAGATAATTTCTTCTTGGTAACTACACCCGTTAGCATCTAATACTTCTAAATTATAGGTTCCTGCACTTAATCCTTGAAGTATAAAATCACTGACCAAAACTTGATCCAAATAGATTTGATAAGGTGTAACACCTCCGATGATATCAAGTTCAATAGTTCCGTCAAGTTGTGATGTAGGTTGAGTCACTATGGAAGTAACAAGTAATTCATCTGGAGATAAAATCGTGTAAGTTTCAACTAATTCACAATCGTTATCGTCCGTAACGGTCAATTCATAAGCTCCTTCTGATAAATTTTCTAAGCTGTTCCCACTCTCCATATTATCCCAAGTATACACCAAATTTCCTGTTCCTCCCGAACCTGTTACTACAATATTCCCATCAGTATCACCAAAACAATCCAAGTGATCAATCACCGCAGTTTCTGCAATTGCTGGCGCTTGGGTAAGTGTAATATTTTGAATAAAAGAACAATTGGCAGCATCAGTGATCGTTACCGTATATTCATTTGCCGGTAAGGCATTGACCATTGCCGTTGTTGCTCCATTACTCCAAACATAATTGTACGCTCCAGTTCCACCAGAAGTGAGTAAATTAATACTTCCGTCCATGCCTGCAAAACAACTAATATCCTCTTCCTCCACTAGAAGTGTAAGCGCTGTAGGTTCTAATATTTCGTAACTTTCAATCACTTCACAGTTGGCAGCATCCGTAATGGTTACGGCATAATTATTAGCTGCTAAATTCGTCAAGGAAGCCGTTGTTAATCCAGTATTCCACAGGTAAGTATACGTACCAGCGCCGCCCATAGGAATAAGTTCAATTGCTCCATTCTCCTCGCCATTACAAGCTATATTTGTCGTATTTGCCTCAACAGCTAAGACTTCAGCTTCTGTAATTTCAAAAGAAGAAATAGCTTCGCATCCTTCGCCGTCCGTAATTGTAACGGTATAGGCATCCGCAATTAAACCATCAATCAGCGCAGTTGTAGCATTCGTATTCCATAAATAGGTATAGTCATTATTTCCACCCGTAACCTCAAGGCTAATACTTCCATCATTCGCTCCATTACAGAGAATGGTATCAATCATAGCAGCAATAGCAATCATTTCCGTACTTGTTACTTCGTAAGATTCTACTCGTTGACAATTCGCCGCATCGGTAATGGTAACGGTATACGTATCCGCAACTAATTCTTCAATCATTGAAGTGGTAGCATTCGTATTCCAAAGATAAGTATAAGCGTTAGTTCCGCCCGTAACGTTAAGTGCAATTTGACCATCTGCGTTGCCAGGACAAATGATAGTTTGGATAGAAGCTTCTACCGCTAATATCGACGGTGTGGTAATCTCAAAACTTTCAACGTAGGTGCAATTCGCTGCATCCGTTACCGTCACCGTGTAAGTATCTTCCGCTAAGGCATCAATCATTGACGTCGTAGCTGCATTGCTCCAGAGGTAAGTGTAGGCTCCTGTTCCTCCTGCTACGGATACCGCAATACTCCCACTTTCCGCTCCAAAGCAATCATTATTATTTACTTCTCCCATCAGTGATAACTCCACAGGTGCTGTCAGTTGAAAACTTTCGACCGTACTGCAATTCGCAGCATCGGTAATCGTCACGGTGTAATTATCTGCTGCTAAATTATCAACCAGTGATGTCGTGGCATTGGTATTCCACAGGTAAGTATAACCACTTGTGCCACCCGTAACATTGAGCGAAATTTGACCATCAGAATTATCGTGACAAGCGATCGTTGCTACCTCAGCCTCGACCTCCAACATTGACGGTGAAGTGATTTCAAAACTTTCAACGTTAGTACAATTTGCAGCATCCGTAATCGTAACGGAATAAGTATCCGCTCCTAAATCATCAATCAGCGACGTCGTAGCATTCGTATTCCACAGGTAAGTATAACCACTTGTGCCACCCGTAACGCTGAGCGAAATTTGGCCATCTGTATTATCGTGACAAGCGATCGTTGCTACCTCAGCCTCGACCTCCAACATTGACGGTGAAGTAATTTCAAAACTTTCAACGTACTTACAATTCGCAGCATCCGTAATCGTGACGGAATAAGTATCCGCTGCTAAACCATCAATCAGCGATGTCGTAGCATCCGTATTCCACAAATAAGTATAAGCATCTGTACCGCCCGTAACGTTAAGCGAAATTTGACCATCAGAATTATCGTGACAAGCGATCGTTGCTACCGCTGCCTCAACCTCTAACATTGTTGGTGAAGTAATTTCAAAACTTTCAACGTAGGTACAATTTGCAGCATCCGTAATCGTTATCGTGTAGCTATCCGTCGCTAAATCATCAATCAACGCTGTTGTAGCGGCATTGCTCCATAGGTAAGTGTAGCTTCCCGTTCCTCCTGCTACCGACACCGCGATACTTCCGCTTTCCTCCCCAAAGCAATTCGGATTATTTACATCTTCCGTTAGGGATAAAGCCGTAGGTGCCGTAAGTTCAAAACTTTCAACTACGATACAATTGATCGCATCCGTTACGGTTACGGAGTAGTTGTTTGCGGCAAGATTATTAATGGTAGCCGTCGTAGCATTCGTGTTCCAAAGATAATTGAAGCCACTGCTGCCACCAGTAGCTTCTAATTCGATGCTACCATCTTGAGTATCAAAACAACTTAAGTTTGCAATATCTTCGGTCAATACTATTTCGGGGGCGGCGGTAATTTCATAGGATTCGATCACTTGACAATTCATTGCATCCGTAATCGTAACGTTGTAGTTATTGGCAGATAGATTATTCAGACTCGCCGTTGTGGCACCACTATTCCATTGATAAGTATATGTTCCCGTTCCTCCCGCATTACTCAAATTAATGGTACCATCATTCGCAGCGTGGCAAATCTCCGCAGAAAATTGTGCAGTAGTCGTAATTGGAGCTGGCGTCGCGATCGTCAAATCGACAATATTTTCACAGTTTGTTTCACTAAGTACCAATACTTCGTAAGTACCTGCGGCAACATCTTCTAAATCTTCACTCGTCACATTATTATTCCAACGATAGTCTAGTCCTCCTCCAATTGTCATTAGGTTAATGGCACCGTCCGTTTCTCCTCCGCAAGATACATTGGTAATTGAAAGCCCGGTAACCAAATCACTTGGTAACTGATTTTGCGTTAAGCGACGACAATTAGCCGCATTCGGAGTAGGATAAGTCGCAATCCAACTACTTGCTAAAGCATTATCTAAATCCGCATCAATCAATTGCAAAGTTGGACCGTCGCCATCTGCTGCCTCGGGCCAAGGCGCATCATCTTGGTAGCGCACGCTGTCAACGAGTGTTCCATTCGCAGTATACAGTCGAAGTATTTCAGCTTTATTGCTCAACTTAAAACTTCCTACTAGTGAATTTCCAAAATCACCAACCAAGTCATTGATGGTAGGATAAATGGCTTGGAAGTTAGTTCTATCTTCTACTAACACCAAATAAGCATTAGGTGCCATTATTGTTCCTGCTGGAAAGCCAAAGTAATCGCCACTTTCATCTTCAAAGTACCAAGCAGAAAGATCGACTGCCGTTGCGCTATTATTGTATAATTCTAACCAGTCGCCCGAGTTAGTATTATCGGGCGAATTGTAATTAATCTCATTGATGACAATTGGTGCTGCGTTGGTTGCTCCTTGAACAAAGTTAGCGGTGATTGACGCATCATTCGTTATTTTAACTACTGTTTGAGCATCATCATTCATATTTTCCGTCGTTGTCCAACTATCAAAAAGATAGCCTCTCGCTGGAATAGCTTGAATTGGGATATCAATTTGTTCAAAATAAATACCTGAGAAAGGTAAGTTTACTGGTGTTAAATTCAAGGTACTGAAAAGAATTTTTCCTGCGGCGGCAGGACTAACATTTAGATCAACATCGGCAATACCAGATACTTCCGAAAACTCCTCTACTACATGATCCCGAACAGCATCTACTCTACCATTAGCAAAATTTCTAAGTTTATCAATATCATCATCCCAACCATAAAAATTGCTCCACAGATCTTGTTGCATGGCAGATTCGGGTAAGTAAGTATTTTCAAACTGATTAATTCTATTTACAAATCTCGTTGGCTGGTATAAAACGTTCAGCTGATCTGCAAGCCGATTGATAAAGTCTTGTTTGAAACTAGCGTTCTCCATACAGCGTCTCAAGATCAAGGTAGAGAAACTAGCGTTTGGCCAATCGACAGAATTAGGTGCCAGTGTACGCGCTAAAGCATTGCCATCAAAGTCGCCTGAGTTCCATCCACCATCCGTATACAAGCCCGTGGAAAAATCTAAATCGTAGGTCAACCAGCGCCATTTTCCATTAGATGCTCGCTCTCTCCAACGTTTATTATTATTCATTGGCCAATCGTGATTGTCGATATAAATTTGAAAGATATTGTAATCCAAAAAATGGTCTACCTCCAACCAAGTTTTAAGCGAATCGAAATTAGTTTCCTCACTAAAATCGTGATCTTCTACAAAATCGTAAAATTCTTCCCACGCAGATACACTTCCTTGCTCGACATCATCTCTGCCATCAATCACATCAATATCATCTTTATCGAGACCAAAATAAGAATCTACGTAGCGCCAATCCATTTTTTCTCGCAGGTTGTGAATCCCAAAATAGTTTCCGTTGAGATAGACAACCGTTGGTCGATAACCTTGGTTATACATTCTTGGCTCTAGGATGAGATCTCCTACATCCGATAAATCTCTTACCAGACTTGAGCTTACTGCGTCACGAAACATGGTAAGATTCCAATCTTGTCCAGAGCTTCGCAGTACTACACTTCCAAATTCCTCTGTATTAAGATCAGGGAAAATTTGATAATTGATTTTATTAGCACCATAACTTGAGCGAGCAGTTAGCGCTAAGGATTTTTGTGGCAAGCTAGCACTACCTGAACCGTGAATTTTGACGCCCATGTCAATTTTAAAAGCAAGACTAGAATCTGGTTCAAAGAATTCGACGTGTACCGGTCGTTCCAGATCTTCGTCATAATTTTCATAAATCCCATCATCACTATCGAAAAAGTTATCGTCATCCGTAGAAAGACAAACTACTGGAAAATCGTGATCGACGTTATATAAATAGGTATGTGTCATGACTCGACTGTCAAACATATTCGTTTTGAAAGCTCGCGCTCTTAGGGTCGTCGTTTCGTCGATAGACAGCGGTGTGGTGTATAAGGAAGAAGAGGATTGGGGTTCGTCTCCGTTGGTCGTAAATCGAATTTCTGCGCCGGGAGTCGTCGTCGATAAAATTACGGATTGTGTTCCGGCGTAGTATCCCGCTGTTTTAGAAGCGGTAGGCATTGCTACAAAATTAATGCTACCTGGCGTATCATTTTCACTACCTGGTGTTGGTGTACTGAAAAAATTCCAAGAAGAAGATCCGTCGGGTTGTCGTCCCTGAGAGATATCTACAGTTTGAGCTCCGTAAGTAAAAGAGTCAATGACCGTCAATCCGTCGCTTGCCCATAAGCCGAGTTGTTCCCCAGAAGCTTTAAGTTTGGCGTCGACGTGAAAAATACCTTGTTCGGGTTGTCCATCAAACCAGAAAACAAAAAATTCACCTGCGGCGAGGGTTGTCGAGCTTGGATTTCCGGTAGGAATCTGTAATTTGGTCGGATCAGAAAGGTTGTCAGTCAGATACATTCCGCCTAAGTCGACGGGAGTACTTCCAGCGTTGTAAATTTCTATCCAATCATCAAATTCTCCGTATTCATCATCATAGGTAGCATTATTAGACGCTAAAAATTCGTTGATAAACAGCGATTGGGCAAAGAGTGGTGTGGTAATTCCTATGTAAAGCATTACCAGTAGAACGGAGCGGGTTCTTAATTTCATTATATTGGCTTTTTACCAATATTACTGCTCATGGGATTATGTGTCTTTATTTGGGTGTTATCTTAAGTGTTAAAATAACTTTGAGGTCAACGACAGTCTGAAAATGGAAATGAGGCTAAGTAATATTGACTTTTAACAGTTATACAGATTACTAAATCATATTTTAGTATATTCAATATGCTATAGTAAGTGTATAAAAATAGCTAAAAATCCCCGAAAATTAAAGGAAACGATGCTTTTTGCCAGCTGCAAGTGAAAGTTGTTTTACTAAAGTAGGGAGTTAAAATGAAAATCCTTCAGATAAGACTTACTTATTTGAAGGATTGAAGTTGATTTTATGCTTATTTGAGTTTTACTTTTCGTTGAGGCTCATTTTAATTTTTTTCTCAAGATCGGTAACGGTGTCTTTGAAAATCATATCGGTATCGACTAGATCCTGTACTGCTTTACAAGAGTAAATAACGGTACTATGGTCTCGACCGCCAAAGTTTTCCCCAATCGCTTTGAGCGACTTGTTGGTTAAATTCTTTGCTAAGTACATGGACAATTGTCGAGCGATAACGATAGAACGTTTTCTTGTTTTACCTGCTAATTTATCGACGGGAACACTAAAATGATTAGCAACGAGTTTTTGAATAAACTCTACTGTAATTTCCTTGGACATTTGCGTCACAAAGTTCTTAATCACTTGTTTCGCTAGGTCGATATCGATTTCACGTTGATTCAGAGAGGACTGTGCGACTAAAGAGATCAATACCCCTTCTAATTCTCTGATATTATTTTTGATATTATAGCAAATGAATTCTGTTACGTCGTAAGGAAGGTCTAATCCTTCTTGATTCATTTTAGCTTCTAGGATTGCCATTCTAGTTTCTAAGTCTGGCACTTGTAAATCTGCGGAAAGTCCCCATTTAAAACGAGAAATCAAGCGTTCTTCCATACCGTCCATATCTTTAGGAGGGCGATCTGAGGTCAAGATAATCTGCTTACCGTTTTGGTGAAGCTGATTAAAGATGTGGAAGAAAATTTCTTGGGTTTTCTGTTTATTTGCTAAGAACTGAATATCGTCAACGATAAGTACGTCAATTAATTGATAAAAATTGACGAAATCATTAACCGCGTTATTTTTAATAGATTGAATAATTTGGTTGGTAAACTTCTCGGAAGAAACGTACAATACCGTTTTGTTATTCATATTGCGCAGCACTGCATTTCCAATGGCTTGTGCTAAATGTGTTTTACCTAAACCTACATCCCCAAAAATGACGAGCGGGTTGAATGCCGTACCTCCTGGTTTTTTAGCAATCGCTTGTCCAGCTGATCGAGCGAGTCGATTACAATCTCCTTCGATGAAATTATCAAAAGTATAACTAACGTTGAGTTGTGGATCGATCGATAATTTGCGGATACCTGGAATGACAAAAGGATTCTTGATATTTCCCGCATCTATTGCACCGGGAGAATAAGGAGCGTCGTTACGTGATTTTGCTTTTGGACTATTATAACTATTATTAGGAACTGCTGCCTTTTGCTCTTCGGTGGTGCCCATTAGAATTTGATATTCCAGGCGACCTTCTTCACCGAGTTCTTGACGGATTGTCATTTTGAGCAGAGAAACGTAATGTTCTTCCAACCATTCATAAAAAAACTTGTTGGGAACTTGTATAGTCAGCGCGAACTTATCTAAGCGCACCGGCTTGATAGGTTCGAACCAAGTCTTAAAACTTTGGTTGTTGACATTTCTGCGGATCGTTCGTAAACAATTATCCCAGACTGATATACAATCTTTTACCATTCTCCAGATTCAGTTGACTTTAGAGTGTCATTAAATAGTTACAAAATATAATGTAGATGCTTAGTACTAGCAAAATATAAGAATGAGATGTTCAACGCTTTGACGTTGGGTGGCCATTATTAGGATCTCAAGCCTTTTTATAGCGTGAACGCTTAGTATAATGGAGGATCACAAAGTTGAGG
This sequence comes from Saprospiraceae bacterium, assembly GCA_045110315.1. GTDB lineage: Bacteria > Bacteroidota > Bacteroidia > Chitinophagales > Saprospiraceae > CALFBG01. The sequence goes on from JBGCFY010000235.1 coordinate 16,650, forward strand.
CTTTTTTTTTAGAAAGAAAAATCAATTCAATACATTTAATAGATATTTTTTTATCATATCCTTAAATAAACTCTGCAATTCACTTTCTTAAATCAAATCTAACTTTTTTGCATACAAGTCCTTTTTAATATGAAGACTTGTTTGCTTTATCTTTGGAGTGCGACAAAGGTAAGAAAATTATTATTTTTTTTGCTACAAACACCTGCTAAAAGTTAAAACTCAAACAGCTTGCAAATAGTTTGTTTTATTTTTTAGATTTAACGGATTCCCCAATAAAGATATTATTACAAGTCACACATTTATCTTTAAAGTTTCGCTCAAAATAGACATCCAGTCGACCGAGCATAATTCCAGCCCAACCTACTTGGTTGATAATCACAGGTCTATCTTTTTTATTGAGAATTTGATCGGGTTGTTCCAGAAAAGTATGCGTATGACCACCGAGAATTAAATCTATATCTTCACTTTGTTTAGCCAAGGCAATATCCGAAATTTTATCTTCTTTATATTTATATCCTAAGTGTGATAAACAAATCACATAATCACAGTTTTCGTCATGTTTTAAAATAGCAGCGTGCTGATTTGCTTTGGCGATTGGGTCAAGATAACGTGTCTTTTTATAGAGGTTTTCTGGCACCAGTCCAGCGAGTTCAATTCCCACGCCTAGCACTCCTATCTTCAGACTTCCTTTTCGGAAAATCTTATAGGGCTTTACTTTATCGTGCAGAATCGTATCCGATAGGTCATAATTACAATTGACAAAAGAAAACTTAGCCTTCGGTAATTGCTTTGCTAAACCATCAATACCGGCATCAAAATCGTGGTTCCCAATCGTTGCGACGTCGTACTTCATGGCCGACATTAATTTGAATTCTAGTTCGCCACCAAAGTAATTGAAGTAAGGCGTTCCTTGAAAGATATCTCCTGCATCTAGCAACAAGGTATGTTTCTCTACTTTGCGAATTTGCTCCAACAAAGTGGCTCTTTTCGCCGCTCCTCCGAGCCCTTGCATTCGCCCACCATCCATGGGAAAAGCTTCAATTCTACTGTGTACATCGTTGGTATGCAGGATTGTAAGTTTGATAACTTCTGGTTTATCAAAAGCGGCAAGAGGGAAACTCCCTGCGGTCAAGAGTCCAGCACCAAGGCTTGTTTTTTTTAGGAAAGAACGTCTTTTCATCATCCGGAGGTTTTAAGTGAAACAAAATTTTCTGAAATAGGAAACGCTCTTTATTCGGCGAGCTTTACTCTTCCTTCGATGGCAGCGCTAAGTGGCTCCTGCTTCGCAGTCTGTTCTTCTACGTATTCTAGCAAGGCATCCCGAAATAATTTGCCCAACTGGTCTCTTTTTTTATCTTTAAAAAAGGCACAACGATCACCACCATTAGCGATGTAATCCGACATCCCAATTTTGTACATTTTTTGTGGATCAATTGATTTTCCGTTGACCAATACTTCCGTCGCTTTTTCGCCGCTAATTTGGTAAGTTACGCCACGACTAATTGGCCAACCGCCGTTACTAGCCATGTGGTCAAAAAACTGAAGAACCGTTTGTCCATCCAACTGTAGCACCACGAGCATATTATCGAAAGGCATCAACTCAAAAACCTTTCCTTTTGAAATGCTTCCTTTCCGCACATTAGGAATGCGTAAACCTCCATAATTAACAATAGAAAAGTCAATCGGTTGCTGGTAATAATCTGTACATTTTTTCTGAATGGCATCGGCAGTCCAATTGCCTAAGGTAGATTCTGGTTTAGCTTTACTGAGGGTCAGGGCGACTTCACCAATCACCGCATTCATCTCCGCATCCAACTGTTTTTTATAAGGCTGAATCATTTCCTTGATTGCGGGATCTTCCGTAATTTTTGCATCAGCATCAATGCGGTAATTAGCGGGCTTCGTCTCCGCAAGATGCAATACTTTCGTACAAGCAAAGAGAAGCAGTAATGGAAGAAAAAGTAGATATTGCTTAGCACTCATAATCGTAGTTTTTGATTTTAAAACTTCCCAGATCAATGCAGCATTTGACTAAAACTGCACTGGGGTAAAAATGATTTTATGGTCTTCTTCCCTCTTCTTCTCCGATTTACATCAAGAGCCCTGCCTCCTTTTTAATCGCTACTAAAGCCTTATCTATCGGCAAAAATTCTCGCGTTTCAAGGTGTTCGTATAAGGCACTAGCATATTGCTCCGACGCAGCGTCTGGTTCTACCGATCCTGCCACGAGGCTAACGGTATTAATCACATCATTTTTAGCAATTTTAACGATCTGCCATAGTTGATCCGAGATATATACCTGCTGAGTGATATTGTGTTCAAACTCGTGCTGTACCGCAATCATTAAAGCATACTTTAATTCGGTGGAAGTCATATTCGGAGATTTCACTCGGAGAATCATCGCTGGAATTGAAATCCTTTCACAGAAAAGCGAAAGTCGTTCGTAAGCCTGCAAGCGCAAAGGCAAAGAAGTCTTTTGTTGATCTTGTCTAAAATCAACCATTCGCGCGCGGTGCTGTCCTTCCAGAAATTGCTTTTGCAAATGGTATACGGTAAGGAAGACGATCAAGGCAGGAATCGTAATTTTAATAATTTCTAAGATTGCTTCTAACCAAATTGACATATTTGTTATGTTTTGTGCATACACATATAATAGATATGCGATATACAAGATTTGTTGCAAAAGTAAGCGCTTGAAAGGACTTGTAAAAATATAACGCCCCTTGAATTCAAACAAATAACGAGAAGTCAAGCATTCAGATACAACATTTGTGAAGATAATTTGTTAAATTGAAGTTAAGACTAGCTAAAAAAGCAGCGAAAGCACTCGGAGAGTCTTTCTAAAAAGCGTTTTTTTACGTAACTTTGTTATAAGTACCAATAGATCTTATCCACGCGAGCGATTACAGTAGTACAATTAGAGGCGATGGTGATCTTAATTTCAAGATAATTTAAATTTAGTGATATGAGTGATACGAAACAAACGACTTTGCAACCTTTAAATCTTACCGCCGGTGCGGTAGAACAGTTGCAACGGATCAAAGCAGAACAAAATGTGCCTGATGATCACGGTTTAAGAGTCGGAGTAAAAGGTGGAGGTTGTTCAGGCTTCTCTTATATTTTGGGTTTTGACGTCAAGAAAGAGCAAGACGAGACTCATGAAATCAACGGTTTTACCGTTTTCATAGAAAAAGCACACGCCTTATACTTATTAGGCATTGAAATCGACTGGGTTAATGGTTTGAACAATCGAGGTTTTGTTTTCAATAATCCTAATGCCAAAGATACTTGTGGCTGTGGGACTTCTTTCTCGGTGTAAATTGCCGATTAAAGCTTAAGGAAAACCCGAATCTTCCAATTGGAGGATTCGGGTTTTTTGTTTTTTTGAAAAAAACCTAACAAAAAAAGGCCAACTCGAAAAATCGAGTTAGCCTTTTTTATTTACCGTACCGATTAAAGTACTTTATTCTTATTACTACATATTATCGATCACCGCAGTACCGAATTCAGAACACTTCAATAAAGTAGCTTTGTTCATCAATCGTTCGAAATCATAGGTTACTTGCTTTTTGCGAATGGCTTTTCCTACTCCTTTAACAATAAGGTCTGCCGCTTCATTCCATCCCATGTATCGGAACATCATCTCTCCTGATAAAATCACAGAACTAGGATTTACTTTATCCATACCAGCATATTTTGGAGCGGTACCGTGTGTTGCTTCAAAAATAGCACGTCCGGTCTGGTAATTGATGTTTGCACCTGGTGCGATACCGATTCCACCTACTGTTGCTGCTAAAGCATCAGAAACGTAATCTCCATTAAGGTTAAGAGTTGCAATCACAGAATATTCTGCTGGTCGCGTTAAGATTTGCTGAAGGAAAGCATCTGCGATAGAATCTTTGATTAAGATTGCCCCTTTAGCCAAAGCTTTTTCTTGTGCTTTGTTCGCCGCTTTTACACCTTTTTTATCTTTAATTCGATCGTATTCTGCCCAAGTAAAGACTTGCTTGCCGAATTCCCGCTCTGCTAATTCGTAACCCCATTCTTTGAATTTACCTTCCGTAAATTTCATGATGTTACCTTTGTGTACCAAAGTTACCGAAGGCAACTTATGATCAATCGCATGCTGAATTGCTGCACGGACCAAACGTTCTGTTCCTTCGATAGAAACAGGCTTTACTCCTAAAGATACGGTATCCGGAAAACGAATTCCTTTTACTTTCATTTCTTCGAGTAAGAATTTTTTAAATTTTCTTAATTTAGCCGTACCGTGTAAATACTCGATTCCAGCGTAGATATCTTCCGTGTTTTCTCGGAAAATAATCATGTCTACCAATTCTGGCTTTCTTACGGGAGAAGGCACGCCTTTGAAGTATTGTACTGGACGAACGCAAGCAAATAAATCTAATTTTTGACGAAGTGCTACATTTAAAGATCGAATTCCACCACCGATTGGCGTTGTTAAAGGACCTTTAATCGCTACCAAGTATTTCTTAATGGCAGATAACGTAGCCGTTGGCAACCACTTACCCGTTGCATCAAAAGCTTTTTGACCCGCTAATACTTCTTGCCAAACAATTTGTCTTTCTCCTTTATAAGCTTTCTCTACCGCTGCGTCAAAAACGCGTACAGCAGAAGCCCAAATATCCGGGCCAATTCCATCTCCTTCAATAAAAGGAATAATTGGATCATTCGGTACGACTAATTTTCCATTTTCAATCGTTATTTTTGTACCACTCATGTTAATATTGTATTTTATGAAGTTACTTAAAATTACTAGTTGTTAAAAACATTATTCTATTTTAGCGGAAGTGAAAGCAGGAAGTTTTAATTTTTTTTTCAAGGAAAGATTTTCATACTATCAGCTTCAATTCAAAAAAGAGGCGCTTCTTCAGAAGTATTTTAAAATAACTTCTATTTTAAAATTTTTAAAAAAGTAGCACAAAGGTAAGGAATTATTTGTTATCCTTAAAAAAGTTCTTAAAGTATGTGTAAAATACCATTGAAGTTGTTTTAATAAAGTTCTCTTGATAAAAAATCTCAAAAAAAAGAGATCTGATTTATTAAACTAATTTCCAAACCGTTTGGTATAAAGTCTAAGAATTTATTTATACGCTAATTTTAAAAAAAAGATTATGAAAATTTATTTTTTTTATTGCTGCTGCTTCCTTTTCCTAGCTTGTAATGCTACGTCCAAACAAAAAATGGAAAAAAAAGATTTAGAAGCTTGTTCAACATTGGCTACCGTTAAAGATTTTTCGGGCTTAGATGGCTGCCAATTTTTACTGGTTCTAGAAAACGGTGACAAGTATTTACCGGCTCAATTCAAGGATCAAAGTTTCGTCTTGAAAGACAAACAAGTCGTTAAGTTTGGATATAAGCTCATGGAGAATATGATGAGCATTTGCATGGCAGAAAATAAAGCCGTTGAAGTAACTTGCATTGAATTAGTTTCCGTTCCTCCTCCAGCGAAGCCTGCCAAAAAAGAATGTGTCAACACCGAAACGCCCATGCGCACCGACTGGATGAAAACGATGATTGAAAATAACTCAATTCGATCGGTAAGCAAATATGATTACCGTGGTGCTTCCGCTTATCTTTTTAGCGCTGACCTAGAATTCTTTTTAGCAGATTGTCAAGGAACTTTGCTTTGTCAAGGTAACAAAGGCGAAGAAGATGCTTGCGTTGGTAAATATATCGAATCCGTAGCCAGTGGAAAAAATATTTGGACAAAACCTTAATCCTTCAAAATTGTTACTGAAGTTGTTTTAGCACTTCAATTTTTTTTACAAAAAATGTTTGTTTAGTCATATCAAATACGCTTTATGCAAAATCCAAATTTAGATCCTACCGACGAGCATTTGTCTAGTCCTGAGAAACAAATAGAGCGTGCTTTGCGCCCAAAGGATTTGGACGAATTTAGTGGTCAGGAAAAACTCGTTGCTAATCTCAAAATATTTATTGGTGCCGCGCGGATGAGAGACGAAGCCCTAGATCACGTTTTGTTACACGGACCTCCAGGTTTAGGAAAGACTACCCTCTCGCACATCATTGCCAATGAGTTGGAAAGTACTTTGAAAATGACCTCTGGTCCCGTTTTAGAAAAACCGGGAGACTTAGCAGGTTTGTTGACCAACTTAGAAGAAGGAGATGTCTTGTTCATTGATGAAATTCATCGGTTGAATAATGTCGTAGAAGAATATCTTTATTCTGCGATGGAGGATTATCGGATCGACATTATGATTGATAGTGGTCCAAATGCGCGGAGCATTCAAATTTCTTTGAGTCCGTTTACCTTAGTGGGTGCTACCACGAGAATGGGATTATTGACGGCACCGATGCGCGCACGTTTTGGTATTAATTGTCATTTGGATTATTACAATATAGAAACTTTAATTAAAATTATTCAACGATCCGCAGGAATCCTCGATGTTCCAATTACATTGGATGGCGCTACCGAAATCGCGCGTCGAAGTCGAGGTACGCCTAGAATTGCCAATTCCCTTTTGCGCCGAATCAGAGATTTTGCTCAGATGAAAGGAGATGGAACCATCGGCATAGAAATCGCACAATTTGGATTGTCAGCACTCAACGTAGATGAAAGTGGCTTGGATGAAATGGACAATAAAATTTTAGATACAATTATTAATAAATTTAAAGGAGGACCGGTAGGATTAAGCACCATTGCCACCGCCGTGGGAGAAGAAGCTGGAACAATCGAAGAAGTACACGAGCCTTTTTTGATTATGGAAGGCTTTATTCAGCGTACCCAACGAGGGAGAGAAGTAACGGAAAAAGCGTACCAACATTTAGGCGTTGTCCCTCCTACTCAGACGGGAAAGTTGTTTTAAAAAAAAATAAAACTTCATTTTAAATAATCTATGGCACAAAAAAAGGCTATGCTCTAAATGAGCATAGCCTTCGTCTTTCAGTTTCTATTATAAAATGATCAGGAAAACTATTTTACAAATTTCAAACTAAGGACTTGGTCGTTCGCCATAATTCTAGCAAAATACAAACCTTCCGATAAACCTTCTACTCCAATTCTAAAAGTATTTTCTCCCTTGTCTGAAACGAGTCGTTCCGTATAAACTTCTTGCCCAGTAATGCTAATCAAACTAATCGTGATGGTTAACGATTCATTCGTCGTCAAATCAATATTCAATTGATCCGTCACGGGGTTTGGATAAGCCGTTGCACTATTGAAAGTATTAAATTCTTCTTGTGTATTCAACGGAGAAGCCATCAATGCGAAGATTGCACCACCCGTTAAATTATTGCCATCAAGATCACAATCCGTCAACTCATCCACTTCAACACCTGCACAAGTTGCCCAACAAGAATTCAAGAATACAAGTAACTCTCCGTTATCATCCGTTGTACAAACTGGATCAAAAGTAATATCACATCCACAATCATTCATGGTGCTATCTTGTTCCATTTCACAATCCACAAAGTCCGCAACTGCGTAGCCTTCACACTCTGCAAAACAAGTATTCAAGAAGGTATAAATGTTACCGTCTTCATCTTCTACACATACTGGATCAATATCGAAGGTACAGTTACAATCGGTCCAAGGAGCATCGGTACAATCTACAAAATCAGCTTCGTCGTAGCCTAAGCAGTTGGCAATACAAGCACTTGGGAGCGTAATTTCTTCTCCTGATAAGCTATCAATCACACAAACAGGATCAAAAACAAAATCACAGTTACAAGGATCGCCATTGTTCGTACAATCTACAAAATCATTTGGCGTATAGCCTTCACAGATAGCAAAACATTCATTATCAAAACTAAGCGTATTACCAAAACCATCCGTTACACATACTGGATTGAAAACTTCAGGACAATCACAAGGATTACCACCAAAACCACAGTCTACAAAATCTACCGCGGTGTAACCTTCACACTCCGCAAAGCAAGCATTCGGGAAAGTTAAGGTTTCTCCTGCATCGTTTACAACACATACTGGCGTGAAATCAAAAGGACAATTGCAAGGATCACCACCACCAATGTTACAGTCTACAAAATCCGCCGCAGTATAACCTGCACATTCTGCAAAACATGGATTTGGAAAACTAATCGTTACGCCCGTAGAATCTAATACACAAACCGGTGCTTCCGTATTGAAAATACAATCAAAGCAAGGATCACCATTTCCATTATTACAATCCGTGAAATCTGCCGCAGTATAACCTTCACACTCCGCAAAGCAAGCGTTAGGGAAAGTCAAAAGTTCGCCCGTACTATTCGTTACACATACTGGATCAAAATCAAACCCACAGTTGCAAGGATCACCTCCGCCATTGTTACAGTCTACGAAATCCGCCGCAGTATAACCTGCACATTCTGCAAAACATGGATTTGGAAAACTAATCGTTACGCCCGTAGAATCTAATACACAAACCGGTGCTTCCGTATTAAAAATACAATCAAAGCAAGGATCACCATTTCCATTATTACAATCCGTGAAATCTACCTCAGTATAACCTTCACACGCTGCAAAGCAAGCGTTAGGGAAAGTTAGCAGTTCGCCCGTACTATCCGTTACACATACTGGATCAAAATCGAATCCACAGTTGCAAGGGTCTCCACCACCGTTATTACAATCTACAAAGTCTGCTGCGGTATAACCTTCACATTCGGCAAAACAAGCATTCGGGAAAGTCAAAAGTTCACCCGTACTATCTTCTACACATACTGGCGTAAAATCAAAAGGACAGTTGCAAGGATCGCCACCGCCACCAAGGCCACAATCTCCTAAGTCCGCTGCGGTAAAGCCAGCACATTCTGCGAAGCAAAGATTAGGAAAAGTAATCAAGATGCCCGTTGAATCTGTAACACATACTGGATCAAAGACAAAGTCACACGCACAACTATCTAAGCCGCCACCGCCGCCATTGCCATTCTCATAAATACAAATTAATTCTACAGCACTACTTGTACAAGAGTCGGTTTCTGTAGTAAGCGATACGTGGTAAATGCCAAAGTCGGTATAGGTATGGGTTGGGTTTTGTAAATTACTGGTATTACCATCGCCAAAGTCCCATGTCCAAGAAGTTGCTGGTGGAGTAGAATTATCTACAAAATTTACAATTAATGGATCTGTTGCATCTTGTGTAAAACTAAAAATGGTGTGACAACCATTATTATTACCACCACCAAAATCACAATCTACAAAGTCAGCTTCGGTAAAACCTTCACAAATGGCGAAACAAGCACTTGGAAATAGTAATTGTGTTCCCGAGTTAGCATCCAATACACATACAGGTATAAAATCAAAATCACAATTACAAGGATTACCATTATCTTCACCAACGATAATTAGTTGTTCATAAACGTTATCACAGCTATCTCCGGCAATCGTTAACGATACCGTATACGTACCTTCCGTGTCGTAAATGTGTGAAGGATTTTGTTCGTCACTGGTATTACCGTCGCCAAAGTCCCAAGCCCAAGTATTAATATCTCCAGAAGAGTTATCAACAAAATCGACGGGGAAACCGATAGGATCAATCGCGCCCGGTGCGTAACTAAAAAACGCTTGGCAAGGATTTGTATTAATGATAATCTCGTCGCAGATCAAAAAGTTAATTTCTACGAGACCTACGCTACTAGAAATGATTTGGGTAATCATTTCACCAGAACAAAAGTCTAGTACCTCTACGGTAAAATCAGTAACCGTACCATCTGGTAAATCAATGGTACTGCTGTAATTTCCTTCGTCATCGGTAACGGCATCCATCGCATAAAGACCATCAACAGAGTAGATCGTGATGGGAAATCCTGGTGCCGCAATTTCGTCTTCGCCAAAACTTACCTTGCCATTAACCGTAAAGTCATTAGCCATGGTAACCTGCGTCAAAAGACATAGTAAAAATAAAAAGCTTGTCTTAAAAAGTAATTTTTTCATGATGAATATTGAGTTTAATTTTTGTCAATTAAGTGTTCTTCTTTATTGTTAAATCAAAAGTAGAACTAAACGCAAAAAAAGTCAAAGACAAATAAGTTGGGTTTTCAATTTTTTCAAGATTATTTCAAGACTTTTTGAATCTAAAACAAATCATAAATAATTACAAATTATTGATAATCAATTAATTAAATACCTTAAATCCATAAACATTTTTTAGCTTTTTCCAAGATTTTTGCATCAATTAGCGTACAAAGAATGCTTGTTTTACCTGAAGTTTAGCTAATAGCTGACAGTTCTCTCTTCTCTGTGAATAAAACCTGCCTTTTCCTGAACATTTAAGTGTTTGCTTAAATACTTGGCGGGGAAGCTGCATTTTTTAAACATCAAACGAAGCGGTTCTTCCTACTACAAAGAAAGCATAGCTTCCGGAGAGGCTATGCTTTTATTCAAGTATAATACAACTATTCTTTGAGGTCTTTCGGAAGCGATCTAATCGGTCTTCCAATGTTTATTTGTTTGTGTGTTTATTCAAAATCTTTATTGCATTGTAAACATGACTAATCAATACTTACTCCAGTTTCGATACTTTTTCCGTTCTCACACCTGCGGAGGTTTGTATTTTGAGGAAATAGATTCCTTTCGGAAATTGATCAACCGATAAAACCATTTCTTTTTGTCCAATATTTTCAAACTGGCCAACTAATCTTCCGTCTACATTATAAATATGAACAGCCTCTATTGGATCATTAACTGCTCGGATGTTAAGCTGATCTTTAAATGGATTGGGGAATATATTAATCGCTTCGTTCGGCAATTCTGGTTCGTTGGACAGTACGCTATTGTCAATAATTTCAATGGTAATCGTGTCGTTGACAATCGGTACAGGATTTCCACTCCCGCCGAGAATTGTAACATTTTGAAATTCTAATATGGTTTGCAGCGCCGGCTGAGTGTAATCTAATAAATCGTCTTCGATGATGAATTGTATGGTTCCGATTTGACCATAATTATCTACACTAGCTACCAGTGGAGTCGTTCGAGTTGCTGCGACTTTTAAAACACCAGGCGTTGTGGCGTTTTCTAAACTTAAGTGCAAATCATTGCCAGTCGTATTTAGCCAAGATGCAGAGAAGTTAAATTCAATAAAATTGTCAAAAACAATTGTTGGATCGTAGTGTACTTCGAAAGAAATTCCATAAAAATCTTGTACGGGTAATTCCTCCGTTCCCAAAGAAATAGGAATGGACACAAAAGCAAATTCTGGAAAAGGACCAAAGATAAAAGTACTATCAAAAGTAATACTAGGATCTTGCCCGAAAGCACCTCCGGGAAAAGTTTCGGGCATTACGATACCATGAGTGAAGCCAATATTAGCAATCACAGCATTCAAATCATTGAAATCAATAAAGCCATTCCCATCACAATCAGCATAAGCTAAATCTAAACCATTACTAAGCGTACTCCCCCAAAGGGAGGCAATTAGTTTTTCTTCAAAACCAATACCTTGCTCTAAGATATCTCGTGGAGGTCCCACTTCACCAAAAGCGGTACCGACGTACAAAAAATCAATATTGTCAACAATTCCGTCATCGTTGACATCTCCCGGAAATACTTGAGCGTCCAAATGACCAACCAAGAGGACTAGTACCAAGCAAAGGGAAAAAGTATGTTTTTGGAAGATATTTATCATAAGGAATTAAATTTCTAACGGTATTTAGTTCTTTTGTCAAACCCTACTGATGTTCTATAAAAGACTTAACCTGCGCATTAATAGATATAAAAATATAGCAGTTTAGGTGAATTTACAACTACATTTTTGATAAGTTCTCAATTTTTTTTGTTCGAAAATAAAATTAAAACAAGAGAAATATCAAACGATAATTATTTTAAATTACTGAAAATCAATTAGTTAAAATAAAAAATAAAGATAAAAAGCAGAACCACCTTTAGGTATTTATCAAAATTTATTTTGTTTTTCTAGTAATTAATTATAAAATTATGTAGTACAATTTACATCACCCACGCCAGTAAACTGACAATGGACAATAGTAAACTCGTTATCTTACTCAAGACGCTCGACTCGAAAGAACTCCGCGCGTTCAAAGATTTTGTCGCTTCTCCGTTCTTCAACAAAAATGAAGAGTTGGTTTTATTTTATGCTTATCTCAAGAAAATAGCCCCCGAATTTCCACTTAAAAAAATTCAGCGAGAGGCGGTTTACAAAGCTGTTTTTCCGCAACACAGCTACGATGAAAAGCACCTGAATTACCTGATGAGTTTTTTACTTAAATTAGCAGAACAGTTTATTGGTTACCAAAAATATAAACAAGATGGCATTCTCCCCGAATACCATTTACTCGCAGCTGCCATTGATCGTGACTTAGAAAAAAGTTACGCTAACATTTATAGCAAAACCCAACAAAAGCTCCACCAAAATCCGCATCGTGGACATAATTTCTATTACCAACGTTACCTTTTATCTTCCATTGCCAATACGAATTTCTTGAAAAAGAAAATTCGAAAATATGACAAAAACATACAAGAAGCCTCCGATAATTTTGATGTTTATTATCTCTGTAAAAAACTAAAATACGCCTGTGAAATTCTTGATCGCCAAAAAACACTATCCGTAAAGTACGAACTTAAGCTGATCGAAGAATTGAGCATTTACCTCGCTCAACATCCGCACGATACGATTCCACACATTGCCATTTATCACCAAATTTACCTGACTTTAACCCAAACGGATGGAGATAAACATTTTGTCCAATTAAAAAACTTAATCAATGCGCATGGCGACAAAATAGAGCTAAACGAACGAAAACAAATGTATTATTATGCTTTGAATTTTTGCGTTCGAGCGACCCGGCAAAATGAAGAGAAATACCTTGAAGAAAGTTTAGCGCTTTACCTCAATGGTATTAAGAGTGGTTTGCTTTTCGAAAACAATCACCTCTCTCCTTGGACGTTCAAGAATACCGTTAAAGCGGGTTTGCGGCTCAAACGTTACGACTGGACCGAACAATTTATCCTTCGTTATGCACAAGACATCGCCGAAGAATTTAGGATGAATGCCTTAAATTACAACCTTGCCGATTTACATTATTATAAAAAGGACTTCCAAGTGGCACAAGATTATTTACAGCAAGTAGCGTTTACCGATATCTTTTATACCCTGAACAGCAAAATGATGTTGCTAAAAATTTATTACGAAACTAACGAAGAAGAAGCGCTTTATTCTTTAGTCGCTTCTTTCCGAGTTTTTTTAAAACGCAATAAACTTATTTCCAAAACAGTCCGAGATGCTTATTTAAATTTCATTAAAATGCTGCAACAGTTGATGAAACGAGAAAGTAAATCACTCGATACCTTGAAGCAAAGTATGACGACTTTACCCACTTTAACCAGTAGAAATTGGCTTTTACAGCAAATTCAAAAAATAAAATAATGCTCATTTATTAACAAATAAATTTAATTTAATATTTAAATCACTCGTAATCAAGCACTAAAATAAGTAGTATTTTCTAAAGGGTAAAAAACTACAGATAGACTACAAAAACCAGTCGTTTTAAGCAACGTATTGCCACGCGCTGCGTAAACTTAAGAGCCCAGTAAATCTAATTCTTCTTCCTATTTCTGAATATTGGACGCAAAGTCTCGTGATAAACTTAAGTTTTCCGCGACCATACGCTTTGTAGTCTCTATTGCAAACGCCCAATTTTTTTCAGATATGGATTCCTTTAAGGTATGGAAACAACTGATACTCAAGCAATGTAATGCAAGTTCCGCACGATCATTATCCGTGGGCTATGCGCTCATTGGTATAGCTTCCTTTACAACGTGGAGTTATCTTTTTTACGTAGCCAAACTCAATCATCTTGAATTGATCTTCGGGATGATTGGTATGTTAATCTTGAGTTTTTTGTTACATCGCTATCCTCATAAAAAACAACTCCTGCCAGCAAGTTTAGGAATCAGCGCCTTAATGCTTATCACTATCTTTATTTACCTAATAGTACCAAACTTATTACCCAAATTTCCATTTTTCCAGCTTGCAAGTTTCGGTCTAGCTATAATTATTTATCGCTTATGGCTAAAAAATAATGCTCAAAATATACAAATCAATACCTTACAAAAACAGCTAGTAGAAACCGGCTTGCTTACAGCAAAAATACCGCCCGCAGTAGACACCAAAACTCCAATCACAATTAAAAAAAAGGAACTTGAACAACTTCGTCATACTGCTCAGCAACAAAAAGAGCAACTAGAAAAGTTACATCTAGAGCTCAACCAATCCTATAAAGATTTAGAATTATTTGCCTACGTGGCTTCCCACGATTTGCAAGAACCTTTGAGAATGGTCGGAAATTTTGTACAATTACTTGCCAAGAAATATAAAACTAAAATTGATCCGCAAGGCGTAGAATACATTCATTATGCGGTGGATGGAGTGAATCGTATGTCGAAGTTAATTCAGGCTTTGTTGCAATTTTCACGGGTTGGTCGACGTAATATTACGCTCAAATCCGCTAATCCAGAAGCCATTCTCCGCAATGCTTTAGTTTATTTACAAAGCCAACAAAAAGAGCAAGAAGTTATTTTTAATATCGGTGATTTTCCACAAAAGATGCTTTGTGAAGCACAGCAAACCGGTATTGTCTTTCTACAACTACTGACCAATGCTTGTAAATTTAACCAAGCTTCGCCGATTATAATCACCATCAAAGCAGAAGAGCGCAGCAAAGATTATTGGTTTATGATCGAAGACAACGGTATTGGAGTAGACTTACCGGAAAAGAAACGAAAACAGATTTTCGAAATTTTCAAAAAACTACATCGCAAGGAAGCTTATGAAGGCACCGGAATTGGACTTTCCCTTTGCCACAAAATCGTTCAACGGCACGGCGGTAAAATCTGGTACGAAAGTACCAAAGATCAAGGTAGTCGTTTTTACTTTACCATCAGCAAGCAAATTCCATATTATGAAGATCAAGCAGAAGAGACGAGAGATGCTTCTTTATTTTTCCAAAATTAAGTCGTTCACAGAACGATTAATAAAATCTTCCACTGCTTCAAATTATTCAATACTAATCTAATTATCAAAATTATTCAACGTCTTCACTAATGGTTTGCCACTTTCAAAATCGTATAAAGTCAAATTTCTCAACTCAAAATGCGACAACCAGAAAGATTGTAAAGAAGTGATGTATCGACGACGAGCAGACTCTTTGGCACTAATTGAAATATTCAAATCTGTGATACTGATTTTACCAATCCGATAACGTTTTCGCGTAATATCTTCACTACGTTGTGCAACCTCGTAAGCCCGTAGGGAACGTTCAACCTGCTCTCGCACCAAATCAAATTGCTGAACTTTCAGCAAGATTTCTCTTTCAAAATTAATGCGCTCTTGTGAAACGTTCATCTGCACCAACTTACGATTCGACTCCGCGATTTGCAACCGTGCTTTAGATTTCCCCCAATCCGCAATCGGCAATTGTAAACCCAAACGCAATTGCTCTTGGTCCAAAGGATCAACGTAAGCTTGGTCGAATTGCTCAGAAGTTTGAGAAAGACCAAAGGTTCCGAACAGGTTCGCATTCAAACCATTATTCGCTTTTGCTTCTGCCACATTCCGATCCGCTTCGAGTAACCTTCGCTGAAAAGCAACGGCGGTACTCCGATTTGTTTTGGCATATTGTAAAGCCAATTCTGGATCAATCAAAAAAGCGGGAATAGCATCCGGAGTCGCCAAATCAAAATTAATCGCTTCTCGAATCCCTAAAAAATTTCGTAATTCTTCCGTTGCCGTTTGCAAACGCAGCATTGCTTCTGCTTGCGATGCATTGGCATTCATCACACTGAGCTCGATTTGCAAGAGTTCTGTCTCCGCAATTCGACCAACACTAAATCGACCTTGGGAAATAGCATATAAAGTATCCGCATTTACTTTTTCTAAGGTAGCCGCCTCTGCATTTTTTTGAGCGATGAGCACATCAAAATACAAGCGCGATGCATCAAAAGCTAGTCGTTCCATATTTTCTGCATACTCTTTTCCTGCTTGCTGATAGCGCAATGGTTCAATCCGTTTATTCCATTTCAAAGCATTGAATCCAAATAATGGTTGATTAAAACCTACAGAGATCGGCGTAGAAAAGTACGAGTTAATTGCAGGGTTAAGGTCATTCGCAAAGTTATATTTATGTTGCAAGCCCGTACTCGCAAAAACTTGTCCACCCGTCAACGCAACATCTTGACGCAAGGCTACCGAGAAGGAAGAACTGACCGAAGCCTTTCGAATAAATACATCTCGACCATCTGGCTGGACAAAGGGAATAATGGATCGTTCTAAGTTGGGTAAGGTCGCCTCTAGGCTAATCTGTGGGCGATAATCTCCCAAAAAGGATTGATATTGCCAGTAACTATTCGTCAATCTCGTTTTGGCCAGTAATACATCCGGTGCTTCTGATTGCGACATCGCAATCACTTCTGGGAGCGTTAGTCGAATAGCTTCGGGCTGATTTTGGTTTTGTGCCACTACGCATTGTATTCCACCAAAAAACATTAAAAAAAATAATAATTTAGACGTACGCATATTTTCGTATTATGGTTTTTCTAAGAAAAAAAGGAAAGCAAGAAAGTTATTAAACACTAGGACAAAATTGAATTGCCCGTAAATCGGGATAGTATCTAATCGCTCCGCAGTGCTTTAATCGGATCTTGCTGTGCTGCTTTTTGAGCGGGAAAAATACCAAATATCAATCCGATCGACGTTGCGACCAAGAAAGATAAGGCAACGGACCAAGTGGAAACAATCGTTGGAATTTCGTAACTCGTCGTAATCACCGACGCGGCACTAACCCCTAAAAGCACACCGACAATTCCACCAATCAGACTAATGATAATTGCTTCAAAAAGAAACTGCAAAACGATATCAATTCGATTGGCTCCCAAGGCGCGACGCACACCAATTTCTTTAATTCTTTCTAAGACGGAAGCCAGCATAATATTCATAATCCCAATTCCACCAACGAGGAGAGAAATCCCTGCAATGAAGGCCAAAACACTATTAAAAGTCTCTTGCGTTTTTTGTTGCGCTTCGACAGCCTTTTCGGGTACATCTACTTCAAAGTCGATAATATCTCGGTGTCTTCTTTTGAGAATTCGAGCAATCAAGGAAGCCGAACCTTGCAAGGTATTCGATTCTTTTACCCGCACCACCACACGATCCAGTTGATGATAGTTTTTCGGTGATCCGCTATTATTTCCTTCGTCGTCGTTATTCCTCCGTTGATTCAAATCTTTCTTACTGACTAAGGCGCGATTTTTAAACCGTAAGAGTGCCGTCTCTACGGGAATATAAACATCATTGTTGTAGTCTCTAATTCCGAGTGCCGTCAGACTTTCTTTATTCGCGACGCGCTTTTCTAGCACCCCGATAATCTTTAGCCAAGTGTTCCCACATTTAATTTTTTTACCCAGTGGATTCACATTACTAAAAAAACGAGCTTGTACGTTTTTACCAATAATGCATACTGGTTTTCCACCATCCATATGAATATCATGAAAGAAAGTCCCCTCCCCTACGCCGAGGTTGTTCAGTTCAAAAAATGCGTTGGTCACACCGACACACTTTGCTTTTTGTAATTTACCGAATTGGATAATATTGGTGGGTAAAATAACTTCTGGGCTAATTTTTTCTACGGTGGGAACTAAGCGGATTATAGATTTAACATCTTCCATCGTCAAGCCCGGAGAGAAAGGATTTTTGCTTTCGCCTTGGTCATTACTTTCCTCCTCTTCTCCCATCGTGCTCGTCACTAAAATATTATTGGTACCAATCAGCTTCATCTGTTCGAGAATCTGTTGTTTGGCTCCAGTACCAATCGCCAACATTGTAATAACTGCTGCTACCCCAAAAATAATACCGAGCGCCGTGAGAAATGCGCGTAGCTTATTGGCAAAGACACCTTCCAGTGCCAAGTTAAAATTAAAAAGGATCCGTTGCATTAGAATTTGATTTTCGTGAGCACTAATAAGAACTAAGACAAAATGGAATTGTCCGTAAATGCTATTCCACAATCATGATGACATCACCACCGCCAGCTCCTCCTCTTTTGGGCAGATTAGATTTCTTCTGGGCTCTTTCTTTTTCTAGTTGCAAGGCACGAGCTTGTCGCTCTTTTTCTGCCGCTTCTTCTTTTTGTAAAATTTCAGTTTTGACAGTTGCATCAATGTAACGCACGGATAAGCTTTCTATTTCTTCTGGAAAAATCAAGTAAACGCGATCTTTTGCTTTTAAACCATGACTAATAATAATTTCATTGTCATTACTCATTCCGGTGAGGACTTCTTGCTTGACAATTTGTCCGTCTTCTTCTTTAAATACAAAAATTAAACTATCATTATAAATAGCTTCTAAAGGTAAGTACAATTGATCTTCAATTGTGTTGGTGAGAATTTCGTTGCTCGTTGTCATCGCTGGCCGCAAAATCGAATCAACTTCGTTGAGTTGGATAATCACTTCAAAAACTTTGGAATCAAACTTCGGTAGTTGCTCTCCAATGTTCGCTACTTTCAAGACTTCGCCGCTATAGCTATTTTCTGGAAAAGCATCAACGCTCAAACTTACTTGTTGTCCAACTTTCACTTTACTAATATCAACTTCATTAACGTAGGTTTTTGAAACCATGTCACTCATATCTGGCAATTCTGCGACGGTAGGATCCCAGCCACTAATTTGTGATCCAGGACCTTTTTTCCCATTCCAACTCCGCGCATAAATCACCATACCGGGTTTGGGTGCATTAATGATAAACTCTTTAGAAAGTTTACTCATAATGCCCATTTTCTTCTGATTCTGTTTGAGAGAAGCATCAATTTCTTGAATTTTAGCTTCCGCTTGTTCTTGCTTCAGCTTATAATTATTGAGGAGTTGATTGTAATCTCGGTCGGTGCGCTCCAATTCAATTTTGGCGCGATTGATGACCATGGGAGCTTCGTACTTACTCTGCTCTACTTCCAGCAGTTTTTCTTTTTTCTGAAAATTCAGATTAATAAGATTATCTCTCACCCCACGAAGGTTAATGGCAGTATCAATTTTTGCTTGTTGCAATTGCGTTTCAATTTTCTCTAATTCAGAATTTGCCTCACTGATTTTATTGGCCAATTCTGTTCGATCAAGCGTTGCTACGTAATCACCTGCTTTGACGACAGTACCTTCGGGCACTAGATCTGTAATGCTCGTTTGCCAAATTCCGGCAGAGCGCATGCCTTGTGGACCTTGAATTTTTTCTGAATTCTTAGCTTGTAATTCTCCCGTAGCGGTGACATTAATAATAAAATCTCCTTTTGATACTTCCGTAGAAATCTGATTCGTCTCTACGTTTTTATCCGGATTAGATAGCCAATAAATCCCAAGTCCTACCCCAACCAACGTTAGCGTAAGCAAAACAATTCTAGTTAAGTTCATCTGGTTTCTTGTTTTAGTTTTTCTAAAGGATGAAGTAATCGACAACTTCGATAGATGCGGTTTAGCAAGCCTTTAAATTTACGTTTACAATAAAGAGTTCCATTTTTGAATAGCAAAGCTCTGCTTTTCATTTCTTCATCATACCAATAAACGATAGTATGGAAGAAAAGGTGAGGTATAATTGCTTAAAACCCAAAAATGTAACCGTTAAATTTTTTCAATTATTGAATACTTGCCAAGAATAATGTAGTGGCGAGCAATTTAATCAAAAAATGAATTTTTAAACTAATTCTTTCTCACGTTAACTTCTAATTAACATATTCATAACAGATAAAAGGAAAAAAGAAACAAGATTCTTGTGCTAAAGAGACAAAAAATCCTCACCCAAGTACAATTAAACAACCGCATCCACCAGCTCTTATCCAATAAAATTTGGCGAAAAAGCCATTCAATACCATAAAAGTTATGGAAAAAACTAGGGGATAAACATAAAAACCACAAAACCCTTCAATCACAAAATAAGATTTAAAAAAATCATAAACAACTATTAATCATAGACTTATGTTTTTAAAACATAAAAATAGCACGGAACAATTTTCCTATTTTGTTCTTACTTTTCCATTAAATCTTTCTCATCTTTACTTTATAACCAATTAACAACCCGGTAATTTCGCCCATAGATTTACGACCAAATACAGAAGGCATGATGAAAAAGACCACTAATAAAATTAACTTTCTCAGACAATTTCCGCTTTTCGATATGCTCAAAGAAGAGGAAATGAATTTTTTGACGCAAGCAGCAGAATTCAAGACTGTCTCTAAATATGGTTTTATCTATTTGCCTGACGACATCTCTAATTCTGTTTTCTTTCTCATCAAGGGTACCGTAAAAATTGGTACGCACTCTGATGATGGTCGAGAAGTAATCAAATCAATTATTCACCCTACGGCTATGTTTGGGGAATTGGGGTTGGTCGGAGAAGAAAAAAGAAAAAATTTCGCGCGAGCAATGAATGAAAGTGCTCAACTGTGCATTCTCAAAGTTGCCGACTTCCAAAGATTAATGCAATCAAATCATAAACTATCCTTGGATATTATTTCTATCATTGGCGATCGCTTACGTCGAGCAGAGAATCGATTAGAATCCTTGATTTTCAAAGATGCGCGTACCCGAATTATAGATTTTATTAAAGATTGTATTGGTCGTCGAGGTCGTCGCATAGGTTATGAAATGTTACTTAAGCACAGCTTAACCCAACAGGATATCGCTAACCTAACGGGTACTTCCCGTCAAACGGTTACTTCGGTTTTGAATGACCTAAAAAAGTCTGACTTGATTTACTTCAATCGAAGAAGTATCCTCGTCCGAGATATGGCTAGACTAGCCTAAGTTGAACGACTAGCGAGCATATTTATCCTTCAAAATGCTAATTCGTTTTTTATTAGATACCGTAAGACCTTAACGCCTTTTTTCTCAAAGGCAACAAGGCTTTAAGATACTTAAGATTTTATTTTGAAAATGGTTGAAAGAATGAGCTGTCTCTTAATTGGGGCGGCTCTTTTACTTTGAAGCTATCTTGAACGCTTATGCTCCTCTGACTTTACTTAAGTGCTACCTCAAATTGCTTCCCATCTAAGCCTAGGTAACTTTCGGGGAAAACCGCTCTTGCTTCTGCTAATAATTCGGTCAAATCAGTGTACCGCGACGAATAATGTCCCATGATCAAGCGACCAACTTTTGCTTTCGCCGCAAGTTGTGCTGCTTGGTGTGCCGTAGTATGCATCGTTTTAATTGCGCGGGGTAACTCATCGTGCATAAAAGTCGTTTCGTGGTACAAGCAATCAATCCCTTCAATGAGGGGAATAATCGCTTCGTGGTACATCGTGTCCGAGCAATAAGCAAAACTGCGAGATTTTGGTGGTGGTGTTGTCAATTCGGCATTAGGAATCACAGTACCGGTCGAAGTAACGAAGTCAGCACCTGCTTTAATTCCATTTATTTCCGAGTAAGGAATTTGGTACGCCTCAATCTTTGCGGCGATAATCTTACGTTTAAATGGTTTTTCTCTAAATAAAAAACCAGCCGCGGGAATTCGATGTCGCAAAGGAATAGATTGTACCGTTAAGATGCTATTCTCAAAAATGATCTCCGATTTCGTTGGATTCACCGTATGAAAATGCAGGGAATAACTAAGGTACGATTGGGTGTGCTTCAATTGTATTTCAATCATCTCCGAGAGTCCTTCCGGCGCGTAAATATGCAATCCTTTTTTCCGACCATTCAGGCTGTAGGAAGTCAGCAAACCCATTAAACCAAAAATGTGGTCACCGTGTAGATGACTAATGAATATTTGTTGAATCTTGTTCCGACGAACTTGGTATTCTCCCATGCGCAATTGAGTACCTTCTCCACAATCTATGAGAAAAAGTTGTTCCTGTACATTTAAAATTTGTGCACTCGTAAATCGTTCGGCGGTGGGAATCGCCGCGTTAGAACCCAAAACTGTTACTTCAAACCGCATGAAATATAAAAATAAGAAAGGGAATTTTTACCGCCGTTACCTGTGTAAAAATTCCCCTCGAACTGGTCTGAAATTTCTTGATCAAACGAATCAAAAAAAGGCTAACCAAGTAATAAAATCAAATATTTTTTTCAAGAATTAAGCCTCATCCTTATCCGCGTCCGCATTTAACTCGCGTTCTACCTCTTCCATGAAGACGTAATCGATTGCTTCCGAAATCGTAGGAATAATCGTAAAAACGGTATCCAATCGAGAAATCTTGATTAATTTCTTTACATTTTCATTCTCAATTCCCGTCAAAATGAAAGAACCGGAAGTATTGTTCCACAATCTATTCGCCGTAAGAATTGCACTCAAACCGGAGGAATCAACAAACTTCACTTTTGACAAATCTAAAATTAAGTTCTTCGCCCCTTCGTTATGCATAATAACAAATTCGGACTTCAAATCAGGTGCCATCACAGAGTTAAGGTTCTCTTCTTCTAAACTTAAGGTGGTGTATTTTTCTTGCTTATCTACAGAAAACTTCATACGTTGAATTATTTTTTCGTACTTAATGTCAAAACAACTTGATAGACATCAACGGTCTATTCTTCAGTAATATTACTAAAAGAATATGGCGATTGAAAATTTTTCTTTCAATTTAATCTTTCCCTACGGAATGCATTTTTTTATTATTAATAAAAGCTAACATATATAACCGTTGGTTGTGCAGGGAAAAAATAGCTTTTTCTACCCTTCTGCTGCTTTTTTTTTTGCCCAATTAAATATTTGTTAAGAAGGGTTTGAAACTTTAACCATAGCCAACAAAACAGTGTACCTGATTTTTTTCAACACTCAAACATTATTAGCCGATTTGAAATGTACGTACATATATCTAGTTTCAAATAAGTGATGAAGACTAGGTTCTTAACTATATTTTAACTAAAAATCCTATGCTTTACGACAGTCAAAATAAAACATATTGCTGATTATGCTGTTATATAAAGACTACCTAAAAACCCTTCTTTAGAAAACGACATTTGATCAAGTTTTTTTCAAAAAAAAGAATAAATTTAAAGGAGGTAAAATGACTCGTAATTGAAGCGAAAGCACGAGCACAAAAAGCAAACATTAAATTCATTTTAAACAAAATCTATATATTTAAGGAATTGAAAATATAACGATTAATCAAAATGTTTTTATATTGCTTTTTTTTGAGACAAGTTGGATTTCGGGGTTAATGGCATTATTTTTTCACTGCTACCGAGTATAATCCGTTTTTTTTGAATATTCGCCTAATTAAAGCTTGTTATCTTAAATAATTAATCTTAATATTGTTTAGCAGGCATATCTGTATTTTTTAAGGAAAAGGGCGTTTTAATTTTACTATCATGAATAGAAGGTTTTCACCAAAAGTCAAACTAGTTATATCAAAAAGTCGAGACGAAGCAATTCGCCTAGGGCACGATTATATCGGTACGGAGCATTTGCTACTCGGCATTATGCAAGAGTCCGAAAGCCTAGCATTGAAAGTTTTACAATCACTAGACGTAGATACGATCGAACTAAGACAGACCATTGAGGAATCTGTACAACGACGACCATCTACTAAAGCAGCGCTGAATGTTGGTAGCTTGCCGCTTAATAAACAAGCAGAGAAAGTACTTAAAGTTACTTTCCTAGAAGCTAAGATGTTGAGAAGCGACGAGATTTGTCCAGAGCATTTGTTACTCTCTATCTTAAAACATAAAGATAACCTTGCGTCTAGAATTTTGAGCCAGTTTGATGTGGATTATGACATTTATAAATCAGAGCTAGAATTTGTTCGCCAAGAACAAGATTTCACGCACCCTGATATTTATAACCAAGGTCCTTCCGACTCCGACGAACCATTCGAAGAGGAAGAAGGCTCTCGTTACCAAAGAAAAGGTAATTCAAAGTCTCGTACGCCGGTACTTGATAACTTTGGTAGAGATATTACAAAATTAGCAGAAGAAGATAAACTTGATCCGATTATCGGAAGAGAAACAGAGATTGAACGTGTTTCTCAAATCCTTAGTCGACGAAAGAAAAATAATCCGATTCTAATCGGAGAACCGGGTGTGGGTAAAACCGCCATCGTGGAAGGTCTTGCGTTACGCATTACCCAACGCAAAGTATCGCGTACCCTTTTCAATAAGCGAATTGTTATGCTGGATTTAGCAGCATTGGTAGCCGGTACTAAATATAGAGGTCAATTTGAAGAGCGCATGAAAGCTATCATGAGCGAATTAGAAAAATCAAGAGACGTTATCCTTTTCATCGATGAAATTCACACTATTGTTGGTGCGGGTGGTGCAACGGGTTCACTTGATGCTTCTAATATTTTCAAACCAGCCTTAGCGAGAGGTGAATTACAATGTATTGGTGCTTCTACTCTAGATGAATATCGTCAGCACATCGAAAAAGATGGCGCTTTAGATCGTCGTTTCCAAAAAGTAATCGTCGATCCTCCGTCTGCAGAAGAAGCAGAGCACATTCTTAAGAATATCAAAGCGAAATACGAAGAATTTCACAACGTTAGCTATTCTGACGAAGCCATCAAAGCTTGTGTGATGTTTAGTGATCGCTACATTAGTGATCGTTTCTTACCAGATAAGGCGATTGATGTCTTGGATGAAGTTGGTGCACGTGTACACTTGAAAAATATTCACGTACCAAAGCACATCGAGGAATTAGAAAAGAAAATTGAAGAATTAAAAGATAAGAAAAATCAGGCCGTCAAGAATCAGCAGTACGAAAAAGCTGCAGATTTGAGAGATGATGAGTCTAAATTGGTTCGCCAACTTGAATTTGCGAAAGTAGAATGGGAAGAAGAAGCTAAAACGAAGCGTTATCCCGTAGATGAAGAAGATATTGCGGAAGTAGTATCAATGATGACTGGAATTCCAGTACGCAGAGTAGCGCAAAGTGAAAGCAATAAGTTGGTTAACATGAATACTGACTTACAGAATGCAATCATCGGACAAGACGAAGCAATTTCTAAAATTACGAAAGCGATTCAAAGAAATCGCGTAGGTCTTAAAGATCCTAGTAAACCCATTGGTTCTTTCATCTTTTTGGGACCAACTGGTGTTGGTAAAACGGAATTAGCAAAAGCACTAGCAAGATATATGTTTGACTCTGAGGATACTTTAATCCGTATCGATATGAGTGAATACATGGAAAAATTCTCTGTTAGTCGTTTAATTGGAGCGCCTCCAGGATACGTTGGATACGAAGAAGGTGGACAATTGACGGAGCGGGTAAGAAGAAAGCCTTATTCTGTCATCTTATTGGATGAGATTGAAAAAGCGCATCCAGATGTATACAATATCTTATTACAAGTATTAGATGATGGTCAATTAACGGATGGATTAGGTCGTAAAGTAGATTTTAAAAATACTTTGATCATCATGACTTCTAATATTGGTGTTCGCCAATTGAAAGATTTCGGTCAAGGAGTAGGTTTTGCGACGCAATCTAGACAAGCAGATGCACAAGAACACGGTAAATCTGTTATTCAAAATGCATTGAAGCGTACGTTCTCTCCTGAATTCTTAAATAGAATTGATGATGTCGTCATTTTCAATAGTTTAGATCAAGAAGATATCTTCAAAATCATCGATATCACACTTAGTGATTTACACAAGCGTTTAGATGATATGGGTTATAAGTTAGTCTTGACGGAAGAAGCGAAGAAATTTGTAGCAGAGAAAGGATTTGATCCACAGTTTGGAGCAAGACCGCTACACCGAGCGATTCAAAAATACTTAGAAGATCCGTTGGCTGAGTTTATCTTAAACCAGAATCCAGCAGAAAATAGCATTTTTGAAGCAGCGTTGAACGAAGCGGGTGAAGGATTAGAAGTATCGCTTTCGAAAACAGTTAATACAGACGTAAAAAAAGAAGAAGAATAATCTGATTTAGATATTAAAAAAAGTACATTTTCTCAATGTAGAAAATGTACTTTTTTTTTGTTTTTTTTTTGAAAACTTTACTTCAGATAATAGAACATCGTTTCGAATAAACGGAGGTATTATTTATCCACAGCAGCAACAAAAAGCCATTTTGCTTGATTTGGTAACAAAGAAAACTCCATTTGCTCCGTATTCGTTGGTTTTTTTTAACAATTACAGATATTATTTTTATTTTTTACAGCTTTCTTAGCAGCTTATTTGTAACTTTATTTGAACTTTTAAGGCTAAAAAAGAATTATACTTATAAACATAGCTAAGTTATTCGGTCTATTAAATCGGATAACGCTAAATATATTATAACGAAGTAGTTTAATTAATCAGCTTATTTAAACGAACTTCTTTCTTTTTTTTAATTTTATCATTTATTTATTTAACTAAATCAACCTCTATTGGCTAAACGGAAAAAGACATTTAAAAAAACACCAAAAAAGTTATTTTTTAGAACGAATCAACAAATTAGAGTTCCAAAAATTAGATTAGTTGGCGAAAATTTTGATAAAATTAGCGCCGTAGCTGGTCAACCCGTAGAAGTAGGTGTTCATTCCACTTTCAAGGCTATTGAATGGGCAAGTAAGATGGAATTAGACCTCGTAGAAATCTCGCCGAATGCAGACCCACCGGTTTGTAGAATTATTGATTACAATAAGTTCCTTTACATTCGTAAAAAGAAAGAAAAAGAGATTAAGTCTAAAGCGGTGAAGACCGTTGTGAAAGAAATTCGTTTTGGTCCAAACACGGATGATCACGATTTTGAATTTAAGCTTCGACACGCGCAAAAGTTCCTAGAAGATGGTGCTAAAGTAAAAGCTTACGTCCACTTTAGAGGTCGTACCATCGTTTTTAAAGACAGAGGAGAGTTGCTGTTGTTGAAATTTCTTAAGGAATTAGAAAATTACGGTGCTCCAGAAGCACTTCCAAAAATGGAAGGTAGAAGAATGATTGTGGTTGTTTCTCCTAAGAAAGTGCCAAAACAAAAAGCTTCTTCAAAAAATAAACCTGCTAAAAAACCAGCAGCTCCAAAAGCGGAAAGTAAAGAAAAAACTGCTGCTAGCGAGGCAAAGCCAGCAACAAAAGAAACTACCGTTTCTGACGAGAAGAAAGAATCTTAAAATAAGCCCTTGGGGGCTGTTTCGATAAAATGAAGTTTTCAACTTCAATAAAAAACGCTATTATGTTTCTACGTGGTAGCGTTTTTTTTTATAAATGGGATTTCGTACGCTTCGAGGGCACTTTAGCCAAACGGCAGTTTTAAGGAAATTGGGAAATAAAATACTCAAAAACCCCTTAGAGAATTTAATCTCAAAAAACGCGTCAAGCCTCTTTGCTAAGACTAAGATGAGATAAGTAAGCGCGGAAAATTATTTTACCAATAAATTGAAGTATATTTTGAGTTTAGACGATGCGTTTTTGAAGTGCATATCCAGCGGTACGCAATGAAAAAGCAAAGAAGTATAAATTCAAAAGATGCCGAAGATATTAAGTGTATTAATTTGCGCGCTTACTTAAGTAGGTTTCCCTAATAAATTTATTATTTTTATTGAAAAGCCGTTAAAAAATACCTATCTTTGCACCCTTGCTGAGCGAAGTGTGCTCAGAAGACAATTATATATTCAATTAAATTTTGAGATAATGCCAAAAATGAAGACTCATTCTAGTGCCAAGAAGCGATTCAAGGTCACTGGATCAGGTAAGTTAAAACGTTTTCAGGCTTATACTTCTCACATGATGAGAAATAAGAGCAAGAAAGCTAAGCTTCGGCTAAGAGGTTCCGCATTAGTTTGCAAAGCGGATGAGAAGAGAATGCTAAAATTACTTTGTTTAAAGTAAATTTTATTTTTTAACGAGTTTGTAGGATCAAGCACTCTGAGTAGAGTCCCTACATTGTACTAAAAACTATTAAATATGCCACGTTCCGTAAACTCCGTTGCTTCTAGAAAACGACGGAAAAAAATCTTAAAAGCCGCCCGAGGTTACTTTGGTGCGCGATCTAAAGTCTACACGGTAGCCAAAAATGCAGTAGAAAAAGCATTAGGATACGCTTATCGTGATAGAAAAGCAAAGAAAAGAGCATTTCGCAGACTCTGGATTGCTAGAATTAACGCTGCTGCACGTATGGAAGGCATTAGCTATTCCAAATTAATGCACAAGCTTAGTCAAAATGAAGTTGGATTAAATCGTAAAGCCTTAGCTGATTTAGCGATGAATCATCCTTCTACGTTTAAAGCAATCGTTGACGCTGTTAAATAAATATAACAAAACGAGAAAAAAAGGGAAATGATCAACTGATCGTTTCCCTTTTTTTTATTTTAGCTAATCGTTTTAAAGTAGCGCAGTAATTCCTGAAAAGTAAAGCCTCAATAGAACGTGTTGCTTCATTTTGTACAAGTGCTTACTATTAATTGACCACTTTTCCGTATTTCTAACTACCGCCATTTTATGAAATTCTATCTTGCCATCTTTGTTTGCATACTTCTACTGACTTTAGGCGTACTTTGGACGGTTAATGATCACGTCGCTGAAAATACTCAATTAACGATAGCGCCACCCGAGAAAATCATCCCAGAGAAAGTTGTTCCTCCTCCCGCTGATCCAATCGTGCGAGCGGATACCTTAGGCTTCACTGCGGAAGAGTTGCGCGATACCGTAGCGTACCGCATGGTCGATGGATACGCAGAATTGACCTGGAAAGCCCTCTCCAAGATGAAGTTCAACGAAGTTTACAACGAAGATGCAGAAGCTTATGTCCCCTACCCTATTTTTCATCCTTCCATCAAAGCCCTCGACGGCAAGCGGATACAGATCAAGGGTTATGTTATTCCCATCGAAGAGACGGAAGATGAGAGTATTCTCGTACTTTCAGCTTATGCTTATAAGAATTGTTTTTTCTGTGGTGGTGCTGGTCCCGAAACCGTCATGGATATCCAACTTCGCAAAAAACAGAAGCGATTTAAAGTAGATCAAACGACGAGCTTTCGCGGAAGACTCAAACTCAATGACGAAGATTTATATTATCTAAATTATATTTTGGAAGACGCCGTGCCCGTTCGAGCAAGATAAATAAAACCATTGCTTGGTACACTACACCATTTCTCAGAGCATTTTTCTAACTTAAGACTAAAAGCATTTTCCGTTAAATACACTATACACAAATTTATATGCTTTTTGAAGATTTCTTTTCGCCTACCGATTTATCACGTTCTTAGTTTGTCCAATCGGGCGCTAGGTATTTCTTGCTTGACACAAAAAAATCAATATTTAAAACAACTTCAGTATTAAACACTCCTTTTCATAGACTTTTTCACTTTTTTCATCTATAAATTCTGCAAAGTCTGTTCCTTTCCTGCAACTTGACATTAAGTTAATAACCAAAACAACAATTGCAATTAAAACAAGTCTAAAACAAATTAAACCAACAATCAACTTGTATTAACTTTTGTTGCAATACTTACTGTTAACGATAAAGCAAAAAATAAAAACATGGTACAAACATTGCACTTAGCTTTGATTCAAAAAAGTGCTTAACCAATTTTCAAAATAAACACTTTGTAATAAAATTATGCTTTTCGAAGCATTTTTACAAAGTACAAAAAAAGAAGTCATGAAAACCTTAAAATCCAGCGTAAGCTTTTGCTTACTAGTCCTTGCTATGTTCCTAACGACCACCACTTTTGCCAACTCCTCAACTCCTAAGGAACTTTCCCCCAAACAATCGCTAAAGAAACGAGTACTCAGTTTGCTTGACAAACCAGAACTCGCAGATCACGGTATTGAAAAAGCAACGGTAACGATCGAATTCAAAATCAATGAAAACAACCGGATTGAGTTGTCTGACATTGGTACGGAAGATGAGTATTTAAAAAATTATCTAAATCGATGCCTCCAAAAAGAAAAAGCTTTTGTCGAAGATCTTGAAAAAGGTACAACGCACAGTTTAACCTTAATTTTTATTTCAGAGTAAAAATTCACGGTGCAAAAAAATAGAGACTTCCCACAACGTGTGAGAAGTCTCTTAATGATTGCGTTCCTATATCTGTATATTGATAGTGGACGTCGAGTGCTTAGTTACAAGCGCCTTTCATCGTCAATTTGTATTTGAATTTATTACCAACAGATTGGTTAACGATTTCTACTTTTACGGTTTTACCTTTCGTTCCAGTAATCGTTTTAGATTTTGTTTTGGTATACTTACCGTTCGTAAATTCGATGTAACCTTTGCGGACACCATTTACATAAATATTAGCAATGGTCTGTGCTTTTCCACCAGTCTTTGCTACCGTTACCGTTACTTTATCCGCCTCAGAGCTAACCGTTTCTTTTGCTGGACCTGCTGCGTACACGGTACCGTTTCTTTTCTTAGTAAAAGGCTTACAAACTTCTACCGGATTACCAATTCCTTTGATTGTTAATTTGTATTTGAATTTATTACCAACGGATTGGTTAACGATTTCTACTCTTACAGACTTTCCAGCACATCCTCTGATGGTTTTAGATTTTGTTTTAGAGTATTTACCATTTGTAAATTCGATGTAACCTTTACGGACATTGTTTACGTAGATATTAGCGATGGTCTGTGCTTTTCCACCAGTCTTTGCTACCGTTACGGTAATCTTGTCGTACTTAGAAGCTACTGTTTCTTTTGCTGGACCAGCTGCGTATACAGTACCCGTTCTTGTTTTCAATACTTTATCTTCTACTCGATCAGCAGCCGTTAAAGTACTAGTCATTAAAAATAATCCAAGGAGCGATAACATTAATTTAAACTTGTTCATTTTATTTTATTTTTGAAGTTACTTGAATAATTAATTATGACTGCAAGTTCAGCATAAAGCTAAACTAGTACCTCACCCTTTAGGGTAGTTTTGATTGAATTGAGTATTTTTTTCGTTTTTTTTAAAAGAAAAAACGAAAAAAAGTAAAGCTAACGATACCCATACACGTTGAATTTATTTTAAAATAAAAAAACTTCATTTAATTTTCCAGCAAAAGCATTTACATAAAATCGTAGAAATGCAAGAGCCTGCTTACCGAAGTAAACAGGCTCTTAATTTTCAAAAAGAAATTATTAGCTTTTATCTTAATCTACAAAAAAAATCTGCATAAACAATGTTACAATTGCAGGGCTTTTACTAGCAGTTCAACCGTTTGATCAGCAGATACATTTTTAACTACAATTTTATATTTTTTGTTAGTAGATGCTGGAAATATTTTACTGATTCTTTTTTCTTCTCCGCCCCAAAAACTTTCCCACACTTTTATATTACCTCGATAAACATAAATAGTCGCTTTCGCTTTTCCTTTCTTACGAGCAAGTTCTACTTTCACTTTTTCTCCGCAGGCCGTAGCGGTGTAAAAGGTTTCTTTTCCCAATGACTTTAGTTTTATTTTTTTTTCACCGAGTGCGGAGCTATGCCCTTTAATTGTTAAGTGATAAGAAAAAGATTTATCTTTCGCTGGATTTACAATTTTTACTTTGAAAGATTTATTACGAATATTTTTAAAAGTTTTTGTCTGTACTTTTTTTACTTTACTATTGGGAAAACTAAAACTTTCTTTTTCGATACCATCTAAATAAATAGAAACGATTACGGGGGCAGTTCCAGCAGTTTTGTCTACGCTAATTGTTACGGTTTCAACTTGGGGTTTCAATTTTACTTGGTAAGGAGCGCCATATTTCACTGTACTTTTTTCGTACTTTAAGATTGATTCGCAACTCGTTAAACTTTTACCACTGAGCTGCGTAGGCAATAAATGCAAAAGCATTATTAGGAAGCACCAATTTATATTTTTCATGGAAAAGTTACTTGGGGGTGTTGCGGAAATTATTTTCTGAGGCAATAAGCGTTCTTAAAGGATATTTAAAATCAGGCCTGAAAAGTCGACAAGTCCTAACGATTTAGGTAAGACTAGATTTGAATTATTTAAACGGGAGTTTAAAAATAGTCGCTTCTTAAAAAAGAAGCGACTTAAATACACGCTTGAGTTTGAGTATTTCTGGGGTTAAGTTAAATCTAATCTTTACGAATTATTCACATTCCGCTTTCTTCGCAGCCATTCCACATTTACCACCATTTTTACACATACATCGAAGTTCTTGATCCGGTTGAATGGCTCCATCCCGATTGGCATCTCTCCACATCAAGTGACAATCTGTATTGCAGTCGCCACCCTTCGCAGCTCTACAACCGACTTGTACACAAAAGCCATCTCCCTTCATGGTAAAAGGTGTCTTTAATTCAACGGGCAACTTAATCGCACGCTTCAATACTTTTTTGGGTAAGTTAACAGCGTAAGTTTCGCTGGTATCAAATATTTTATCTTTATCAAAAACCAAAATACTCGTCTTTAGTGCTTTGTTAAACGCTTTCTCTGCTTTGGTTTGTGCCGTAGTCGTATTCACGGTAAAAATAGAACAACAAAAAATGAGGAGGACAAATTGAAGTACTTTCATTACATTAATTTTAAGGTTATTAAATAATCCTATTCTTAGACGAATTGCCAAAGAACCAATAATCAATGTATGCAAGGTCGGGAGAAAGCATCAGTTAAGCTTCACCCTTTTGGGTAGTTTTAAAAAGAGAGGAAATTAATCGGTCGTTTACTGACTACGCTTTTTCTGCAAAAGGTAGACTTTGCTCTTGCTAGTCTTTTGTAGTAGGCGACGATCTTTTTTAGTCATGCCTTTGATCCGAGCAATCTTTTTTCCGTAGTTTAAATTAATTTGATACAATTCCTCTAAGATGGGATCAAGCACTACTCTTTTGAATTGTTCGTCAAGATAAGCCTGATTATCAAGAATTGTTTGCTTGGCTTCATCGAACAATTCTTCGTCTACTTGCAACGTCGCTCGTTCAATGAATTCGATGGATTTAAAAAGAATAATATTGCGAAGTACTTCTTGGTCATAACTTTCTTGATGGAGTGTAGCATTCGCCGTCATCTTCAGTCGAATTTTATTTTCTACGATTTTCTTTTCATAATCGTTGGGAACATCTTCAAAGGCTAAAGTACTTTCAAAGTCTAAATAATCGGTAAAAGGTTTTTTGACATCGAAGGCAATCAATACAGACTTTTCTTCTTCCGCAAAAATATCATTAAAATCAATCACGACTTCGTCTTTTTCCGTTTCGTACTTATAGCCATAAACTTTAGCGACCGAAAGGTACTCCGAAGGAAAATGCAACCGAATTTGGGCATTCTTCGCTACGACGGATAATAAACCTTTGAGTTCTGCTCCAAAAATTTTAGGTATTTTTTTAGCATCGTCAATAAAGTAATAATTCCCACGACCATATTCTGCCAAGGAAGTCAATAAATTTTCATTAAAAGTGGTACCAACACCAAAAGTTGAAATCGCTAGTTTTTCTCCTCGATATTTAGTTTTGGCAATCTGCTGTAGATCGGCTAATTTCGTAATTCCTCGATTCGCCAGACCGTCCGACAACAACAATACTCGATTGACCCGATGCGGATCGTAAGCAGCCTGTACCTGTTCGTAACCTTCCAGCATACCGTCACTAATATTCGTTACTCCTGCCGGTTCAATTCCTTTAATTAATTTTTTGAGTGGATATTTCTTTTCAACCAAAGTCGAAGCTTGCACTACGTCTACTTCGTCATTATACACCACGATAGAAATATAATCCTTCTCCGATAAATTATTAACGATAAGTTTTGCTGCTTTCTTAACGTAATCCAATTTCCCCGCACTTTTCATAGAATTACTCCGATCAATGACAATCGAAATATTCAACGGCACACGTTGTTTATCTTCTGGCGCTTTTCCTCCAACCGTAGAGAGGTAGAGAAAAACTTGTTCCGTATCGGAGCCATTCAGAAAATAACGGTTATCCAAAGCCGTCAAGCTATTCGTTTCCTGTCCTTGCGCCAAAGTCGTAAGCAAGCAGCAAAGTAAACAAAGTTGAAATATCTTTTTCATAATCGGACTTTAGTATTCGTATTCGAATAAGGAAACAGTATGCGCCGTGTTTCCTTAGGCTGAAGTTATTTTAAATGGAAAGACAAAAGTACAAGTTATTTTCCTCATTCCTTCCCACGCTGCTAGCGCTCTTGAGCTACACGACCTTAGGATAACGAAAAACAGTCAGAAAACTTTACAGCTTTTCTCGATTTTTAAGCTGAAAGAGCAAAATATTTTGTTTTTTGAGCTAATATTGAAGTGATATGAACAAAAAAGCGACCGCAGCCTTATTTTATCAAGAGTTGAGCAAGATTTATACCAATGATCTGACCGCAACGGAACGCCTACAAGCGACTTCACGATTGCTCAATATGCTATTTATTGACTGTACGCGGAGCGAAAAATTACAGTTTACAACCCTCTTTGCCCGTTTCGCCTATGCAGCGCACAAATATAGTTTACCCAAACAATTACAGTTTTACCTCCATACTTTCCGCAGACGGGCAAGAGCGATTCCACAACGGAAGGATGCTGAGGAGACGGCTTTGCAAAAAGAGTTTTTGCTCGGTGCAAAAGTTGTTGCAGAAAGTATTGAGGCTTTGCTCGACGTCACAATTCCCCAAGATATTTTAGTTTGGCTCCCGGCGAATGATTTCTTTAAATTCTCCCCCGTAGCCATAAAAGCCTTTTTACCGTTTTGTAAAGTAGTCCTATTAGAAGATGATCCCGAAGCGAATCAATTCATTGCCAGTGCAGAACACCAACCGGCAGAACAGATTCGAATTCAGTATAATATTGCGGAGCGAAACGAAAACTTTAATCCAACGATACAGAAAATCAAAAGCTATTTTCAATTTCCACTCGTGGTCAATCTAATTGACGTAGAGATTGATGAAGCGACTCGCTACCGCCCGAAGGCTTTTGTCATTGAGCCCGATTATCTCGTAGATGTTACTGCCGTTGCCAATTGCTTTCAGAGCTTTGGTGCTGTTCCATTATTGTATTTACTTAAAAAGTTTTTACCCTTTACTTATTCCAAGTATTTGATGATTGGTAATATTGCCAACTTCTTTTTGGATGAGTTGATGAGTAATCCAGCAGCGAGCTTTAAAGAAGTCTTCCCTAGAGTTTTTCAACTCAACCCAATTATCTTTGCGACCTTCGATAATCGTACGATCCGAGAAATCATGCAAAGCTCGCAAAAGCATTTTATTAATTTGAAGAAAATTATTCTCAAAGATTTTTCAGCACTAGGAATTAATACTGAGCACTGTTTTCTAGAGCCTAGTTTTTACGCAGAGAAATACGGCTTACAAGGTCGACTCGATGTTTTTTATCAAAATCCGAAACCCGACCAAAGTTCTGCCATCATTGAATTAAAAAGTGGAAAAGCCTTCATGCCCAATGTGTACGGCATTAGTCCCGCGCATTTCAATCAGACGCTATTGTACGATTTAATGCTAAAGTCCGTATTTAGTCAAAAACTTCACCTCACAAATTATATTTTATACTCTGGGCTCGACCTTAACCATTTGCGTTTTGCGCCAGCTACCAAAGCACAGCAATACGAAGCCTTACAACAGCGCAATCAACTCGTAGCGTTGGAACAAAACCTAATTCGTATTAATGACCAAACGGAACAAGCTGATATTTTCAATAAACTATCCCCGGAATATTTTCCTAAAGCAACGGGATTTTTAGCTAAAGATTTAGCTTTTTTCCAAAAAGTATACGTTAACATGACGACGCTCGAACGCAAATATTTTCGAGCTTACGCGAGCTTCATTGCCCGCGAACACCAACTTGCCAAAACGGGCGTACAAGGTTTGGACAACATCAACGGAATTGCTTCTTTATGGTTAAATGATTTTGAAGAGAAACAAGCCAATTTTGACATTATCAGTCACCTGCGTATCAAAGAAAATCTAGCGGCAACGAGCGAACTAACGATTACCTTTGAAAAAACGGAAGACAGCAATCCACTCGCTAAATTTAGAAACGGAGACATTGCCGTGCTTTACCCTTTTAAAGACGTAAATGCAACGGTTTTATCGAGTCAGATTTTTAAGTGTACAATTATTGAAATCACGGAAGAATTTGTTAGTGTACGATTACGCTCGCAACAATTTAACAACTCTATCTTTGAAGAGAATCCTTTTTGGAATTTAGAGCGGGATTTATTGGATAGTAGTTTCAACGGATTGTACCGAGGTCTATTTGCGTTTAATTTATTTCCAAAACACAAAAAAGATTTACTCCTTTGCCTCCGAGCGCCAGCAAAAGTTGCGCCTGGTACTAGCCTCAACGTTGCGTCCGAACTAACGGAAGAGCAACAAGGTATTTTTCAAAAGTTACTCGCTGCAAAAGATTATTTTTTACTTTGGGGACCGCCCGGTACGGGAAAAACGAGTATGATGCTCAAGCATTTTGTGGCACATCTTTATGATCATTCTTCCGAGGATATTTTATTGCTTGCTTATACCAATCGAGCGGTTGACGAAATTTGTGAAGCGATTGAAAGCATTCGTCCATCGATGCAATCTGCTTATTTGCGGATTGGATCGACTTATTCTACTAAGGAAAAGTTTCGAAAAAACTTACTCAATCAAAAGATGGAAAGTGTGCAAAATCGAAAAGGGTTAGTCACCCTTTTAGGGCAGCATCGAATTTTTGTATCGACAGTTTCTTCTATTTCCAGTAAGCAAGGCTTGCTCCAACTCAAGAAATTCAATCGAGTCATCATCGACGAGGCTTCGCAAATTTTGGAGCCAATTCTAATGGGTTTATTGCCGCAGTTTGAAAAGTTTATTTTAATTGGAGATCACAAACAATTGCCCGCGGTTGTGGTGCAAGATCATGAAAGTTCTGCCTGTGCCGATGCGGAGATGCACGAGATTGGGATTACAAATTTACGCAATTCGCTATTCGAAAGATTATTCAAGCAATGTCAGCAAAACAATTGGCATTGGGCGTACGCGCAGTTGAGTCACCAAGGTCGGATGCACCAAGAAGTCATGCAATTTTCGAATGACTATTTCTACCAAGGTACGCTCAAGATTTTACCCAACAACATTAGTTTGAGTGCTTTGCAACAGCAAGATTTGAGTTACCAAATTCCGGAAGCGGCGAGTGTATTGGAAAAATTACTTTGTCAGCGGCGCGTTTTATTTTTACCGAGTGAAAGCGACGAGCAAGTTTCCCTCAAAACCAATACCTACGAAGCAGAAATGCTATCCGATTTGATTCTTGCGTTCCAAAAAATCTATCAAACAAATCAACTAGATTTCAACGCGAATAGTCTCGGCATCATCACCCCTTATCGAGCACAAATTGCACAAATCCAACAAACCTTACAAGCGAAAGAAATTGCTATTGACCAACTGACGATTGATACCGTTGAACGATATCAAGGAGGCGCCCGCGATATTATTCTTATTTCACTTTGCACCAATGATTTCAGACAATTGGACACTTTGATTTCCTTGTCCGAAGAAGGCGTAGATCGCAAACTCAACGTCGCTTTGACACGCGCACGCAAGCATCTCATCATTCTTGGTAATCCTACTATTTTAGAACAAAATGAGATTTATAAAAATCTAATTGATTTGTGTAAATATGATGCAGCGGTGGTATAAGGACGGGGAATTTTATTCTATTATTTTCCGCTAAGGAATCTCCAACAACTTATGCGTCTGCACACTCATTCGCCACTGTGGATTGGCGAGACAATAAGCTACTGTTGCTTGAGTATTGGCAAGTCCTTCTGGACCATCCATCGGTTGCAGGTAAAAATAATCGAAAGCTAGCTGTTCAAATAAAGGAGGAAGCGCATCGGGTTGGGGATAAACTAATTTGAGTTCATCGCCTTTTGTTAATAATAATTCTGTCCCTGCTTTTGGACTCATACAAATCCAATCTAAGCCCGCAGGAGCAGCAATCGTACCGTTCGTCTCTACGGCAACTTCAAAACCTACTGCGTGAAAAGCCTCAATTAAGGCTTCGTCTAATTGCAATAAAGGTTCTCCTCCCGTACAAACAACGTAAGGTCGAGCCACATCTGACGTTGTGGGCCATAGCGTAGCGACTTTTTCTGCAAGGGCGGCGGCCGTTTCAAAGCGACCTCCATTGACGCCATCCGTTCCTACAAACTGCGTATCACAAAATTGGCAAATTGCTTTATGTCGATCAGCTTCTCTCCCGCTCCACAGATTACAACCTGTAAAGCGACAAAACACTGCGGGGCGTCCCGTGTGTGCGCCTTCTCCTTGCAAAGTGTAGTAAATTTCTTTTATTTTATAAGCTGCCATGCGTACGTATCAATTAATGAAGTTGTTTAAAGCTCGTTTTGAGACAACTTCTTTCCCTCTTTCTTCAATTAGCGTGCAAAACTAACAAGTTTTTCCCCATCAATCAACTATTCTTCCTCCAATGATTGCACTTACTTCAATCTCTACTTGTAAATCGGGATCAATCAAGCCTTTTACTTCCACCATCGTCGCACAAGGTTTGATCTCTCGAAAGTACTCTCCGTGGGCTTTTCCAATCTCTTCCCAAGCGCTGATGTCCGTTACGTACATTCTGGTACGCACTACATCTTGGAGGCTTGCTCCTGCTTCGGTTAAAGCTTTTTCTATTTTTTGAAAAATAAATTTCGTTTGTAAATAAGGATCTCCTTTACCAATGATTTCATCTCCATCCACGGCCGTAGTGCCCGAGACTTCCACGACGTTTCCAATGCGAACGGCTCGGGAATATCCTACGGTATTTTCCCACGAAGTACCTGAACCTATGTTTTGTCTTTTCATATTAGATAGCGCTTAGTTGCAAAAACTAGTTCTTTAGCTCGTTTTGCGAGCAACCAAAATATAATAATTAAAAAAGAATTCTTCTTTATACAAAAGAGATTGCTCTAATTGGCAACCGCGTTGGGTAAGCATCTTTTGATATTCTTCGAGATTGTATTGATGTGGATGTAAAATATCACCAGGAATCCAAGAGAATATTTTTCGAAAAACGGGATAATTATGCGCATCAATGGAAACGATTAAGTAGCCATTTTTTTTGGTCATGCGCACCAGTTTATCAAAACATAGCGCTAAGTCTGCCACGTGATTGATGACGTTGAGACAAAATATCTTATCGTAAGATTTATCCGATTCAAAGCTTTCTAAAGATTGTGGAAAAAACCGCGTATTAGGATATTTCTGTGCGTCAAAATGGTCAATATCTTTTTCGTAAGCATCCAATAAAGGATCAACGGCATCTACCTTATGTTCTGGTAAAGCGATAAAGATTCCGGCTGGTCCACACCCTGCATCTAAAATCTGGTCATCTTGTTTTAGCGCAATCCCACTCTTTTCGACTAAGGTTTCCCAGTAGGTTCGTTTCCAAGATAAATATTCTGAAACCGGTTTATTTTTCAAATAGGACTTCCACCAACGAATTTCTGCAGCTTGGGCAATTTTCCACCTTAGACTCATGATACGCTTGTACTAATTTGTAGGTTCTGCAATTTCTATCGCTACTTTTGTAGAAATCTCTTCAATTTGCAGTAAAATTTAGCACAAAGGTAATTCATTTTGAACAATTCCTGTTTTAAAATGTAATTTTGTAAGACTTAAAGATAATCGAGCGAATGAAGTTGTTTTAAAGTAGATCTTAATACCTACAGCTAACATCATTTTAAAACAACTTCAATGTTAGACTAAGAAATTTCAAACCAAGCCAATATTATGTTAATTGCGGAAGGCAGTCGAGTAAAATTAATTCACACCGGAGATGAAGGTGTCGTCACTAAGATTCTTGGGGATGGCTTGGTTAATATCCTGCTCGATAATGAGGATATGGAGATTCCTGCTTTTGAAGAAGATATCATTAGTATCGAAGCGGACCGCCAAGCTCAATCCAATAAAACGCCCATCAAAGCAAAAATTTTGCCGGGCAAAAAAGATAAAACGCCACAAGCGCCCATTTTGCCCGATCCTGCCTCTCAGTATAATATCCTTAAAAGTTTAGGTATTCAATTGGTTTTTGATCCAAATTACCGCGAAGATCGCAGCACCTCAAGTTATGACATCTACCTGATCAACGATACGAAGTTTGATGTTTTGTATAGTTTTAAATTACAACTAAAATACAATACCTCGCCCGAAAAGAATTCGAAACTGAGTTCTATGACGAGTCAGTTGGTAGATACGCTTTCTTTTGATCAATTGAATGATGCCCCTAGCATTGCCATTGATCTTTGGCAAGTAACGACGGCGGGAACGAGTAAAAAAAGGGCTAAAGTCATTAAAGTAAAGCCACAGCAATTCTTCCGAAAAGTTAAAACGGCACCCATCCTTAATCGTCCCGTGCATTGGTATTCGGTCGTGGAAAGCTTTGACGACGATCAGCCTACGACGAAAGGAGAGGATTTACAAACGTATACAAAGCGTAAAGCACGTCCTGTCCGTAAAAGTAAATCTTCTTATACGGTGACGAGCAATAGCTTGGAAGCATTTGCAAATTTTGATTTAGAATTAGATTTACATTTAGAGAAGATTACGGATACTTCCAAAAAAATGAGCAACGCAGAAATTTTGCGCATTCAACTCTACAAGTTCGATCAATACCTGAGTGAGGCGATTCAGTTGGGTGTGGAACGTGTTTTCATTATTCACGGGATGGGCAAAGGAAGGTTAAAAAACGAAATTGCCAGTCGACTCATTAAGCATCCAGACGTAACGACTTTTAAAAACGAATATCACCCCAAGTATGGCTTTGGAGCTACGGAAGTTATTATCTAATGCCCTTATGTATTCTTTTTTAGAATGATCCCGCCCTCTTCCAAATAATCTGCCATGAGCTTGAGGTTATCAAAGCGATAGTCAATCGGTGCTGCTTCCCATAGGTCTGCTTCTTCCATTTTACTAGGAATTAAAACGGTATACATTCCCAAACGTTTTCCGAATTGAATATCTGAAATGGAATCACCGACCATTACCGAACGTTTGAAATTAATTTCTGGAAAATCTTTTTGTGCTTGATACGCCATTCCGGGATTTGGTTTGCGGTTCACCGAATTCGTACTCGCCAAATCTGGACAAGTATAAATGCCATCAATTTGTCCACCGCCTGCCTGAATCTCTTCCAACATCGCTTGGTGCAAGTTTGATAGTTCGTCAAAACTCATGATCCCTTTCCCAATACCTTGCTGATTGGTTACAATTACGATACGCCTAAAATAGCTACGACAACGAGCAATGGCGTCAATTGCTTTTGCTGTAAATTGAAAGTCTCGCCAATCTGCAATGTATGCTCCCGGCAATCGTTCGTTGATTACACCATCTCGATCCAAAAATAAAGTCCAATTATTCTTTTCCGTCGTATTCACTTTCAAAGATTATTTGCCACCAAACATGGCCGTTTCAATCGATTCACAAAGAATATGTCCTACCAAGATGTGCGCTTCTTGAATCCGCGGTGTATCGACAGAAGGTACATTAATTAAAAAGTCGCTCAATGCTTGTAGTTTGCCGCCTTTAGCCCCCGTCATACCAACCGTTATCATTCCTAAAGCCCGAGCTTGAACAAAAGCTTTCACCACATTGGGAGAATTTCCCGAAGTAGAAAGACCAAACAAAATATCTCCCTGACGACCTTTTGATTTAACTAAACGCGCAAAAATTTCTTCGTATCCGTAGTCATTTGCCACTGCCGTTACATAAGAAGAATTAACCGTTAGTGCTTCTGCGAATA
The DNA here is from genome assembly GCA_045110315.1 of Saprospiraceae bacterium. Lineage (GTDB taxonomy): Bacteria > Bacteroidota > Bacteroidia > Chitinophagales > Saprospiraceae > CALFBG01. The sequence goes on from JBGCFY010000235.1 coordinate 58,195, forward strand.
GAGGATCGCGGTCAAAGTAAAATCGCCCCGAGAGTTCCGCGGCTAAATGTTGAGCATCGGAGGCACTACCACCATTTCCACAAAAAAGGAGTTTTTTATCTGCCTGTAGGGCAAGGGTACTTTTTTCCGCTACTTGGGCAATGGTTTGCAACATCGCCTCATCGTTGAGTAAATTTTGCTTTACTAAAATACTTTCGTTGATGGCGGCTTTGATTCTTGAATCCATGAATTGTATTGAGGTATCTAGGTTAATTGGTAGCGTTTTTTATTTGCTTTCCGGCAAATAAATACTTCTGTAGATCGTATAATACAAATCTGAGGATAAATTTGGTAATTGTGGTAAGAACTTCTTAAAAAATTTATAAAACTAATACTACTTACTACTTGAAAAGCTTGGTAAACCGTAACAAAAATGAGATTTAGATGTTAAGCCGTAATTTCTTCAATGCCTTCCACCATCTTTTTCCAAGAAAATTGCTTTTTCATCGCGACCACACCCGCTTGATAAGTCGCAGCTTGATCATTGGTAAAATAATCAACAATCGCGTCTCCGATCGCGGACACCGATACTGGAACAACGTAGCCAGATTTCCCATTCGCTACGATTTCGGGCAAACCACCTACCTTGGTTACGACCATAGGTTTTTCAAAATGATAGGCTAATTGTGAGATTCCACTTTGCGTAGCCGATTTATAAGGCTGTACGACCAAGTCGGCGGCACAGAAATAATGGCGGACTTCTTCGTTCGGGATAAAATTAGTTCGTAGGATCAATAAATCTTCGATTCCTTCTGCTTCAATCAAAGCTTGGTACTCTTTTTCGTTGCTATAATATTCTCCCGCAACAATTAATTTGATTCCTAATGCTCGAAGGTCAGAGCGATTAATAGCTTTGAGTAATAAATCTAGTCCTTTGTAATCTCGGATAAATCCAAAAAATAACAAGTAACGGGAAGTAGGATCAATTTGTAAATGCTGGCAAGCGACTGCTTTAGTAACCGGATCGCCGTAATTATCGTAAATCGGGTGCGGAATATATTTAACGGGTTGCGTTTTGATAAAACTTTTCATTTCTACCGCTACGGACTTAGACATGACGACAAAAGCATCGACGGCGTTTACAAAATATTGCGCTAGTAGACGGTCTCCAATGCGCGGTTCGTGCGGGCGAATATTATCAACGATTGCGGCAATCTTTGTGTGTCCATTTCTTTTAATCAATCGCAGAATACTACCAAAACAAGGTCCCATAAAAGGCATCCAAAATCGAGTCAAAACTAAATCGGGTCGAAGGGCTTTAATTTCCTGACCGACCGACCACCAATTCAAGGGATTAACGGAGTTGATTGCTACTTTGATATTTAAATCCTTCGGTGCGGGATCGGGTGAAAATTGGGTTTTCCCCGGAAAAAGAAAATTAGGATATTGTAAGCTAAAAGTATAAATCACCAATTCATAGCCATATTTCTGAAACTCTTGCGCGAGGCGTTCCGTCGAAGAAGCAATTCCCCCTCGGAGTGGATAAGCTGGAGAAATGATGACTATTTTTTTCGAAGAAGAGACGGCATTTTTCGGCATAAGCTAAGAGCGAGTTTGTACGTTTTGTCCTAGTCGCTTTTCAATTAAGTATACATTTCGATTAGGAGCATTCCGTGCGACGAGTTCAGCTAAGAATCCAGTCAAGAAGAGCATGGTTCCGATAACCATTGCCGTTAGTGCTACATAAAACCAAGAAATATCTGCAATATTTTTGGCAGGAATATCGTAGAAAAGTGCGTACAATTTGGTACCACCTAAATAAAGCGAGATGGTCATTCCAATTAAGAACATCAAGCCACCAATAGAGCCAAAAAAGTGCATCGGTCTTTTTCCAAATTTACCGACAAAAGTAATCGATAGTAAGTCTAAAGGACCGTTGATAAAACGAGCCAAGCCAAACTTCGTCACGCCATATTTTCGAGCTTGGTGCTGTACTACTTTTTCCCCAATGCTGCTAAAACCTGCCCATTTTGCAATTACGGGAATATAACGGTGCATTTCTCCGTATACTTCAATACTCTTGACTACTTCTATTTTATAGGCTTTAAGTCCACAGTTAAAATCGTGGAGTTTGATTCCACTTAACCAGCGCGTCGCCGCATTGTAAAATTTGGTGGGAATAGTTTTGGTAATCGGATCGAAGCGTTTTTGCTTCCAACCAGAGACCAAATCATAATTTTCTTTGGTAATCATACGATACAACTCCGGAATTTCGTCAGGACTATCTTGTAAGTCTGCATCCATGGTAATCACGACGTTTCCCTGTGCAGCGGCAAAGCCTGTACTTAGCCCCGCAGATTTACCGTAATTTCTACGGAACTTAATACCTACGACACAAGGGCTAGCCTGACAAAGTTCTTGAATAATTTGCCAAGACTTATCTTTACTACCATCATCCACAAAGACGATTTCGTAGCTAAATTGATTAGCTTCCATCACCTTACGAATCCAGGCTTCTAATTCAGGTAAAGATTCTTCCTCGTTAAAAAGAGGGACTACTACAGAAATATCCATTCAATATATTGATTCGATAGACGTTGTGGTAAAATGAAATATGGAAGTTGTTTTAAAATAACTTCGTGATTAAACTCTTGCAAGCGATGCAAACTCCTATGTTAACTAGTTGGAAGGCTTACATTGAGTAACAAATTAAAACATTCTCAAATATTAAACCAAAAAAGTATGTATTTAATTTTGTATGCGAAGTGCTGTTCAGCAAAGAAGTTGCTCTTGGAAGCCGTCACCGCACGAATTAGGGTCTTTTAATCAGGTAAGTCAGGATCAAAGAAAGCATAAATCCACCAATGGCACCTTTGGCATAAGTAAAAATAATGGTACTTAAGGTAATGTCAATACGTGCGTTTTTGACACTTTCGATTTCTGCGGCCGTTTTACCGGGAGGCCGTATTTTGCCAGTTCGACCAGAAAGCTGTGCTCACCGCTGATGGTCCAGTCGTTGCGCGCTGCCTGATAATCTTTAATCGTGTATTTTTTCTTTAGCGCCTCGGTGCCAAGGTTACCGCTAACGGTATCGTGCCAGCCAACCGAGTCGGCCTCTATAGAACAGAAAATACGCCCCATATCGGAGTACAGGCAATGACCGCTGGTGAGTTTGAAGGTGTGCTGACACTTTAACGTGTCGGGTGCATTGTAGCGCTCGAGCAGATTGGCCGGATTGTACAGCAACATGCCGACGTTGGCGCCGCCTTCCAGGTCTGTCAGGCGCAAGGTAATGCCGCGGCGCAGGATCATTGACCAGTGTGCGCCGCCGGGCAATTGGTCAGAGTACATTAACTCCTGATCTGGATTGATCTCAGCCATGTTATGTGTTTTACACCTGTTGAGGTAAAAGTTGTTGCGGGTTCTGTATGGTTAACAGTGTGTGACGATGCGTTTTAGCAAGCCTGTATCAATTCTATCATCAGTGCGTTTGCCTGGCGCTTTGCCACGTTAGCCAGCGGGTTTTTGCAGGTATTGTTTGCAGGTATTGTATGCACGTATTGTTACCCGGTTCTTCACCATGCGCTGTCACTGCAGTTTATTGCTGTACGTATCATCTATCAGCACCTGGCTTTTTCACCACTGAGGTTCAACATCGTCGCCTACCGGTGCAAGGCGAATCATGTTGAAGTGATCGTCTTCGGTTTCGGCGGGATGAATCAAGTGGTCGAGATGTTTTCGGGTGGCCAAAAAAGGTGCCTCAAGGGACTGCGCGCCGGTTCTGGGCCTGGCGACCGGTACCTCGATCAACTCCTCGACTTCTCCAGGGTCGGGTTTCAGTACCAGTATGCGATCGGCAAGTAAAATAGCCTCGTCCAGGT
>JBGCFY010000236.1:0-38914 GCA_045110315.1 Saprospiraceae bacterium
AAATTGAAGATAAAGGCTTGTAATTCAGGACGAAGCTCTTTTTGAGTTTCGCAGCCATAGCTGCGGTGACGATAAAAAGCTGAAGTACTGGGTTGCAATGCTTTATCTGTAAATATTAAGATCTATTTTAAAACAACTTCATTGTATGACCAAAAACGTATCCTTTGTCCGCACTTTGCGTGCTCGTCTTCCGCTTAGCGAATTCTTGATTGCGAAAAAAATCTTCCATTTTTATCTCATCAAATCATTTTAGAAAAAATCTATTCGTCAAGACCATATTTTTTATCCAGCTTATTCATCAATCGCATATAGGAAAAGATAAGGATAACGAATACGTAAATTGACCCTTGTTGTGCGAACCAGAATCCCAGTTTGAAGCCACCAAATTTAATGGTGTTTAGCTGGTCTACCAGTAGAATACCAAAGACAAAAGAAACTAAAAACCAAATGGATAATAGAATGGCTAAATATCTTAGGTTTTCCTTCCAGTACGCCGTTGCATTTTCTTGTTTTTTAGACATATTATTTGTTTTTTATAGATAAACCATTGCTTGAAATGAGATTAGATTTGACTCCAATATTCCAATTTTTTGATAGAAGTTGTTTTAAAATAGATAGATGATTTATTTTAAAACAACTTCATTATTATAAGTACTAGGACAAAAAAAATTTACCATTAAGTTGTGTTAGATTTTGAGTAGATAACTGGGAACCCGTGCCTTTTCCAGTAGGGCTCAATTGTGAGCTTGTCAAGCTGTTGAAACCGAAATGTGTTAAGATTAAAAAGTTCTTGTTGATTTGTGAAAACATTAAAACACGAGCGCGTCTGAAATTAAAGTTTAAAGGGCTGTTTTCATTTGCATCAAATTTTTTATCTGTATTGTAGTTGACTTGGACTTGTGCCCAAGAAATGAGTCGAACATATTTCGAACCATCTTCGTTGAACTTAACCTTGAGACCTCTCAGTATAATCTGGCGAGCCTTGAGCAGTAAGTAATTGAGAGGATAGTATTAATAGTCCAAACAATAAAAGCGTTTTTTCCCCATTGTTTTAAGTGATTAGTTGGTGATTAATTTTGATTTTGTGTGCACCTCTAAGCTCTTAAAAACAATTTACTATTCACGAATTAGTATAGCTATTTGTTAAATAAATATACCAAATTAGTAAAGTTATCACTATTACTTCCTAAACAAAACTCTGAATTTCCTATATTTTGACTCAGCATTTACGAATTAACAAAACATTTTTTTCGACTTAAAATTATAAAGGGGAATAGTCCCAGTATTTTAATAAATCGTTTACCACGTTTAGGTTCGTCTTTTAAATGCTGGTAACGCTAATTATTAATAGCTTCTACCTCACCACCTTTTCTAAGCCATATTAAATCAAAAATCCTACTTTAGAGTGAATGAGGTATAAGGGAAGAGAACAGTTGCTTCTCAATAAGTAAATAAGTCCGTTATTTCTTTGAGAAAGCCAAATTGGATGAGCAATGATTCTAAAGGATGGAGTCACCGGATTGGAGTAGATTGGAGTAATGTTGAGTTTACAATGACGCTCTAAAAATGCTTTTAACCATTCTTTTCGAAATTCAATACCAACTCTAATAATCGGGCACAGTCAAAGCGATTGATTTCAAGCGATTTGACTCCCTTTTCAAGCATATTCATTTGACATAGAGTTAAGCTATACTTATAGACGTCTAAGGCGGTCTTAAAATAGCAAAACCTCAATTATCAAAACCCCACAAAAAGGGAAAAAGGAAAAAAACCGAAAAGAAAGGAAATCACAAAATCAACATCAAAAAGAAAATTCAATATAGGAAAGAATACTACCTCCACAATTTAAAAAACCCTCTCAAGCCTAAGCTTAAAAGGGTTTTAAAAATGCTTTTGCAGCCCGTAGGGGAATCGAACCCCTCTTACCAGGATGAAAACCTGGCGTCCTAGCCGATAGACGAACGGGCCGTTGATCATTAGCCGTAACTTCATTTTTAGAAATCACGGCTAACGTAAACTCCGAGTACGTTATCAGGTGGAATTGAGTTGCTTAGCTTGTCACAAAGATAGAAAACATTGCCGAAATTACTAACGAAATCAATCCTTTTTATCTTCACTTTTTAATGCTTTTCTTCAAAAGCAAGGCAAAGATATAACCTTTATTTTAAAATCAAAACTTTTAGATTATTTTTTATTTTTTTTCCCATTTTATCTGACTCCCTCCCCTATTAATCCTTCATTTCATCCTGAAACACCCCATTTCTTTAACTTTTTTCCGTAAACAACTCTGGCATAATCGTGTTGTAGTTAGTATGGCTTTTATAAATTTACATCCTAACTTCGCTTAATTTGTCAATTCACATAAATATAAAGACTAATTACGAGTTAAGGTAATCCTAAAAGTCGGGATATTATTTGGTTTTTAAGTAATTGTTGTTATTTTTACACTAACTAAAATTGAATAACAAGACACATCATCAAAATGGCAAAAAGAATTGCAATCAACGGATTTGGTCGAATTGGTCGACTTACCCTTCGAAACCTATTAAAAAGTACTGAATTAGAAGTCGTAGCGATCAATGATCTTACAGACAACAAAACACTCGCTCACCTATTTAAGTATGATTCCGCGCAAGGGGCTTTCCCTGGAACGGTTACTCATACCGATCAAGAAATCATTATCGACGGTAAGGCTATTCGCAGTCTGACGGAAAGAGATCCTTCTGCCCTACCTTGGAAAGATATGCAAATTGACCTCGTATTAGAATGTACCGGAATTTTTACCACGAAAGATAAAGCCGGAATGCACCTCAGCGCAGGGGCAAAGAAAGTATTGCTTTCTGCTCCAGCTAAAAGTGAAGGCATTCAAACCATCGTGCTCGGTGTCAACGACCACGAAGTAGATGCTGCTAATACTATTTTCTCTAACGCTTCTTGTACCACCAACTGCTTGGCGCCCGTCGTAAAGACGATTGAAGAAACTTGGGGATTTGAGCAAGGTATGATGACAACCATTCACGGTTATACCGCAGATCAACGTTTACAAGATGCTCCTCACCGCGATTTGCGGAGATCAAGAGCAGCAGCAATCAATATTGTTCCGACTACAACCGGCGCTGCAATTGCCGTAGCTAAAGTTTATCCAAAAATTCAAGGAAAATTAAACGCAATGGCCGTTCGAGTTCCTGTAGTAACCGGTTCTTTAATTGACTTAAGTTGTACGATTAAAGCAGACGTTAGTTTGGCAGATATTAACGCTAAATTTAAAGAATTAGCGGAACAAGGACTCAAGGGAATTCTTCAGTATACGGATGCCCCCATCGTTTCTAGCGACATCATCGGCAATCCACACTCTTCCATTTTTGATTCACAACTAACCAAATTGGATGGTAAGTTGTTGAAGGTAATTGCATGGTACGATAATGAAGCCGGTTATTCTGCTCGGTTAGCAGATTCTGCACACATGGTTGCAAAATTACCCGAAACCGTAATGAGCTAATCCTATATTCCTATAGAAATTCATTTTTATATCCAATAAAACACTTCTAAGAATTACTTTTTAGAAGTGTTTTTTTATTTTCGTAAAATGAAGAGTGACTTTGAAATTCAAGGGGAAGTCCAATTAGGCATTTTCTATTCAAAAAAATCTTCGCCTTAATTTATTTTACTCCGCAATGAAAAGTATCATTGCCTAAATGCTAATACGAAGTCATTCTTAAAATATTAAACCATTGTTAGCTCAAGTGTACCACCATCGCTTGAGCAACGCACCAAAAAAATAATATGAATTTAGATTTCAACAATAAAAAAGTCCTCGTCCGAGTTGACTTCAACGTACCACTAAACGATAAATATAAAATCACCGACGATACGCGTATCCGGGCTGCCTTACCAACCATCAAGCATATCCTAAAAGCCGGTGGTGCCGTAATCTTAATGTCTCATCTTGGTCGACCACAAAAAAAATTAAACGAAGACGGCAGCATCAATCGAGAAAAATTCAGTTTACAACATTTAATCCCTCATCTTAATAAAGTGCTCCGCAAAAAAGTGCAGTTTTCGGAAGAAACAGTCGGTAAAAATGCTAAGAAGTTAGCCAAAGCACTACAACCAGGAGAAGTACTTTTGTTGGAAAATACACGGTTTCACAAAGAAGAGGCTGCAGGAGACGAGGCTTTCGCCAAAAAATTAGCAAGCTTAGCCAATCTTTATGTCAATGACGCTTTTGGTACAGCGCACCGCGCGCACGCTTCTACCACCACAGTCGCTCAATTTTTCAAAGCTAAAGCCAAATCTTTTGGTTTCTTGATGCAAAAAGAAATTGAAAATGCCAATCGTTTACTCAACAATCCAGACCAACCCGTCACAGCAATTATCGGAGGCGCAAAAGTATCCGATAAAATCCTACTCCTCGATCGCCTTATTGATTTTGTTGATCATCTTTTAGTCGGTGGTGGCATGGCTTATACTTTTATCAAAGCCCAAGGTGGTAATGTTGGGAATTCGCTCGTCGAAGAAGATAAACTTGACCTTGCCTTAAAGTTGTTGAAGAAAGCTGCCGATAAAAATGTAAAAATTTATCTTCCCAAAGATTCTGTGATTGCCGATCAGTTTGCCGCTGATGCTAAGACGGAAACGAAATATAGCAAGCGAATTCGCAAAGGCTGGATGGGCTTAGATATTGGGAAACAAGCACAAAAAGAATTTTCGGAAGTGATTCGTAAATCTGCTACAATTTTATGGAATGGCCCAATGGGCGTGTTTGAAATGCCAGCTTTCGCAAAAGGGACCAAGGCGGTTGCTAAAGCAGTTGCCAAAGCGACTAAGAAAGGGGCGTTCTCACTCGTTGGTGGTGGCGATTCTGTCGCAGCCGTTAACCAAATGGGTTTATCGGAAGAAGTAAGTTACGTTTCTACTGGCGGTGGCGCTATGCTTGAGTTCTTGGAAGGAAAAGAACTCCCAGGAATCAAAGCGATCAATAGTTAAGAAAAATATTTTCTTACAATCCTTACACTGTCCTCAAAAAAAAATCCCGAACTTCGTCGTGAAGCTCGGGATTTTTAAGTTTTTAGAAGTTTTAGACTATTATTGAGTTCGTATTCTTTTTCTAATATCGAGCAGTAAGGCCTATTCGCTGCTTCTATAGTCTAAACGTTGTTGATACTTGTTATCTTTCTGCGTATTGTTCTTGATAGTACTTTTGATATTCGCCAGAAGTAATATTTTCCATCCAGTCCATATTATCTAAATACCACTTTGCAGTAGTTTTTAAACCTTCGGTAGATTGAATGGTAGGTTCCCAACCCAATTCATTCATCAACTTGGAAGCATCAATGGCGTAACGACGATCATGACCTGCTCGATCTTTCACGTAAGTAATCAAATTGCGAGAATCTCCTTTCGGTCGATCCAACAACTCATCCATCAAATCGCAAAGCACATGGATTAAATCAATATTCTTCCATTCATTATTTCCACCAATATTATACGTATCGCCTACTTTTCCTTTATGATAAATCAAATCAATCGCCGTCGCGTGATCTTCTACCCACAACCAATCTCGCGTATATTTACCGTCTCCGTAAACGGGTAAAGCTTTTTTCTGCTTGATGTTGTTGATGAATAGTGGAATCAATTTTTCAGGAAACTGAAAAGAACCATAATTGTTAGAACAATTGGAAATAACGATCGGCATTCCATAAGTATGGTGATACGCTCGTACCAAATGATCAGAACTTGCTTTCGAAGCAGAATAAGGAGAGCGAGGATCATAAGAAGTTTCTTCCGTAAAGAAACCCGTTTCGCCCAAACTACCATATACTTCATCCGTAGAAACGTGGTAGAAAAGTTTGTCCGTAAAGTCTCCCCAAGCTTTCCGTGCTGCATTCAACAAATTCACGGTACCAATAATATTGGTATTAATAAAACTCATGGGATCTGAAATGGAACGATCAACGTGCGACTCTGCTGCGAGGTGAATAACACCATCAAATTGATGCGTTGCAAACAATTCATCTAGAAAAACAGCATCAACAATGTCTCCTTTCACGAAACTGTAATTCTCTTTATTTTCAATATCTTTTAAATTAGCGAGGTTACCAGCGTAAGTGAGTTGATCTAAATTCACGATACGATAAGCTGGATATTTGTTTACCAGTAATCGAACTAAATGCGAGCCAATAAAGCCAGCACCGCCAGTTACTAATAAGGTTTTATTTTTGTTAGACATGTTCAATCTGCGTTTTAGTAAAATGAAGTGGTTTGAAAATTCAAACGCTAAATCTGCTTATTTTCTTAAACGGTAACTACTTTTTTAAAGTACTCGTACGTACGACGCATACCTTCTGCGCGAGAGATCGTTGGTTCCCAATCTAAAACCTCCTTGGCTTTGCTGATATTTGGTCGTCTTCGCTTTGGATCATCTTGTGGCAAATTCTTATAAATCAATTTCGCCGCAGGATTTCCAACCATCTCTAAAACCTCTTCCCCAAATTCCTTAATGGTTACTTCGTGTGGATTTCCAATATTCACGGGCATATGATAATCGCTCAATAACAAACGATAAATCCCTTCCACCAAATCATCTACATAGCAGAAAGATCGCGTTTGCGAACCATCACCAAATACCGTTAATCCTTCTCCGCGAATCGCTTGCGAGAAAAACGCTGGTAATACTCGACCATCATCGACCCGCATCCGTGGACCATAAGTATTAAAAATTCGAACCATCCGCGTTTCTAAACCATGGTAAGTATGATACGCCATCGTAATCGCTTCTTGAAAACGCTTAGCTTCGTCGTATACACCACGTGGACCAATCGGATTTACATTTCCCCAATATTCTTCCGTCTGCGGATGTTCCAATGGATCACCATATACTTCAGAAGTAGAAGCAATTAAAAGTCTAGATTTTTTTTCTTTGGCTAAACCTAATAAATTATGTGTGCCTAAAGACCCTACCTTTAACGTCTGAATCGGCATTTGTAAATAATCAATCGGACTAGCAGGAGAAGCAAAGTGTAAAATGTAATCTAATTCTCCGGGTACGTGTACAAATTTGGAAACATCGTGGTGATAGTATTCAAATTCGTTCAGTGGAAATAAATGCTCAATGTTTGCTAAATTTCCGGTAATTAGATTATCCATTCCAATTACATGGCAACCTTCTTTAATAAATCGATCACAAAGGTGAGAGCCCAAAAAGCCGGCTGCTCCAGTAATAAGTACTCGTTTCATAGTAGATATAAATTTGGGTGCAAAAAATAAAAGCCCACAACGAACTAATGCTGCCGTTGTTGGAGAAATTTACGATTTGACCGATGCTAAAATTGCGTTTTTAATTTCATCAATAATATAATGTTGAATTTCTTCCTTCAACTCTGTGTGCATTGGTAAAGACAGCACTTTTCTTGCCAAATCTTCCGAAACTGGAAAATCGCCCATTTTGTATCCATCGCCTCGATAAGCCTTTTGTAAATGTAGCGGCACCGGATAATAAACGCCCGTAGGGATTCCCTTTTCAGTCAAGTGTTCTTTCACCTGATCTCGTCCATTTTCAATAATCAAAGTATATTGGTGGAAAACGTGCGTAGAAAATGGTGCAATCACGGGCGTTTGAATTCCCGGCAAACCCAAGTGTGCATTATAAAAATCTGCTCCTTTTTTTCGAGCACGACCGTAATCATCTAAGTGCTTTAATTTGACATCTAATACTGCCGCTTGAATTGAATCCAAACGAGAATTTACGCCAATTTCATCATGGTAATATCGCACACTAGAACCGTGGTTCGCAATGACTTGTATTTTCTTCCCTAAAGCATCATCTTGGGTAAAAATAGCACCGCCATCTCCGTAACAACCCAAGTTTTTAGAGGGAAAAAAAGAAGTTGTTCCAATGTGCCCCATCGTTCCACTCTTACAAATTCGACCATCCGAAAAATGATAATCCGCCCCAATGGCTTGTGCATTATCTTCTACGACGTATAATTGATGTGCCTCCGCAATTTGCATGATTTTTTCCATATTGCAACACTGCCCAAATAAATGTACCGGAATAATACATTTCGTGCGCTCCGTAATCACCGCTTCTAATTTGGTTTCATCCATATTAAAAGTATCAGCGTGTACATCAACAAAAACCGGCTTTAATTTTAATAAAGCAATAACTTCCGCCGTAGCCACAAAAGTAAATGGCGTAGTAATCACCTCATCGCCCGGTTGTAAGTCCAACGCCATCAAAGCAATTTGCAAAGCATCCGTTCCATTTCCACAAGGAATGACGTGTTGGGCGCCCAAATAAGTCTTTAAATTTTTAGTGAATTCTTTTACGGCAGTTCCGTTGATAAATTGACAACTATTCAGTATATCGCCAATTCCTTGATCTACTTCCGCTTTAATTCGCTGATATTGCGCCTGTAAATCAACCATTTGTATCTTATTCATCTTTCTATGTTTAGACCACAAAGATAATTTCTTTTTCTAAAACTATTGTCAACTTTCGGTAGAATTCTCCCGCTTTCACCATACACAAAAAATTAAGCATAGAGAATACTTTCCGTAAAGGCTAACGTTAGAAGCGCTACAGTTATTTCTTTTGCTAAGTACTAAGACAAAATTGCCTTGAGACTTAAAAGGGTCGCTTAAAATGTTTAATTTTGCCGCAATCGTGATTTTAGCTAATTTTAGGCAAAAGCAAGACTTTTCCACTTTCTTTAGCTAACGAACTAGACGCTTTCAGTTGTCTACCCGTTATTATAAGGTAGAAGTCGTTTAGTTTGTCAAGGCTGCCAATCATAATTTAAAAGACTGTATTTGCTACTTAAGTTTCGAATACCTAAAAAAGTTGTTTTAAAGTTGAAAATGCTACAAAAGAAAATTCTGATGAAAAAAAGAATACCCTTACTCCTATTTTTTTGTTCTTGTCTGTTCTTCCTCTCGGCTCAACCGTCGGAGAAAGATAATGTTGGTGGCGCCTTGCTCGTAAATATTACTTATGCCTTCCAAATCCCTAGTGGAGATTTAGTTAATCGTTTTGGCTCTAGTGGCGCAATTGGTGGCGGCGTAGAATATATGACTGGAAAACATAACCTCATTTTAGGTTTCGAAAGCTATTATTTCTTTGGCAATACCGTTAAAGAAGATGTTCTAATAGGCTTACGAGGCATAGACAATCAGATCATTGGGAACAATCGTACCTTTGCTCAAGTCCAACTCCGAGAAGGAGGTTTTTACCTTGGTGGTTCTATCGGTAAATTATTTCCCTTGTCTGCCTCAAATCGACGTTCAGGGATTAGACTAACCGTAGGAGCAGGGTTTCTACAGCATAAAATTAGAGTCTTAGATGATAGTCGGTCGGTTATTCAAATCGACGACATCTACGTTAAGGGCTACGACCGACTCTCCAATGGGCTCGCACTTAATCAATTTATTGGCTATCAATATTTAAGCAAAAATCGACGAATCAACCTTACCATCGGTTTTGAATTCACCCAAGCGTTTACGGAAAGTCGACGTGACTTTGATTTTCAGATGATGGCGAAAGACGATCGAAAGCGGACGGATTTGTTGAATGGAATCAAAATCGGCTGGACCCTCCCCTTCTACATCGGTGAAGATCCAGATACAAAATTTTATTAATTTTATACCCGAACTTAATTCCTAAATCACTATCCGCCAATGCATCGCTATTCCTGCCTTGGCTTTACCAAACATTACTATGCTATTTGTATATCGGCTTGCCATCCAACTCTATCATTGGGGAATTCAACTGGCAGCCTTCTTCTCACCGAAAGCCCAAATGTGGGTAGCGGGTAGAAAAGGCATATGGGAGCGCCTTAATAAAATAGCAAAAGATCAGGATATTATCTGGATTCACTGCGCCTCTCTCGGCGAATTTGAGCAAGGTCGACCGCTCATCGAAAGCCTGAAAAAACAATACCCACAGTGTAAAATCTTTCTGAGTTTTTTCTCACCCTCTGGCTACGAAATTCGCAAAAATTATCCGCTCGCAGATTATGTCGATTACCTCCCCGTAGATACAAAGCGCAACGCAGAAAAGTGGATCGAATGCTTACAGCCTCGCTTAGTTGTATTTGTGAAATATGAATTCTGGTATTATTATCTCGCGACCTTACACCACAAAGGTATTCCCTGTTTTTTGATCTCTGCCATTTTTCGGTCAGATCAGTCTTTCTTCAAACCCTACGGTGGTCTTTTTCGGAAAATGCTCTTTCATTTCAAACATATTTTCGTCCAAAATGAGCGTTCCGCTAAGCTGCTACGAGATATTGGTATAAAAAATTTGACGATCAGTGGAGATACTAGAATTGACCGAGTATTAGAAATTCCTCGCCACGCCAAAACCTTTCCCCTCGTTGCCAATTTTGCCGAAGGACATCCCGTTGTTGTTTTAGGAAGTACTTGGGAAGCCGACGAGAAAGTTTTTCTTCCTATACTGAACAATAACGCTGCTACCTCAACAAAATTTATTATTGCACCACACGAAATTAATCCTACGAAAATTACCGCACTAGAAAGTCAACTTCGCTTAAAAGTCTGTCGATATTCACAAGCTCAACCGGCCACAATTGCTGATTATCAAGTGCTAATTATTGATAATATTGGGATGCTCTCCGCATTGTATCAATACGGTCAGATTGCATATATTGGTGGTGGTTTTGGCAAAGGAATTCATAATACATTGGAACCAATTGCTTTTGGCTTACCCGTTATTTTTGGCCCTAAATATGAGAAATTTGAAGAAGCCATACGCTTAATTGAACGGCAAGCAGCCTTTTCAATTAAGCAATCAGAAGACTTAGTTGAACGATTAGCATGGCTAAGGAAACCTGAAAATTATCGCGCTGCTTCCGAACAAGCTAAGCTTTTTTTGCAAGAAAATCAGGGTGCTACCCAACAAATCATGCTAGAAATCCAAGCTACTTTAGAGCGACCAAGGTAAAACTAACAAAAAAAGAACAGGAAAATTTAAAAATCCATTCAGCTATAGCTAAATTTGTGCGCTGATCAACGAGGTTGTTTAAAATGCTAAAAATGCTTACTATTTGACCCTTTCGGCAAAACTTTCAGCTTTTTAATCCTCCGTAGCAATACAACAAAGGGTAGAAAAAATCTTTTTTTAAACAAAAACGCTGCTTTTCGATTTTAAAACAACTTCCATCAATTATATGCTAAACTCAGCCAAAATATTTGAAGATTTTAATCAACTCCAAGTTTTAGTCGTAGGAGATGTAATGATCGACCGTTATCTACAAGGAAGTGTAGACCGAATTTCGCCAGAAGCTCCCGTTCCTGTCGTCAAATTCCATAGTACTGATAATCGTTTAGGAGGTGCGGCAAATGTAGCACTTAATATCAAAGCACTCGGGGCAACGCCTTACCTTTGTAGCGTTATTGGTCAAGATGAAAATACGGCCGTTTTTATGGACTTACTCCCAAAAAATGACTTATCTGACCTTGGTATTCACTTTTCAAAAGAACGAATGACAACGGTAAAAACAAGAGTCATTGCGCAAAGTCAGCAAATGTTGCGCGTAGATCGAGAAGATAACTTCGCTCTTTCGGCAAAAGAAGAAGCTGATTTCCTCCACTTAGTGCAAGGTATTTTGACCACAAAAAAGATCGATGTCATCTTATTTCAAGATTACAATAAGGGCGTTTTGACGCCAAAAGTCATTCAAACGATTATTCGACTCGCACAACAACACAATATTCCTACAGCCGTAGATCCTAAAAATCAAAACTTTTTGACCTATAAAAATGTTACCTTATTTAAACCTAATTTGAAAGAAGTCCGACAAAATATTCCACTTGAAGTACATACAAATGTAAGCTCCCTAACAGAAGCTGCAAATTATATTCATCGTCACTTGGAAAATAAGTATACCTTGATTACCTTATCAGAAAAAGGATTATTCCTTCACGATCAAGAAAAAGCAACCATTATCCCTACGCAAGCTAGAAATATCGCTGATGTCTGTGGCGCAGGAGATACCGTAATTAGTGTAGCAGCACTTGGTTTAGCTTTGTCGTTAGATATGAAAGAGGTATCCTTTTTAGCAAATTTAGCAGGTGGGCAAGTATGTGAACGCGTAGGTGTGGTTCCTGTCCACAAGGCACAACTCAAAAAAGAATTCGATCGCCATTTTCAAATTAATTAGGCAGCTTTAGCTGGATAGAATTAAGTGTAATTCACTTATTTAGCGCTAGTTATGCAAACAATGATATATTTTTTAATTAGCAATTTGATAAGTTTTGTTTAGCAAACGACTTCTTCGTGTAATTTTTAGTTTTAAATATGATTTTTTTCCTTAATTTTACTCTGTCAAACGATAACTTTGAACAAAGTATGTTTGAATTAGTTTTGATAGAATAGCAAAACACAGCTTAAGTCAAATGTATTATACTCAGGTGATCGAATTAATACGAATAGTTTAGAATGCAAGAAATAAGTTTCGTTCTTTTAATACTGTTCCACTTTTTCAAACGATTGCCATTTAGACGCATATTTTTAAAACAAGTTCTATAATAAATTCCTTAACTTAAATATTTAGTGCTTATGAATTTTTACTTTTTACCCATTAATAAGTCTAAGATCTTACTAACCTTAAGTTTGATCCTAGGTTTTTCAATCATTTCTTACGCCCAACCGGCAAATGATAACTGCGATGCACCAGCGGCATTGACTTTAGCGCCAGATGAGGCAAGTCTAGTTTTCATTGATGCTACTACCGTAGGAACAGTAGATGCAGCGGGTATTCCTGCTCCAACGGTTTGTTCTGGTGGTTGGTTCCGAGATGATGTATGGTTTTCTTTCACTGTAGGAGCTGATGTTCCAGGCGGTGGTGTTACTATACAATTAAATTACACTGGTTTAGCGAATGGAGAATTAGATAACAACGGAATGGCTGTATACACAAACGATTGTGATGTAACCAATACTCCAATCAGCTGTTTTTCTGACAACCCTGGTGTTGATTTCATGAACATCCCTGCAGGTTGTTTAGCTCCAAACGAAACTTATTTAGTTAGAATTTGGTCAGCAGCTGTTTTTGATGGTTCTGCGGGTGCGTTCCGAATTGGAGCCTACGAAGTACCAGGTGCTAATACTGGTGCAGCTGAAATCGTATACTACGAAGAAGATTTTAACAATGGTATGAATGGTTGGACTAGCTTAGCTAATTCTAGCTCTCCAATTGGAAACAACGAACCACACGAATGGATATACGCTGCAGATGGTGTATTCACTACTTTCGGTGGTGGTACGCAAAGCATTACTCACCCTAGTTCTGCTTGTGGTGGTTCTGTGGGAATGCCAGCTGGTTGGTACCAAACTTACCAAACAGGTAATGCAGATACTATTCCTGCGACTTACCAAGATGTTGATGCGGAGTTAATTTCTCCAACACTTGATTTATCTGGTATTTCTGATATACTTTCTTTACAGTTTACACAAAGAGTACAACGTTTGAACCCTAATGCTGGTGGTGCAGACGGTGTATGGGCTTCTTACTACGTTAGTGTCGATGATGGTGCTACTTGGGAAGGTCCTTTTACTTTAAATGGTGATCTAGATATCAATTCAGCAACCACAACAACTCCACCAAGAGACAATGTTGTCCAAGTAAAGATTCCTGTTGATATTGCAGGTCAATCTGCCGTAAAAATCAAATTCCAATGGCAATGTGATTTCTACTACTGGATTATTGACAACGTGAAGTTAGTACAAGCTGAGCCTCATAACATGAGAACTAATCCTTTCTTCGCTAGAGCATTGAACTATAGTACACCTGCTACTCAAATTGAAAGTTTTGGATTCTTAGCGGACATTGAGAACATTGGTTCTGCAACACAATCTAACGTTACTCTTAACGTAACTGTTACGGATGATGCTACTAGTAATGTTGTATACAATGAAGATAAAGATTATGGTATGATCACTGCGGATTCTTTAGCAGAAAATCAGTTATTTGATCTTACCTATACTCCTCCTGCAACTCCTGCAACTTACAGTGGTGTATATTCTGTAGCTGCAGATTCTACAGATGCAGATCCTAATGATAACACACAGAATTTCAGCTTCGAAGTAACAAACAGCTTGTTTGCAAAAGAAACTGGTCCAGCTACTCAGAGTTTCCGATATAACGTATTCGATGCGAATAACGCTAACTCTGGTGACGATTCTTACATGATTGGTAACCATTACCACATGCCGAATGGTGACAACTTTTTCTTACAAGATGTAACTTTCGGTCTTACTTACGGTGGTTTCGCTGCACCAGATTTATCGGATTCTGCAAGTGTAGCAGGTCGATTTATCAACCTTTACGTTTACAAGCTTAACATTGATGCTAGAGATTCAATTGGATTGGATGACAGAGAGCAAATTGCATTCGCTTCTTACACTTTAGTTGGAAACGAAGAAAATAACCTAATTACTATTCCTGGTTCTGCCTTCACTAATATTGCAAATCCTGCAGATACTAAGGTTCGTTTCGAGAATGGTGGAGATTACTTAATCATGGGTCAAGTTGTTCACCCAACTCCAGGTACAGGTTCTTTCGTCTTCTGGCAAGTAAATGAAGACATCAACTACAGTGCAACAGTGCTAAGACAAAATGAATTGTCTACACCAAGATACGCTTCGTTCATTGGAGAAGGAACTACGGCAACGACAGAAGCATTTACTTCGCTTTCTGCATCTGATAGTCCTGCTGCAATCATGAGAATTAACATTGAAGAAGATTTAGTATCTACTAAAGATTTACTTTCTGAAGATAATTCAGTTCGTTTATTCCCTAATCCAGTAAGTAACGTATTAAACGTTCAACTTGATTTAGTAGATCCAGCAAATCAATTAATGTTAGAAATTACAGATGTAACGGGTAAATCACTTTTACAAAAAGATTACGGTCAAATTCAAAATGAAACCGTTACTATTGATGTAAAACAATTCCCAGTAGGTACTTATTTCCTTACCGTTAGAACTGACGAAGGAAGCAAAACTGAAAGATTTGTAATTCAAAAGTAATTGCCTTAGTAACCATGCGTTAATTTAACCTTTGTTACTAATTCAAATAATTAGTTACTAAAAAAGAATCTAAGTCAGTTAAGTTTTTACAATTGACTTTTCACAAGATACTTTTTAAAATAACTCACCCTAAGTGTACGAAGACAATTTAGTTTTCGTACACTTAATTTTTCCTCTTTCTACCATTTCAAACTATATAGTTATCCTACTTTACTATTCTCGTAAAACTTGGATTTGGTGCTAAAATAAATCCCTAGCGTTTTTAAAAGCTACTTCCTTTCTGCAATATTTTATATTTGACGTTAGAGTTGATCTTCTTTAAAAAAAATTAGAACGCATCTGATCAATCAGGTCTTTACTCATTTTGCTATTATTAGAAGTAACTTTACTTCTATACTTTTTATATTATTGCTAACTTAAATCACTTGTAATGAAAAGAACATTTACCAAAGCAATGCAAACATTGCTACCATTATGCCTGGCTTTTTTTCTAAGCCAAACCATCATTGCCCAAACCGCATTTTTTACTGAAGACTTTGCCGATCCTACCCTCGCAGGCTGGACGACCGAAGAAGTTGTAGGAAATGGCAACCCAACTTCTTTATGGATGCACACTTTAATGGGTGCACAAGGTAATTTTCCAACAGCTGCCATTGCTTCGACAACTGGCGCTAACGGTTGGGTCATTTTTGATTCAGATTATGATTGCCAGATTACACCTAACTTTGGAGACCAAGACAGTTGGTTAATTTCTCCACTCGTGGATGCTACCACCATTGATGAAGTTTTCTTACGTTTTGAAGTTTTCTATCGATCTTTTAACGATCGCCCAGCGATCAGAGTAGGTACAGACTTAAACGACTTAAGTACTTGGGAAGACATCGAAATGTTTCCAGGTATCGTAGCTAACGACTTTGGTGGTGTAGCAGATGGTTCTGTAAACCCTGTAACCGTTGCTTACGACCTTACTGAATTTGCCGCTAACACACAGTTCTACTTCGCTTTCCAATTTTTGTCTACTGCAGCTACAACTAACAATGGTAACGGCCCTCCAGGTTGTGCTTACTCTATCAACATTGACGACGTAGAATTATTAGATGGTAATCCATTACCAAAGTTTGATATGCGAGTTAATAGCTTCTATTCTCGTCCTGTCAACTACGCAACTCCAAAAGATCAAGTTCAAGAAGTTGGTTTCTTGGCAGATATCGAAAACGTTGGTGCCGCTACCCAAGATGGCGTTAACCTTACGATCAACATCGAAGATGCAGGAACAATGACTTCCGTCTACAGTGAAACTTTAGCTTACGGAGATATTATTTCTGATTCTTTGGCTGAAAACCAAATTTTTCCAGGTACTTGGACGCCTCCTTCGGAAGTTGCACAATACACAGGAACGTACGAAGTACAAGGTGACTCTACGGATTTAGTGCCCTTCAACAATACACAAGTTTTTGACTTTATCGTAACAGATTCTGTTTTTGCTAAAGAAAATGGAGTTACCACAGGTGGTCTTCGATACAATGTATTCGACGCTAATAATGCAGACTCTGGTGATGATTCTTATATGCTAGGGAATCACTACTACATGCCAAATGGTGGTGATTACGAGTTAGCAGGTGTTACTTTTGGACTTGCTTATGGTGGCGCACCCGCTGGTACAACAGATTCTGCTTCCGTTGAAGGTAGATTTATTAATCTTTACTTATACAAAGTTGAGACACTTTCTGACTCTATCACTGATGGCGAAAGAACTAGTGTTGCTTTTGCTTCTTATTCTATTACAGGAGGAGACGAAGGTGGTTTAATTACCGTTCCTGCAGAAAGTTTCACTAATTTCTTATCTCCAGGTTCCCCAATTACTTTAGAAGACAATACACACTACCTCATTATGGGGCAAGTCGTTCACCCAACACCCGGTACCGGTGCTTTCGTTTTCTGGCAAGTAAATGAAAACTACGTATACAGTGCTACAATCTTACGACAAGATCAGTTAGGTGACGTATTAAACTACGGCTCTTTCTTAGGAACTGGTGCTACGGCAACGGACGGTGCTTTCGAAGCACTCGCAGGTAGTGACGACTCTCCAGCAGTTTTACACTTAGGAATTAAAGAACCTAGCGTTATAATCTCTACGGAAGATGTGTTAGCAGACAATAATGAGGTGAATCTTTTCCCTAACCCAGTTAGCGAAATGGTAAATCTTGAAATTAAGTTGGTCAAAGAAGTAAACAATCTTACGGTTGAAATCGTTGATGTTACAGGAAGAATGGTATTCAACAACAATTTTGGAAGCCTTCAAGAAGAAACACTCAATATCGATGTAAATACCTTAACAAATGGTACTTACTTTCTTACGGTTAAATCAGCATTAGGTTCAAGAACTGAACGTTTTGTTATCCAAAAATAAACCGTCCTGATCGCAAAAGCCTTTCAGGATTGATTTCCTGAAAGGCTTTTTTTATGTTATAACGCAACACCGAAAATAACAGTCAAGTAATCCTTGGCACCATGCCATTCCACAATACGTTCAAGCCATTAGCCTAGCCATTTTACGGACAATTAAAAGTGTAAAAAGTGAATGCTTTTTATAGAAGTTTTTTTTTAAAATAAGTGCCAAGAGTTTAACACCATTTTAGAAAAACTTCATACTTATTATCTTTCACCTTCAAATTGTTTAAAATGACGCCACGGACAATATTGTTTTATTGAAGTTTTTTGAAAACTTAAACCGTAGTTGAGCAATAATCCTTTTCATTCAAATTGCAACGATAACTGGATGATAGTATCAACCCTCCCGAGAGAAAACCGTAAGCACTAGTAATCCAGTGTCTTACCTACAAGTTTTAAAATAATATTCAAACAACAACTTTATAACAATTAACCTTGATCAAGTCTACTGGAAAACAATTACTACAAATCAATACAGTTATGAAATCAAAACTACTCCGTTTCTGTCCCAATTTTTTATGTTCCACTGCCCTACTTTTTTTGTTTTCGCCCCTCTCCGCTCAAGTTTTCTGGTCGGAGGACTTTAATGGTGGCTTACCACCCAGTTGGACTGCCGAGGAAGTTCAAGGTAACGGACTAGAAAGCGCTAATTGGGTCTACTCCACCGTTGGTCCTGTTTCTATTGCACCGATTAATTCTACGAGTGCCAATAATGGTTGGATGCTTTTTGATTCTGATTTGAATTGTAGCGGTGCGCAAGAAGTTCGACTAATTTCTCCCAGAATAAATTGCGAAGACAAAGTGGAAGTCTTCCTCCAATTCGAAACTCTTTACAAAAAATTTAATGACCTTGTTTTCCTTGAATGGAGTACCGATTCGATTCAGTGGACAAGCATTCCGCTATTTGAAGATGTCAATAACTCACAATATGGGAATGGTTCTTTCAACCTTGACGAAAATTCCCAAAAAATTATCCTTGACCTCAGTAGCTTTGCCGCTGGAGAAGATAGTCTTTTTCTATCCTTCAAGTTTTTGGCAGATAAAAGTACGGCTCCTAATTTTTCTACAGAGACGGGTTGTGCCTTTAGTTGGCAAATTGATGATATAGGAATTTTTGCAAGTGACCCAACGCCTACCAGTGATATTGGTATCGAAAACTTCTATGCGATCGCTCCCAATGCAATGACACCTTATGATCAACAAACGCGTTTTGGCTTTGTGGCTGATATCCATAACTTCGGACAAAATTTACACACCGGCGTAAAATTGAGTATAGCAATCAAGGATGCTGCCGAACAAATAGTCTATACCGATACCCTCAACTACGATTCTGTTCCAGCAAATACTTTGATTCAAAATAAACTTTTCCTTGACGATGGCTTCTTACCCGATGCTAGTGTCGGAACTTATACCGGAACCTACCAGATATTTTCAGACTCTGTCGACCAAAACGCAACTAACGATACGAAAACGTTTCAGTTTATGAGCACGGATTCTACCTATGCTAAAGAAACTGGAATTACCCTTCAAGGATGGCCAGGCAATAATGCTTGGGCACCGGGAGTGCCACATAGTTGGGCATTTGGCAATTACTTTTTTATAAAAAATGGTAGTACTAGATTTGCCAGTAAGGTTTCTTTTGGTTTAGGGAACCCTCAAGATTTAGAAGGACAACTACTACAAATTCAAATTTACAAATGGGATAATATCAACGGAGACTCAATTAGTACTAGCGACGAAAGAACCCTAGTGTCTAGCACCAACTACTTTGTTACTGGCAATGAACCTGTGAATCAGTTTTTTACCGTTAATCTACTCAATGGAGGTGTTGCGCCCATTCCCTTAGAAGATGAAACAGCCTATCTCGTCATGGTTGACTATTCTCCTTTTGTCCCAAATCGAGATATGTTACTCTCTATGAGTACCGCCTACGATTATGGTGGACAATGGCTTCGATCTTCCATGATTGAAGAGCCACGATATTCCTCCTGTGTAGAATTGAATAACTCAATGTCATTCATCTTCCCTGGCTTTGGCTACCAATTTGTACCAGCCATTCGCTTACACGTTAGTGACTATTCCACTACGAGTACAGAAGCGGATTTGTCCGCAGCGCATCAAATTCGACTTAGCCCTAATCCTGCCACAGATTACCTCAACGTTGAGCTAAATTTGGCCCAGCAATTTGAGCAAATGAGTTATACGATTATCGACGCTAGTGGTAAATTGTTACAACAGAAAATACTCCAGAATATTCAAAACCAACAACTCCGCATTCAAACGCAAGATTTTCCCGCGGGTTTATATTATCTCAATTTTTCTAGCGCTGCGGGTAATCGTACGCTAAGTTTCGTCGTACAATAATTTGTAAGGTAGAAAAGCTAGGATTTATTTCTAGTCGGAAAGAATACACAATTAACATCAACAGTGAAAACTAGTTTTAGTCTTGCTGAATTAATAAAAACAAAGGCTTCGATTTCAGTATCGAAGCCCTTCGTTTTTATCGAAGTTGTTTTAAAATGGGGGTTGAAATTAGTTGTAAGCGCTTGGTTTTCAAGAGGAAGCTCCATTTCTTTTTCGTAGCCATCGCTACGGGGAAAAAAATTAGCTGAAATATTGGAAATCAATGGCTTGCAAATAAATCATCTATCTATTTTAAAACAACTTCATCATTCAAAACCAACAATTTCTTCCCCCTAATACTTCATCTTCACCACCGTTCTTTGTCCTTTAGCGCTAATCTGCACTAAATACAAATGATCAAATTCCGTTTCTGGAATTGTCGGGTATTTATTGGGCTGAAAACTCAGCAAATTAACCAAGGTCGTCGTCGTATTCGAATGCCCTACCACTAGGATCTTTTTTCCTTGATCATTTTTTAAAATGGTCTCAGAAAAAGTTTTCATATCGTTAGGTTGATAAGCATTATAGAAAACCCCCATCATGCTCGTTACTGGCTCGATCGTCTTCATTGTCCGTTGAAAGAAGGTCGTGTAAACTCTATCCAAATTTTCTGATTTAAAGATATCGGCTAATCGCTCTGCACGTTTCGTTCCTGCCTTCGTCAACCCTGGATTTTCCCCTTCTTTTTGTTTTTCAGCGTGTCGTAATAAGAAAATACTTGTGCTTCCCGCTTCTGCCGCTGGAATATCATAACTCGTACCGTCTACGAAAGTAACTTTGTTATTCGCAATCGTTTTGACCGCGTGCTCATCCATCATGATGTTGCTTGCTTTTGCATTTTGCGGTTTTGCTTTAGGCGTAGCAGTAGTAGCTTCCGTTTTGTCCGATGCTTTCGTTGCTTCCTTCGCTGATTTCGTTCCGTCCTGACAAGCAAAAATTAATATGCTTCCCAATAAAATCCCTAATAATTGTAATCGATTTCTCATACGTTAAGTATTTACGAGCGCTTTAAATAAAGGTGCTTCTATTTGATTTTTTAAAATATCTTCCATCGTCTCTCTACGCCGAATCAAATGACTTTGTCCTTCGTGTACCAGCACTTCGGCTGGTCGAAAACGAGAATTATAATTAGACCCCATCGTTGAACAATATGCTCCAGCATTGGCAAAACAAAGAATATCCCCTTCTTGTATTTCATTAATCTTGCGATTAACACCAAAGGTATCTGTTTCACAAATATAACCAACAATCGTATAAATCCGAGGTTTAGCTTTAGGCTTCGATAGATTAAAGATATTGTGATGAGCATCGTAAAACATTGGTCGAATCAAATGATTCAAACCAGAATCAATACCCGCAAAAACAGTAGAAGTCGTTTGTTTCACCACGTTAACCTTCACTAAAAAAGAACCTGCTTCACTAACCAAAAACTTACCCGGCTCAAACATTAAAGTTAAATCTCTGCCGTAGTTTTTACAAAAATCCTTGAATCGAGCCGATATTTTCTGCCCTAGCTCTTCAATATCTGTTTCAATATCATTTGTTTTATAAGCAACTTTAAAGCCACTACCAAAATCAATGTAAGTCAAATCTTCAAAATCTTTAGCTACATTCAGTAAAATTTCGGCACCTTGTAGGAAAACCCCTGCATCTAGTATATCAGATCCTGTATGCATATGCAAACCTTCTACCTTAATCCCCGTGGCTTCTACTACTCGATGCACCAAAGGCATTTGATGGATAGAAATCCCAAATTTAGAATCTATGTGACCCGTAGAAATTTTAGAACTTCCTCCCGCCATAATATGCGGATTAATGCGAATACAAACAGGAATATCTTGATATTGCTGACCAAATTGTTCTAAAATTGAAATATTATCAATATTGATTTTAACGCCTTTCGCAATTGCCATTTCAATCTCTTCAAAAGAGACACAATTCGGCGTATAGATTATATCTTCGGGATTAAACCCTACAGATAAACCAAGCATCACCTCCTGAATCGAAACGGTATCTAAACCCGCACCTAAGTGTTTAAAGTACTTCAGCACATTAATATTCGTCAATGCTTTGCAAGCATAATTGATACGTAATTTAGGCACAGAAAAAGCATTTACAATCTTTTCGTACTGGCGCTTAATAGTTGCAGTATCGTAAACATAAAGTGGACATCCGTAAGTTTTACACAAATCCAAGGGATCAATATTCCCACTCAATCGATACTGTTCATCTTTTAACTCTATCATGGTTCATTTACTTGTTAATTGAGCGACTAAGATATATGGATTTATGATAAAATGCGCCTGTTAGCACCGCAAATAATGGATATAAACCTTAAAATTTTCTTAATTTTTACTACTGACGCACCAAAAAATAGCCGAAAGCCATCTTTCCTAGTAAGAACAGCTTGCAATTACCTCTTTTTAAAGTAGAGAAAAAGGAACTAGCATGGTGTGTATACGAAAAAGCACAACTTGTCTAAGAACCATAAATATCCTAACTTGTAAACAATAGCTGTTGAACAAAAGACTTTATTCTAGAATTAATTTGCTTAACAAATCGAACTACTACCTACGTGACGGAGCAAGAACTCATAGAAGCTGTAAAACGCGATGATCGGAAAGCACAAAAGTTGCTCTTTGATCGCTATGCCCCTAAGATGTTTGGGGTATGCAAGCGGTATGTAAAAAATAAGGAAGACGCAGAAGATGTTCTTATTGATGGCTTATTCAAAGTGATGACCAAAATTGACCATTTCAAAGGTACGGGTAGTTTTGAGGGTTGGATTAGAAGAATTCTCGTTAACGAATCCCTCATGTTTTTAAGGAAACAACACAATTTTAAACTAACCGTCGAAGTTAGCAATATTGAAATTAAGTCCCAATTAAACGTCGAAGATAAGCTGAGAGAACAAGATATTCTGAATTTGCTAGATAAATTACCAACGGGATATCGGACGGTTTTTAACCTCTACGTAGTAGAAGGATATAAACATCGAGAAATTGCCGAAATATTAGGCATTAGTATTAATACTTCCAAATCTCAACTCATTTTAGCTAAAAAAAGACTCCAAGGTTTGGTACGCGAAAGTAACCAATATCCTGGAGTAGGATAAAAGTAAGTTGAAGCACCAAATTCTTTAACAATTTGAACGATTGCTAAAAAATATTATGAAAAATATCATTACGTTATTAAGTTTTTGTTTCTGCCTCATCGTTACCACCTTGCCCGCACAGGATGCTAGTTGGGTTGATAAAATTCAGCAAGAATGGGTGCTAAAAAAAGGTTGGTGGGGAGATCAAGAAATGGTTTTTGAACTAAAAAGTCCTGCGATACATCAAAATGGATTATTCAAGGTATTTAACTTTTCCACAGATCAGCACATTAAGTTTCAATTGTATAATCCACAAGAATTTGGGATGTGTGGCAATGGCTTGTTTTTCCTCAACGCAGGAAGTTGGAAACAAACGAAGGATGATCAACTACAAATCAATTTAACCGGTGGGAGATATCTCGAAGACAGATTTGAATTTAGTGCCAATTTTAACATTACCGAAATAAACGAAAACAGTTTAACCTTAAGTTTAGCCAAAGAGATTACTAATAAGACTGCTGCCTTTAACTAAGCGTCAGTGTTTGATTCACAATATTTAATCTATCGTCTGCCATGAAATTTTGTATTTTTCTCATCAGTATTTTCAGCCTGAGTTACAGTTTGCCTAGTACGCCAAACGTCGTAACTTCAATGGTCGAGACAAGTCAAGATGGGAAGGCTTCCAACGATACTTTATTATTATTTTATGTTTGGGGAATGTTTCCCAATCCTGCTAGTATTAGTAGCTGTAAACAACTGCACGAAAGAAAATATGGTTTTGACCGGCAGGTCGTTGCTGGCTGTATTGTAAGTCCAAAGCAAGTATCAATTTGGCAGAAACACAACCAAGCAGTACAAGCCCAGCTCACGGAAAAATGGGGCAATAATTGGGAAGAAAAATTTAAAAAAGAAGTCGCTGACTGCGAAGCCATAAAGGCAGCGAATCGTAAAAACCGTGGTCAATAAACAGTTTTAAAAAATGGAACCTAAGAAAGATATATCAGATTTAATTAAAGCCGGGCAAGATCGCTTGAACGAAACGCCTTCTAGGCACGCCTGGAAAAAACTGGAAAGTCGGCTCGACGCTCGCAAAAACAAGCATCAATCTACGATTTATCGACAGATTGCCATGATTGCAGCAGTCGTAGCGTTAGTCGCAGTGGTCGCTCTGCTTAGTATTATGCAGCAAAACGAGAGTAACTTGATGGCTACAAAAGAGTATAATCCATCACAAGTTTTTCAACTAGAAAACTTAGAGCGTTTTACTGATGTAGATACCCGTAGCTATCAAATTGCTGAGCTACAAAAAAACTACCATGGTAAATCTACAACTGTGATCAACGAAGGACCAAAAGGCAAACAACTTTTACCCGCACCGAGACTAGTCGCTCGTCAAAATGACGGATATTATGCTGCCAATAGAAAAAATAAGCAGCCTGCAAAAAATAAAAATGAGGAAATAGAAGAACTTTCAACACCTATTGTTACCGAAAGTACTTTTGCAATGGCAGATACTAAACCGAGCAGTGTAGAAAAAACAGCTGAGTTTTTAGCCAAAGAATTACCCTCAGAAAGTGATGCCGTTACGAGTTATAACTTTGCCTTGGAAGAAGAAGAGGTAGCAGAAACTGAAGAAGAAGCACTTGTTTTATCCGCTACAGATATAGAACCTCCTGTAGCTAGCCCTGAATTTAAGCAGGATACTTACGACAA
Source organism: Saprospiraceae bacterium (assembly GCA_045110315.1). Taxonomy (GTDB): domain Bacteria; phylum Bacteroidota; class Bacteroidia; order Chitinophagales; family Saprospiraceae; genus CALFBG01. The sequence goes on from JBGCFY010000236.1 coordinate 24,711, forward strand.
AGAAATTGCCTTTGGTAGAACGGAGTCAACAAGAACAACGGCTAAAGATCGACGCTTAGAAGAACAAATTGAAGCCGCAGACCTTGTCAAAACGAGAAAAAAGCGCTACGAATCAGCGGCTAAGCAGAAAACGGAAATCGCCGCAGCAAGTACCGTTGTTGTTCCCTCAAAAGAAGCTTTTACTAACATCAACGCCCAATCTAATTCCATTGAAATTGATTATCCAGCACAGAATAATCTGTCGCTCTTTAAATGGTTAATTGGTCAGTGGCACGGCACTACGAATAGTGGGTTGTCAATCGAACAATGGCAATTAAAAAACGAGTTCACAATTGAAGGTACGGGGTTTATCATTGTCAATGGCGATACGACCTTTACAGAAGGCATGCGTATTCAAAAAATTGATCAAGATGTATATTATATTCTGACTTTGGATCAATCCAAAAAGCCCGTTCGCTTTCGCTTAAAAAGTTACCAAAACCAGCAAGCTGTTTTTGAAAATGCGGAGTTAGCGTTTCCTAATCAAGTAATTTTACAGCAAAATAATTTCAATAATTTCTCAACTATTTTGCAAAATAGTGCTCCTGCCCAAATTCAGTCCGATCAGCAATTGTACATTCAAAATCGGAACCTCATTCAAAACGAGCAAGCCGTAAGGAATCTCAGTCGCGTGAAGAACAAATAAAAGATTAGGCATTCTATGGTAATTACACACAAAAATCCCGAATTTTCCAAGTTGAAAATTCGGGATTTATTTTAAATATATAAAACTAAACTTTAGCTATCTCCTCCTTCTTGATTCGGTTCTTTTGTCTTGAAAGGACTTCTAGGCACCCATTCTTCCTTGGGGCGCAGGTAGCCGAGTAAAGGCTGCAAAAATTTATTAGAAAAAGCACTCCGGTGTTTCATATAGCAATACATTTCCTCCGCTACGGCACCTACTGAACTCTTAATTTCTAAGGCAGTACGAGCAAAGACAATCGTTTTTACTTGTTTTTCGAGACCGATTCTTACAATATCATATAAAATATTTAAGTAAACCTGAATGGAACGATTGTAGTGTTTTTCAAAACCCAAAAAGTGAGCCTCTAATTCCGATCCGTTATGAATCGTGGTAAAGAAAGCAATCAACTTATCCTCTAGATAGTAGCCCATCATTGTAAACTGATCGGGAAGATTTCGTTTTAGATTTAGCAAATAATCTTCGTTGAGATCTACCATATTGAAGCCAGCATTCTCTGCAATATTTTGGTAAAGTTCGTAGATTCTGGGCAGATTCGCTTCGATTGCGGCTAAATCTAATTCTCTTTTCTCTACCTCTTTTCCTTTCTTGAAAGCTCGTTTCGCTCTAACTCGGTATTTAGAAGACATTGCCCCCAAATAGTCGTCAAAGTTATTCCAACTTTCGGGCAAATCGAAGATCATACTTGGTTGAATGGTAAATTCATTAAACTCATGCTTCGTACTAAATTGCTGATAAAAAGTATGTTCGCTAGCACTAAAATCTTTCATTAAGGTACCCGCAATAGGTAGCTTACGTTTTTCAAATTCGCCGTACAAATTGTCTATTGCCTCGTCGATCAAACGTAAAGAAGCTTCCCCGTCAACTTTTTCCGGATCAAAATAAAAACCGTGCGCGCCAGTCAATAATAAATTACCGCAAACGAGGGTATTGAATTCAACTTTGCTGGCAACTAAGCCTTTGAGGTAACGACCAATGGTATTAAAAAAGCAAGGAGGCTTATCCTCCCCTTTTGTAGGCGTATTTAAGCTTTGATCTGCTTTGAAATGTTTAATCTGAAAATAACAGATTCCAATCGGCGTATTATCCCGATAAAATAAAAGATAAGCGAATTGCATGCCTTTCGGCGGATTCTTTTCGACGATACGAAGGTAAGTCGATTGTAAGAATAAGTTATGCTTAGGCGCGATCCAATCCCACTCCTCGGCGACTTCTTCGATGGAAGAATGTAATGCGCAACGGCAGGCTTTTTCCTTTAGTGGATACTCATATCGTTGAGAAGAAATAACGCTCTGGGTCATGTGTGATCTTTTATGCAGTTAGAAGGTCGTGTATTGAAATTTCTACTATTGTGCGAAAGCGAAAGTTCGGAAGGCTTTTCGACAAACTTACTTGAGAAATTTTAGCTACACGCTCACTCAGGTATTAGCACCTTAAATTTACAGCTTTCACCGGTGAAAAGTTATATTATTTTGATATTAACACCAATTTAACGAATATGGTTTTATACTAAGTTTCTTATTTATCGGACGAATTGTTGAATCCGATCAATAGTAACCCTAAAATTAGTGCAACCGTCTGCCTCTTGAGTAGATAAAAGTAATTCTTTTCTCAAAAAAGCTATAAGACTCCTTTGGTGCTAAAGGAAGGATTATTCTACCGGCTTGACTTCTATAGCGGCAGGAAGCCTCCATTTTTTAATTTCGGCGAGCGCCACTTGTTCATTTTTCCAACCGAGTAATTCTACTTGTCCCAATCCTTTATAATTTAAAAACCATTGCTCAATAATATTTTTAGCGGCGCTATATTCCATAGAAAAGCGACGAAAATCTTGGGCTTTGATAATTTGTAGGCTCGTATCGGCAGGAATGGCGATGACTTTTGTATCTAATTCTCCATTATCTTTAAGGGATAACGCTGCAATGGGAATAATAGCAACTTTTGTTCCCGTTGCCAACTGTTCAGCGATCACTAATACATCTAGCGCATCGCCATCTCCCCCACGTTCCGCATCCATCAAGGTAGATGGAATAAATCCATAATTACCGGGATAAGGCAAAAAGTCAATGACTCGGTCTTTACCGTCAATTTGATCGTTTTCAAAGACTTGAGTTTCAGCGTTAAACTCAATTTTATGACTAGTGCCCGCAGGAATTTCAATAATTGCCTGCATTGGATAATCAGAAAAAGCGCTAGCTTGATAAACATCTGCGCGGGTATCTGGTTTACAGGATGTAAAAAAGCTAATAAAAACCAAAACGAGAAGAACGAACGTAGATTTAAACATAGACAGATTAGTTTTGCGCAAAAGTAGGAATTCTTTTCGGGAATGTGTATTTCGAGCGTCGTCTTGATCTCCTCTTACTGACCGACAGTTCAGAAAGTATAGAAAATAAAAAGGGAGAGGAAAATGTCTTTGCAAATACATAATGATACAAAAAATCAGGCTACCTTTATTTTCAATTTGCAGCAAATACAATGTGTCTAGGTGAATTGCGTTCTTAAACTTCTTAAACGAATGATTCTCCAATTGGATATTCCGTTAAGTAAGTTGAGCAACTATTCGCTCCTTGAAAACTTAGCACACAAAAAAACAAGATAGATTATGAGTACAAAAAGTTATTTTAATCCAGAAGATTTAAAGAAGTTTGGTAACATCACGGAATTCCAAGAATCCATGGGCAAAAAATTCTTTGAGTGGTACGGGGAAGTTTTCAAGGAAGGTGCTTTGACCGAACGAGAAAAATCCTTGATCGCGCTAGCCGTTGCACACGCCGTACAATGTCCGTATTGTATTGACGCTTACTCTAGTGATTGCCTTGTCAAAGGTGCCGACGAAGAACAAATGATGGAAGCGGTGCACGTTGCGGCAGCCATTAAAGGTGGTGCAACCTTAGTCAATGGAGTACAGATGATGAATCACGTTAAAAAAATATCCATGTAGCACTACTTGATCAGCACAAAAGATGGCTGATCGTGGATTTACTTTTTCATCATCAAGGGCTCAGGCCATTTTAAAACAGTTTCTAAAAATTATTCATGTCAATAAAGCAAAAGGGCAAATCCCTTAAATCTCGTTCTATCAATTTATCTGATACCTTTTTTCAACTTGATGTACTTAACGGTAAAGAGCTGGTAGACGAAAAATTTCCTGTTTTTGCAAAAAAGGTTGCCGACCAAGGTTTTCCGAATTTGAAATCTACCGGAATTGAAATTTTCCAACTCAATATTGGCAAACTTTGCAATCAAACTTGCTCTCATTGTCACGTAGATGCTGGACCAGATCGAAAAGAAGAAAATATGTCGCGAGCAACGTTACAAAAATGCCTCGACGTTATTGCTAAGGTAGATAGTATCCACACGGTAGACATTACGGGAGGAGCGCCAGAAATGAATCCACATTTTCGATGGTTTGTTGAGTCTTGCACCAACTTAGGAAAAAAAGTAATCGATCGTTGTAATCTGACGATTCTGGTTGCCAATAAAAAATACCATGACATGCCAGCGTTCTTGGCAAAACATAAAGTACAAATCGTATCTTCCTTACCGTATTTTAGTAAGAGTAGGACGGATAGTCAACGTGGAGATGGTGTTTTTGAAGATTCCATCAAGGCCTTACAAATGTTAAACGAGGTAGGTTATGGTAAGCCAGGAACTGGTCTGCAATTAGATCTCGTTTTTAACCCTACGGGAGCTTTTCTTCCCGGTTCTCAAGAATCCTTGGAGGCAGAATTTAAGCGTCAACTAAAGCGAAAATACGACATCGTTTTTAATAATTTATTCGCCATTACTAACCTACCCATTAGTCGCTTTTTGGAATACTTGCTTGAATCGGGCAATTATCAAGAATATATGCAAAAGCTAGTTGATGCTTTCAATCCATCGACGATTATGGGACTGATGTGTCGCAACACAATTTCAGTCAGTTGGGAAGGATATTTGTACGATTGTGATTTCAATCAAATGTTAGATCTGAAAGTCGCTACTACGGGACAACATCTAGATGATTTTGACGCCAAAGCTTTAGTCGAGCGCAACATTGTGCTCAACCAACATTGTTATGGTTGCACGGCGGGTGCAGGATCGAGTTGTGGTGGTGAAATTGCTTAAAAGCGTAGTTTTAATTTTTATATAATTTCGCGTAACGAATGTAAGTACCGATATGAGTTACGTTATGGAAGTGGTTTTTGGATATTCGTATCTAAAAACCACTTCTTCGTTCAAATTCATCCGTTATGCGTCAAAAATTAATATTTTTTTGAAGGGCACGCTCTTTATTTGTAATTTTCCAGAATGAAAATCATGATTAGCTTTTTCTTATTGCTAAGTAGTAATTTTATTTTTTCACAAGTTCAAACTTGTGGAACTACTGCATTATTAAAACAGCAGATAGAACGAGATTCGACGATACGCTTACAACAAGAGAACCTAGAAACTTTTACACAAAATTGGATTTCTAATTCTTCTATTCATCCACGGGCAGTAATTACGATTCCGGTGGTGGTGCATGTGGTTTGGGAGAACAGTAGTGAGAATATTTCAGAAGAACAGATTCTATCTCAAATTTTAGTACTCAACCAAGACTTTAGAAAAAGTAATCCAGATTTCTCGGATAATGTTCCTAGCTCCTTTTTGAGTGTTGCTGCCGATACTGAAATTGAGTTTTGTTTGGCTCAAAAAGATCCGACGGGACAAGTAAGCACTGGCATTACGCGCACGAAAACAGAACTGAGTAATATTGGTGGCAACCAACAAATTCATTATTCTAATTTAGGTGGTAAAGACGGTTGGCCACCGGAGAATTATCTTAATATTTGGGTTGGAAGTATTGGTGGAGAAAATGGAAGAGCAACCGCACCAGGTACCGCTGCTAATCCTGCTGAAGATGGTGTCGTAATTGATCCTAAAGCTTTTGGAACGACGGGATTAGCCGCCAACAATCAACCTTTTCATTTAGGACGTACCGCGACTCACGAAATAGGTCATTATCTCAATTTACAACACATTTGGGGTGCCGGAAACGGAGGAGATTGCAGTATTGATGATGGTGTAGCGGACACGCCAAGACAGCTAACTTGGTATACTGGTTGTCCCGATCCACAGTCTTTTACTTGCAACTCAAAAGATATGTTCATGAACTTCATGGATTACGTTGACGATGAATGTATGGGTTTGTTTACCTTAGGACAAAAGGCCAGAATGTTGGCTACGCTGAACGGTCCTCGGCAAGATTTAGTTAGCACTGATGCTTGTGATAGTATTTCAGGAATTTCAGCAATTTCGCAGCGAGGATTCCTTGTTTATCCGAATCCTAGTGCAGGACCAATCTATCTTCAATGGGAAACTACTCCATTAGGTCAGGATGCGCGCTATGAATTGCTAGGGATACAAGGAAAAATATGGTCTACAGGTGCTTTGACGGCTACTTTTCTTCAGCGGTTAACCATTCCACAAGTTCCTGCGGGCCTGTATCTCCTTCGAGTTTGGGAGCAAGGACGAAGTTTTAGTCAAAAGATAATGATCCAGCCTTGAAAAAGATACTAGCTTTCAACTTGCTTAATAGAGATCGCCTTCTCTTTTGATGCTAAGTAGATTCACCTAATACATTCACCAATTTATGACGAGTAAATTTTATTTCACTCTTCGTTAAAATCACCAATCTATTTGGTAAAACTACTTAAGTACCAATACAAATTATTTTACTTATTAACTTGCATCATCTTTTGACCAGTCTTTTCGTTACTCAAAGCCTTCCTAAGCAAAGGCTTAGGGCGGTTTTCGTGCCTCAACACTGATCAAAATCTAACACAATTTAATGGCAAATTAATTTTGTCTTAGTACTTACTACACTGTAACATAAATTTATTTGCTTTTTGAATATGTCTTTTCGCCTCACTCTTCGTCACGTCCTCATCTTGATAGCTATGGCTATCAGATTCCGGGCGTTTCTCGATTGACTCTAAAACTCATTATCCAAAATTTCAACTAACTTATGTTACAGTGTACTTACTCAATCCTGAAAAATTTAATTATAGACTTTCTTTGAGAATAATGCTGTACTTTTGCACCGCAATATCATATTAAGTATTGAAGTTATTTAAAACCCAAAATATGAATTACCTAACTTTGCTCTCTTTAAGTTTGTGTTTATGCTTTGCTTGTAGTACCCCTAGTGGTACTCAAAAAGATCCTAGTCCTGCCACAACTAAGCCTACCTTACTGCTACAATATGCAAAAGGACCTTGTTTTGGAGAATGTCCAATGTTTAAGATGGAAGTTTATACGAAAGGAGGACTGGTATATCGAGGCATTCGATATACTGAGAAAGCAGGTTTGCACCGAAAGCAATTATCTGATGCTAGGTTAAAAAACTTAAAAACAACGGCAAAAAAAGCAAAACTATGGGATAAACCCGCTAGCTATTTAAGTGGTTTAGCAGATAGTCAGAAAACCACCTTGAGCTACCACGAAGGAGGAAAACAAAAAGAAATTAAGCTAGATGGCAATAAATTACCCAGTGAATTGCAGGAGTTGTTAGATGCGCTGGAAGTCATTGCGAATAGTTCTGGCTGGGCAAATGCTGATGCCAGTAAGGAAGATCCTTTAAACCCTACATTTATTCAAGACGAAATTATTGTCCAACTCAAAAAAGGAGCAGATGTAAAAGTATGGCTTACCGCTTTTAAAAACTATGAGCTTAGCGTTAAAGACAAAATCGCTCCTAGTATGAATATGTGGCTGTTACAGTTCGATAAGCAAACGATTGCTCCTCGTAAGATGTTGGAACGCATAAAGTTATCTGATTCCGTAATCAACGCCGAGTTCAATAAAAATCTAGATCAACGGAATTAAGGCGTTGGGTAATATCAAATTCTGGTTAATTAATACCTCGAAGTTATGATTTCTCAATAAAAAGATTATATTTCTATCCTGCCTTTATCCATACAAGAAAGTTGTTTAAAAGCTCAAAAAGGGATTAAACAAGCTCAAAGAAAAAGTAAGGCACTTAATTTTGATTATTAGAAACATAACTAAACATGCTACACTCCCCTTTCCTGGAAGAGAAAATCTCCTTGAAGGAACTCAATCTTATACTACTTGATCTGCCACAAAAAGCGGTCTTTTTGTCTGGTATTGGCGTAAGAAAGTCACGACAAACCTTAATTGTACAATGGATCGACCAAGACGGACGCATCAGTTACGGCGAATGTTCTTGTCGGCCCGATCCTTATTTTTCTGCGGAATTTCTGGAAGCAGCGACCGTATTGATTAAAGACTTTGTTTTTCCACAACTGAAATCGGAACAAACTTACGGTGACTTGTTGGCAATTTTACAACGCATCCGAGGCTGGAATTTTACCAAAGCGGCAGTTGAAGCCGCAGCTTACCAAAATATTATCCAGAAAACCCCATCTGCTTCCTTATTTACCACTTTAAAAATAGCGCCTTTAGCACAAATTCCAGTGGGAATTTCTATTGGAATTCACCACGATGCAGCCGCTTTCAAGGCACAAGTTCAGGAAGCTATCGACGCAGGATACCGACGATTAAAGTTTAAAATATCTCCAACCGTTAATTTAGCTGCTTTTGATGCGATTAAGCCGCTATTGGAAACCGCGAAGCTCAAACTTAGTTTTGATGCAAATGGAAGCTATCGTTTGAAAGATTTAGATAAATTTGCTTATTTCGCAGCGTTTGGCGTTGCTATTGAACAAGCCTTTCCTCCGGATCGTTTTGATATATATTTAGCGGCAAAAGCACGCTTTCCCGAACTCAAGATATGTTTCGACGAAGAGGTTGAAAGCCTTGGCGATTTGGTAAAATTGCATCAACTAGGTGCCATTGACGAACTGAATCTAAAACCAGGTCGAGTTGGTGGACTCTATAATAGTCTACAAATCATGGCGTATTGTGCGACACACCAAATTCCATGTTGGATAGGTGGAATGTTTGAAACGGGCATTGGCCGATCTTTCAATTTGGAGTTTGCCGCTCATCTGCCCGACGCAACGGCGCATGATTTGAGCCCTTCTGATCGCTATTTTATGGAAGACATTGTTGCTCCGAGTATTCAAATGACCAATGGATTGGTAGATAGACAAAGTGCAAGTCAAGTACAAGTTGTGCCAGAACGTCTAGAAAAATATATGACTAAAAGAATTTCTTTAGCCTTAGTGCCTGTTTAAAAAATGAACCCTCGAATGTTAGATTATTTAATAAAAAATGCAAGAATTTGTGATGGCAATTTAACGCCAACGGAAGCACAGCACGTAGGTATCCAAGGAGATCGAATTCAATTATTTCAGGAAGAAAAGGACTGCCCAGAGGCGAAACAGACGATTGATGCAGATGGCTTTATCTTGACACCGGGCTTTATTGATCCACACGCTTCTACTGGCTTTGGTTATTTCTTTCCAAACGCCGCAGATCACAAATTATATCAAGGAATTACGACCGAAATTTTTGGAAACTGTGGGACTTCTCCTGCTCCGATTGGAAAACATTTACTACCTACAATGGAGCGCTTATCCGAAGAAATTGGGTTCCCTTTTCAATGGCGTTCTCTGACTGAATATTTCAACAAAATTGAAGATAAATTACAATTCAATATTGGTACACTCGTCGGGCACAGTACTTTGCGAGGTGGTTATATGGAGGATTGGAAAGTACTAACTACAGATCAACTTGAGGATATGAAAGCGGCTTTGAGCCAAGCAATGGAGGAAGGTGCACTAGGACTTTCTACCGGCTTAATCTATGCGCCTGGTTGTTTTGCCGAAGCGGAAGAGATTATTGCATTGACTAAAATTGTGGCTGCCAAAGGTGGTATTTATGCTTCTCATATTCGCAATGAACGTGATAAATTAGAAGATGCGATTACAGAAGCTTTAGACATTGCCGAAAAGTCCGAGATTCCAGTTTTAATTAGCCACTTGAAAGCGGCAGAAAAAGAGAATTGGGGTAAAATACCAAATGTACTCGCTCAGATTGAAGCTTATAATAAACAGCATGACCTGAAAGCTACGGTAGACGTTTACCCTTACACGGCAGTTTCCACCAAATTGCGTGCTTTTATTCCCAAGTATATCCTTCAAGATGGGATTTCTGCCGTTGCTGAAAAAGTCAAAGATCCAAAAGTTGTAGCAGATATTGCGGATTGGATTGTCAAGAAAGATTACGACTTATCGCAAATGATGATCATTTCGGATGAATTTGAAGATTATTATAGTAAAAATGTTAGTGATATTGCCGAAGCGTTACAACTCAGTTTAGCCGAAACGATTGCTAAGGTTTTACAAGACGATACGGATACTTGGGTCGTTTATCATTGTATTAATCAGGACGATATTGATACTGCAATTAATTGGCCCAATGCAATGATTTGTACTGATTCTTGGAGTTATCCAATCAATGCACCAAAGTCGATTGGGCAACCACATCCAAGGTCATACGGTGCTTTTACGGCTTATTTAGAACGTTACGTTTTACAAGAAGGTCACTTAGATTGGGACAAAGCGATTCATAAAATAACCGATTTACCGGCACGCTTATTTAATTTAAAAAATCGAGGTCGTATCGAAAATAATTACTTTGCGGACTTAGTCTTAATCAACCCCGCAACCTTGAAAGCGAATGCCACTTATTTAAAACCTAAATCATTGTCTTCCGGAGTCGAATACTTATGGGTCAATGGTCAGTTGGTCATTAAAAATGGGGAAATGCAGGCAGTTTGCCCTGGAAAAGTATTAAAACCAAACAAAGATTAATGAGTACTGAAGTTCACATAACCAAAGCGCTTCCTGAAAATTATGCCGCGGTTGCGGATATTTACAACGAGCATATTCAACTCGGAAAGTCGAGTATGGAAGAAAGCTTAAAAACACCAGCAGACATTGCCGGCTGGGTCAATAATTTTAATGCGCGAGAAAGATTATTTGTTTTACAAAATGCAACACAAGTGATCGGTTGGGGAATTATCAAACGTTATAGCGACCGACACGGTTACCGTTTTGCTTGTGAAACTGCGGTATATTTAACGCAGTCAGAAGTAGGCAAAGGTTACGGCACACGCTTGAAAAAGCATCTTTTAACCATTTGTAAGTCGCTGGAGTATCATCACTTAATTGCAAAAATATTTGCAGACAACGAAGAAAGTATTCGCTACAATGAAAAACTCGGATATACGATTGTTGGCAGACAGAACGAAATAGGTTTCAAGAATGGCAAATGGCAAGATATTGTCATTATGCAATACTTAATCAAATAATAAATTGCGCTAAATCAATACTTTAGCAATCATAACATAAACTAATCATTGAAAATAAACAACATGAAAATTTCATCCTACACGCTTCCTAAATCTCTGCATCGTTTGGTAGAAAGTATCAAAATAGCGATCCAAAACCATGGACAATTAAGTCCTAAACGTGCCAAAGAGATTGTACTAGCAGCTGACGTTCAAGTGGAAGATATGATGCACTACGCAGATTTTGACCATCCAATAGAAGACTGTTATGGTCGGAAAATGGTATATGATGGAGGTACTTTTGAGGTTATGGTGATGTCTTGGAATCCAGGCGACTACTCCTCTATTCACAATCATGGATACACACAATGGGGTGTTGTTCAGGTATTTGGAAACGCAGCGCATTTTCTTTATAACGAAAAGAATCAACTGGTTTCTTTTGCCAAGAAAGAAATATTAACAAAAGGCGAAGCCATTAAAGTCAACAATGCCTTGATTCATCAAATGGGAAATCCTGGTTCGGAGCAATACCTGTCTCTACACGTATATGGTGCCAATGATATGCACGTACCCAAAGATGTAACTGCGGATGCTAGAAATTACGATTTAGAGCTTGATCGCGTTGCCCATACCACAGGAGGTGCATTTTTCAATTTGCCTAGTTCCGAGATTTATGACGTCGAAGAGAATATTCGTTGTACGCCAGAAGTTTTCGTCAACTATGCAAATCAATTGCTTGCTTATTATCAAAGACAAATGCCTTCGAAGCGTATTACGGAGCTGAAGCAACAGGTACTGTCTAAACTAGCAGATGTTGTATTGGATTAGAATATCGTTAAGTACCTTGTAAAATATCTAGATCAGGAATTAGGACATCAGCTCCTAGTTCCTGTTTTCAGTTTAAAGAGCCAAGAAAATTGTAAAAAGGAACTGTTCGATAATTTTCAGTAAGGTTGAAGGGATTTAAATTAGTATTACGCTTCTTCTTTTAAGGCTTTCCAAGTCCAAGTCGCAACGATCGCCCCAAGAATTGGTGCCACAAGGTAAAGCCATAGGCTCGTCAAATTACCAGAAACAATGGCAGGTGCAAAAGAACGTGCCGGATTCATGGAAGCACCACAAATCGGTCCGGCAAATAAAGCTTCTAGCAAAACGGTACCGCCTACGGCGATGGGCGTATAAATCGTCGTTGATTTATTTTGGCTCACCAGCAGAATAACTAGCATTAAAAAATAAGTCAGTATAAATTCAAAAATAAATGATTGGAGCTCACTTCCGTTAGGAATAGTTTCTCCGAGGCTTGGCGCCAACGGAAATAAGAGTCGCAAAGTTATTGAAGCTAAAATAGCGCCCAAGAGTTGAGCGAAGATATACGGCAATAAATCCTTGCTATCAAAACGATCTGTCAAGGCAAAGCCAATGGAAACTGCGGGGTTAATATGTGCCCCAGAAATAGCCCCCAAAGCATAAATCATGATCATGACTACGAGTCCAAAACTAACTGCAACCCCAAGATGACTCACTACGCCATCCGTTACTTGATTCACAACGACCGCTCCGGTACCAAAAAAGATAAGGGCGTAGGTTCCCAAAGCTTCTGAAAAGTATTTTTTCATTTTCATTGCTGAACTTGGCTCATGGTGAAAAGTAATTCTCGACCGATTTGTCGACTGCGTTCTTCGTATTTTTGGCTTTCTTGTGCTGTTCCATCAAAGGCTTTCGGATCTTCAAAAGGTAACGCCATTCTAAAATTAGCACCTTCTACGATCGGACAAGCCTCATCCGCAGCCGTACAAACCAAGATCGCACCAAAACTATCTTGCGGATTAGGCGCAGTGGTATACGATTTAGAGAATGCTTGGTACGGAGTACTATTTGTCTTCCAAGATAATTGATAAACGGGATTAGCTGCCCTAGTATCCGCACAATCAACGACGACTCCAATCTTACGGAGCGCTGCTACGGCACTTGGATAAAAAGCCGTAGCTTCTGTTCCTCCTGAGAAAGTAGCAATAGCTGGTAAATTGTAGTAATGCGCACTAATCGCCAACCATACTTGCCCAAGATGGCTTCTTCTAGAATTATGTGTACAAATTACGATGAGCTGGGGCATTTGTCCAGTTTGAAATTGATCGCTCAAATAAGCTGCGAGTCTGGTTAATTTTGCTTTTCGCTCAATGGGAATCAGCTTAAATTCCTTCGTCAATGTATCACAATAAGCTTGTAGTTTAGGATATAAGTGTTGTGCTGTCATTACTCTTCGATTTTTGTACCATTTGGATGTCCGTTGCTCATCTTTCTGACCGATTCTCTTAATTCATTTAATTTTCCGTAAATCGCATTACTCATGACGTAGTTTTTCATTGGTAAAACGGGAGAGCCCGCGTACATCCCAGGTTGGGTAATATCTTTGATTACTCCTGCGCGGTGCATTAAATAAACATCATCGCAAATATTGACGTGGTCTTTGATCATCGCGCCACCACTAGCAACAACTCTATTTCCTAAGGTGCTTGATCCAGCACAAAGAAAGCCCGAGAGAATAATGCAATTTGAACCGATACTGACATTGTGCGCCACGTGGCACATATTATCGAAGATGGAACCATCGCCAATCGTCGTAGGGCCATAAGTCCCTCGATCAATCGTATTATTAGCACCAATGGTAACTTTCTTTCCGATCACGACATTTCCCGTTTGAGGAATACGATGATGATTAAAGTATTGATCTTGAGCATATCCAAATCCTTCTCCTCCAATCACTGCATTTGATAAAATCATGCAATTTTCCCCAATAATACATTCCCAACCAATAATGCTTCCTGGATGAATTTTCACGCGATCTCCAATTACGGCATCATGCTCAATAACAACATTCGCCATCAATATGCATCTCTTTCCAATGGTAGCGCCTTGTTCAATGACGACGTGCGGTCCGATAATCGTATCCTCAGGGATTTGTACGGACTCATGGATAATTGCGGAAGGATGAATTCTCCCCCAGCCCGCTTTACGGTGATCATGATCTCCATATTTTTGCTTCATCAAAGCGTGAGAAATGCCAATATTTTTACTAGCAAATAATGCCGTAGTCGCGGCGGCGGCGGTGGCAGTCTCTGCTAAATTAGCGGGAAAAACGATACCGGATGCTCCATTATCAATACTTTGTTGCAAGGCTTTTTTGTGCGGGGCAAATACCAAATCTCCCGTTGTTCC
>JBGCFY010000237.1:0-11943 GCA_045110315.1 Saprospiraceae bacterium
AGGCGTTCCTTTAGAAAAACAGATTAAAGATTTTGCAATAATTTCAAAGAACTAGGTGCCAAATAAATGGCGCTTTAATAGTATACAACTTTGTAACTATTTAACAATACACAACTTTGTGTCTCATGACACACCGCTACGAACTCAAAAAACAACTTCAACTTGAACCAAAATCTCTGCTTCTCAACTTCTTTTTGAATTATTAAACAACTTCATTTTATTAATAACTCCAATCGTTCAATCGTACCATGAGAATGATTGGCTCTTCGCAAAAAATTGGGTTTAAGATAAATATCGCTACAATTTGTAGATATTTGCATTTCGAAATCCAGTATATTAAACAGAAATGCTTGATCAAACGAACAAAAAACTATGAACGATTTAATCCTTTTATCTATCGAACTAGACTTTAGTAGCCCTTATTTAAAGATTATAGTGGCGTCAATGATCGTCGTGTTATCTTATTTTTTTGGAATTATCTCCGAGCGCACGAGTTTTCCCTCCGTTTTACTTCTTATTCTACTGGGCATTCTCCTCAAATTAGGTTTAGATTATTTAGATCCAAGCCTTTTTGAAAATCTAGATTTAATGCCAGCCTTAGAGTTATTCGGTATCGTAGGTTTAATCATGATTGTATTAGAAGCCGCATTAGATCTAGAGTTAACGAAAGAGAAACTTCCATTTATCGCAAAATCGCTACTAATTGCGCTGTGTGCTTTGGTTGGTTCGGTATTTTTAGTTGGGAGTATTATTAACTATTTCTTGCCGTTAAGTTTCTTATTGTCCCTGCTCTACGCTACGCCACTCTGTATTATTTCCAGCGCCATTGTCATTCCCAGCGTCAGTAAGCTCAGTCCGCTGAAGAAAGAATTCATGGTATACGAAAGTACTTTTTCAGATGTATTGGGCATTATGATTTTTTATTTTTTAATTAGTTTCATGGAGTCTGGAGGCACACAAGCAGCCTTTGAATTTGGAACTAGTTTGATATTGACCATTCTAGTTGGCGTTGTAGCGAGTTATGTTTTGATTTACTTCTTCAAGGACTTGAAAGGACATTCCAAACTTTTTTTATTGATTTCTATCCTCCTACTCCTTTATGCGATTGGAAAACTATTACACCTTTCTCCCCTCTTGATTATTTTGATTTTTGGAATGGGACTCGCAAACCATCATATCTTTTTTAAGGTATTTAAAAATGAATTAACCGCAGGTGATCCTATTGAGAAGATTGAGAAAGATTTTCACTTACTTACTTTAGAAACAGCTTTTTTAGTTCGTACTTTTTTCTTCGTCATTTTTGGAATGACTATTTCGTTGAGTTCTCTTGTCAACTTGAATGTTTTTATTATCAGTGCGGTGATCCTCGGTGCATTATACATCATTCGATTTATTACTTTGCGGATTTTCTTAGGAAAGAGTATTGTCCCCGAATTGTGGATTTCCCCTCGAGGATTAATTACAATTTTACTTTTCTTCGCCATTCCACCAGCTTACAAAGTGTCAGAATTCGATCCTGGTATACTGCTCTATGTAATCATAATTTCTAGTCTAGTTATGACTTTCTCTTTAATTAATGATAGTCGAAAACACACTACCGAAATAGAAACAGCGCCTTCAAATGCTTCGACCGATGATGATGATCCAATTGATACCATCGAAAAACCTAATCCACCCGTAATATGATAAAAACAATTAGTATTCAAGTATATGGTAAAGTGCAGGGCGTTTGGTATCGCGCGAGTACACAGGATCACGCGCAAAGCCTTGGAATCGTCGGAACGGTGCAAAATAGAAAGGATGGATCAGTATACATAGAAGCGCAAGGAACTACGACGCAGCTCAACGCCTTAATCAATTGGTGCAAGGAAGGACCAGAATTGGCACGCGTAGATCGGATCGAACAAGCAACGATTACCCCAAAAGCGTATCCAAACTTCTCCGTTGTCCGCTAAAGACATTATCAATGGAGTTAAGTATTTCTAAAATAAACAACCCCACAAATCGAGTTTGTAGGGCTGTTCTTTCGTGGTTATGTATATAGTTTTCTCTAGTAAGTACTAAGACAAAATTAAATTGCCATCAAGTGGCTTCAAGTGGCAAATTTTATCCTTCCAAATCAAAAATAAAGGTCAATTTTCCACACTGCTTATAGGGAGCCGTATAATCTTTTCCAAACTTATATTTACGAGCCGTCAATTCTGCATTTTTCAAAATCGCTTTGTTCTTAATTGTAGAGTTTTCCTCATCATATTCCGCGAATACAACGCCGCCGTTTTGTGAGATACACAATTTAACAACAATTACTCCTTCTTCTTTCGTTAACTTTTTTACATCCGCTCGGTAAACGACCTTTCGGTTGAAAATACCATCACCACCAAGATCTACCCAACCTTCTCCTTCACCTGCCGTTCCTTCTTCTGCTTTACCCGCAGCGTCAGTAGTACCGTTATCGTTGTTTCCTGTTTCTTCCGCCGTACCAACTTCCTCCGTATTACTGCCAGTGTCCATTGTTTCCTCTGAGGGTGTCTCCTCAACTATAGGTGTTTCTTCTATCACTTCTTCTGGTACCGTTTCTACCGGAGCAGGTTTCGGAATAGGCGTAGTTTCCACTTTCGTTTTCGTTGGTGGCGTAATTGGTGGATTGGGCTCCGTTGTTGTATGCATCGGTTTTTTTGTAGGAGCAGGTTTCGGCGTTGGCTTCGGCGTTTTCTTTATCTTCGTTTCTTTTTCAACTGTTTTCTTCTTCGTTGGTGCCTTTTTTACTTTTTTACCTTTTGCTGATTTTTTGGAGGACATTTCGAAGTTCGTATAATCTACTACCACGATCTGCTGTAAATCTGGCATTTCAGGCTCAGAAGGTGTCAAAAAAGGAATGACTGCCAGCGCAACTAAGGCGGTATGAAAAAGTACCGTTAAAAGCATTCCTCGCTTTTTATCTTTTCTTTCTTCTTTGATTGCAATTGAATTGGTGTACATAAGGCATTAAGTTTTGTCTGATAAATAAATTATCTATGACGCTGTTCGTAAACAACTTCTATTACAATAATCCTTTCTTTTAAGGACAAATGCCGTTAATGAAATCATAAGGATTGTAAAGAAAAACTTAAAGTAGTCCAAATACCTACTTTCTACTTAGCCCAAAACTCATTTTGAAGAGCATTTTGATGTTTTTCAAGCGATTTTAAAGCGATAGTATTTCCTTCTTTTGCTTACGTATTGCTCTATTCTCTTTCTTAATTTGAGGAATTCTAGCAGTAATTGAGCCAACCAAGCGGTGAATTTTATCATGGGTTGATTGCACACTAGCCATTGCATTTTTAATCCGACGCTGGACAACCCAATCTGAAATTAAGTTATCAAAAAAGATATCCGTGAAGCGAGAAAAACTATTGACTTGAAAAGAAAAAGCAAAGCTTTCCTGCCCTTGAAAGATATCCCTAAGTTCATTTTCAAAATGACGAAGTGCTTGTTTGGCTTGGGGCACTTGTGCACGAGCTTTATCTATATTAGTATGTTTTGCATATCCTGCGATGCTTTTACCCTTAGTTGCCATATCCCAGTTTCCCCAATTTTTCGCCGTTTTCAAAGCACTAATCATGCTAAGGAAAACTTTTTGTGCGCTTTCGCCCGCAATAATCGCTTCGCGAGTTTCTTTAATCAAACTTAGATTATTTTCCAACTGCTGGTTGAGTTGTAATAATTTTTTGGCTTGCTTACCATTTTCCTTGATCAAGCTTTTTTCTCGGTCCATCCATAAACGATCCAACTGCTCCTTAACATTTCCCAGCGTAGTCAATTTCTCCTTCAAGATATTTTGCTCGTATTCCATCAAGTCAATTGATTTTTTTACTTCGTCGTATTTAAGAGACGCTTGTAAATATTCCTGTCGTTCTTTTTCCATTTGTTCCGCTTTACTCCCTAGCACTTTGTAAAAGATTGCTTTTATACTCAGTTTTTCTAAGGCTTCGTAATCCTCAGCTTCTTTGTTGAGCAATTGTGTTAAAGTTTCAAGTTCTTGATACGCTGCTTTAAGTTGAGTAGCCAACTCCTTGAGGTGCCGTTTGATTTTTTCCGCATTGCGAGCAGTTTTTAAAACTTTCCGAAATTGTGCGTCGTTGGTTGCCATAAGCTTATTGATTGTGAGAGCAATTGATATCCTTTTAGAAACTCTAAAAATACAAAAAGGAATGCGTACCACCATCTAGTTTGGCAATTCTCCGTGGTGATACTTTTTTTATAGCTCCATCAATAATAATTTTCAAATCTCAAATCCAAACCGTTCGCTTAATTAAACTAAGAGTTATATATTTACAGCAGCCAACAATTAGTTGGCTACATTTAGAATGTTGTTTAATAATACCCAAAACGGTTGTACCGTTGATTTTTAGGGAGTTTTCAAACAATTTCTTAGCAAATTTTAAACCTACTATGGCCTTACATCCTAATTTTTATTTTAGAGGGAACTATTCCATCCGCAGTCTCGAAGTTGATCAAAAGCAACAACTTACAATTCCAGCGCTCATCAAGCTCATGCAAGAGACTTCGATGCAGAATGTGATTAGTATGAATGTATCCTATTGGGATTTAATCAAAGAAAATGTTTCTTGGGTATTGATGCGGATGCACATTAAGATTAAACAACTTCCGATGATGAATCAGGAAGTTAAAATTTTCACGCATCCTTCTGGTTTCGAAAGGTTTTTCACTTATCGGGACTTCAAAGTATATGACCAAAATGAGGCTTTATTAGCACAAGCGTCTTCTACTTGGTTATTACTCAATACGAAAGAAAGAAAAATGAGTAAACTCCCTCAGTTTATTCTCGATTACGAAATGCCAGAAGAAGATGAATGTCTACCTCGTCGCAAAACAAAGCTACCCAAATTTGAGCGGGTCGATCAGCAACTCGACTTTAGAGTAAATTGGTACGACTTAGATTTCAATGCTCACTTGAACAACGTACTGTATATCCAATGGATGCTGGAAGTATTAGATAATGAATATTTGGAATCTGGAAAGATCTTAGAAATAGATATTCTTTTCCGAGCGGAATCTAAATTTGATGATCGAATCACGGCTGAAGTACAACAATTAGGACCACACTATTTTCTTCACCGACTGGTTCGACAGTCTGACCAAAAAGAACTTGCGAAAGCAACTAGTCTTTGGGAATTATAAACCTGACAACATTTAAGGGAGCTACTATTGAATTACAACAAAAAGCATTGAGCTAAGACCAGAAGAAAAAATTCAACAGCCTTAGCTCTCAGCCGTGTAGTGACTCTTGGTTGCCCAATGACTCACTGTTAAATGTGGGGGGGGCTCGCCAATGGCAAGCAACGTGATAAACTAGCTTAATATTCAAGCATAGTTTACCTAAACTCTTTTACGAAGTAATTTTTATTTGAAAGCGATTTTTAATCATTAAAAAATATCGAAAGCTTTTGGGAGCTTATTTAATAATGATGTGTGTATGGAGTGTACATCAGTAATTTTGATGTAGAACAAATATATGAAAAATATCTGATTCTACGGCACGTTGTCTATTTTTTTTGTTGAAGAAAATGAATTTTTCTCAAACCACTTCTACATAGAATACCAACCAGTACGACTTTTGACCTGATACCATTAGCCAAAAAAATAAATCGGTACCGAAACGAATTCGGTACCGATTTAAGGAAAGCGTCAGCAAAATTATTTAGAAAGATAATCTTACGAATAACGCTATATCATAACGATCATGGATCGTTGATTACTTATTGATGATTAAACGCTCAACGTGAGTAGCACCGTCAACTGTAATTCTTACGAAGTACATTCCGTTAGCCATGTTCTCTACGTTAAAGTCAATTACCTCAGCAGAAGTATTGAATCGATTAACTTCAGTTAAAGTTCTTCCTGTTACATCTGTAAGAGAAACATTTAAGTTAACTGCATCTTCGAACTCAACGTTTAAAGTTGCGATATTCTTAGCAGGATTTGGAGCTAAGATTAAAGAAGATAAACCAGCAATGTCTTCAACGGCAACTGATGTACCAGCAACGTTAATAGTCTGAGTAGACTCACAACCTAATTCATCTGTAATTACTACATTGTAATCACCTACTACAAGGTTTTCGTTAACTGGACCAGTAGTACCATCTTCCCACATGTATGTGTAAGCACCGAAACCACCCGTTGGAGCAGATAAGGTAATTGCACCTGTTGCGTTATCGTTATTAGGTTGAACAACGTCAGCAGTAGCAGTCATATCCGTACAAGCTACGAAAGAAGTAGAAACTCCGTTGTAAATCTCTCTAGAGTTCTTATCAATCAATAAACCAATTGCGTGCATTTTTGCTGGTGTGTATTCAGCAGGTACCGTATAAGTAAAAGTATAGCTTTGCATTCCTTCTGTAAAAGAAGCAGGCAAGCTACCTTCTTGACCATTGTATCCACCCATGATTGCTCTTGCTACGTGGTTATAAACCATATTTGCCGCAGGAACTGGATTAGGAAGACTTTCGTATCCTCCCATTGGACCATTTCCACCACCAGCGTAGTTATTCGCTTGATCGTATGCAGCAGTTGTACCTGTTACACCATCTTCCGTTAATACTAATGCTAATTGGATATCTTCTCCTTCTCCGTAGTTTGCGAAGTCAGCATTTACATTGATAGATAATTCTCTTGTGTTAGGGTCAAAAGTTACATCACTAGTAGATACAGCCGCTGGGCTTAATGCATTCAAACGACCTGCATGTGAGTTAGCGATATCAGAAGGATCAATTACTTCCGCACGATCCATTGTTACAGAAGGGTAACCAGGAAAGTTAGGGAAAGAACCTTGTCCAGCATCGTATACGGCTACAGCCATTGGATCTGCATTATGTACTGCGATTCCGATGAAATCATCAGGGTTAGACTCCGTCATCATTTGTAAGAAAATTTCACCTCTTGGGCACCACGGGCACCAAGTACCAGTAGCTTCTTCCGCTACAACTACTCTGTCTGAACTTTCCATAATACCAGCAACGAAACCGCTGAATGCATTATCAGTAGGATTAGAATCTGCATTTGCACCATTAAGGTTAGAGATTTCTAAGTTATAAGTTTTATAGTCACCACCAGTGATTGCAACTGCTTCATCATGGCTAAATGCGTAAGTTCCAAAAGAAGGAATAGCAACACCAGTAACTGTTTGCATGTAGTTATTAGTACCGTCCGTCCAAGTTGCATCGAAAGAAGTGATATCATTTACACCCCAGTTAGTAACTGTACCTGTTAAATTAACACTAGCGGTTGCACCGCCTGCAGTACTGTGGTATTTTTGGATAGCACCACGATCAACTCCTACATCCCATAGTGGAGCTTCTACTAATTTGATATCATCTAAAGCAACACCATATAACCAATCTCCACCATCATAGTAGTTAAAAGCTAACATTACGTCTGCTTGACCAGATACCGCAGCTGTAATATTTACACCAGCAAATCTCCAAGCTAAGCTACCATTTGCAGGACCAGCAATTTCTTGAATGGCAGTAAAAGTAGTTCCACCATCCGTAGAATATTCTAACGTTAGTGATTCTTGAGCACCTTGGTACGCTCTCGCACCGTAAGCAATTTCGAAAGTAAGGAAAGTATTAACAGAAGTAGATAAGTCTACTGGAGCTAAAATTAATCGACCACTACCATCAACACCAGCACCTAAAAGGTCATCATTAACAGCAACCATAGTTGTGTGTGGAGCAATTGGAAAGTATTGACTAAATAAGTCCGTGTTAACACCTACTGCCCAAGCATTTTCGAGTGTCCACCCTGCTGGTGTACCATTCTCTAAGTCCTCAGACATATAAGTTTGTGCATTGGCAATGGCGCCGGCAAAGAAAAAAGCAAAAGCTATTGCGTAAATTTTTTTCATAATTAACGATTTTAAAATTGAAATGATCTTAAATAAATGAATTTGAAATGATCTTGTAATAAATATTATTGTAAAAGGTACAAATTACGTACCTGCGTTGACAAAAATAAATAAATATTAGTAGTAATGTCTCTCAAGAGATAATTTTATTTGCTGTTTTGACCTAATCACGACTTTTCTGTTGTAGTAATCAAATCTGGTCACCGTAAATATCTGTCATTTTATTGAATTGTCGAATAAAATTCAGTCATTTTACGGTCATCCAAATCAAACAAAGAGTAATAATTAAAGAGAAGAACTTTGAAAAAGCAATGGGTTTTGCATCTTCGATTCACATAACATAATAAAAATAATTTTAATATCAAAGTATTCCATACATTTTCTTCAAAAAAGGAAGTAGCAAATTACCTGCACGTTGCTGAATAGATTTAATGACGTAATTTTTTTAGTTGAGCTTGACCTCATAAAAAGGTCAAGCTGTTGACCAATGCTTATGTCTTAGCTAAGACAACTGCTGTTTTTTTCGCCAATATTATCATTTTGAGCATCGTTATTGAATAATTATTCTTACACTTGTGTATCTTAGGATATCCGTCTTCTAATGCTCAAAACCAATAAAAACATGCACATCGTTATCATCGGAAATGGTATCAGTGGGGTTACTGCCGCTAGATATATTCGAAAGTTAAGTGATCACAAAATTACCATGATCTCCGCAGAAACGGATTATTTTTTCTCTCGAACTGCTTTAATGTATATCTACATGGGACATATGCGCTTCGAAGATACACAACCTTACGAGCCTTGGTTTTGGGAAAAAAATCGGATTGACTTACTCCGCGCGCGCGTTCAACAGGTCAAAACACAATCCAAAGAACTTGTTCTTGATAATGGTAAAACAATGACCTACGATAAGCTCGTACTTGCTACCGGCTCTGCCTCCAATAAATTTGGTTGGCCAGGGCAAGACCTAGATGGTGTGCATGGACTTTATAGTTATCAAGACTTGGAAGCGATGGAACGACACAGCGATGGGTTGAAAAAGGCCGTCATCGTAGGTGGTGGATTAATCGGAATTGAAATGGCGGAAATGTTCCACGCGCGGCATATTCCAGTGACTTTCCTAGTACGAGAAAAAAAATATTGGAATAATGTACTTCCTCCCGAAGAGTCTGCCATGGTGGGTCGGCATATTATAGAAAATGGTATTGATTTAAGATTCGAAACGGAACTGAAGGAAATTCACGACGATGGCAATGGTAAAGCTTGTGCAATAACAACCAGTAAAGGGGAACGCATCGAATGTGGCTTTGTTGGATTAACGGCTGGCGTCCATCCTAATATCAAGTTTTTGAAAGATGGTGATTTGAAATTAGAGAAAGGAATTGTTATTAACGAATACTTAGAAACCAACATCGCAGACGTTTATGCCATTGGAGATTGCGCTCAACTCAGCGAACCACGCCCAGGCAGACGCCCCATTGAAGCGATTTGGTATACTGGGCGGATGATGGGAGAAACGGTCGCATATAATATTTGCGGCAAAAAAGTCGCTTACGATCCCGGTATCTGGTTCAACTCTGCCAAATTTATCGAAATCGAATATCAGGTATATGGTACCCTTTTAGCAAAGCCACCAGAGAATCATCAAGCTATTTATTGGGAACACAGCGAAGGAAGAAAAAGTATTCGAATTGTCTATGACCGCAATAATTCCCAAGTGCTTGGCTTCAACTTAATGGGCGTTCGCTACCGACATGAGGTTTGCGAAAAGTGGATTAAAGAAAAAACGAATATAGAAACGGTGTTACAACAATTGGGTATGGCTAATTTTGACCCTGAGTTTTATAAAGAATACGAAGCAGACGTAATTGCGCAGTACAATCAACAAACTGGCAAAAAATTACAATTAAAACGAAAACGAGGCTTAGATGCCGCGCTTAAGTTTTTGAAAAGGATTACGCCTTAATTATACCCTTCGTAACTTTTTCTACTCAACTCATTCATCAATATTTTCCCCATTCTTCGAAATTCAAATTTTCATGATACAAAAAATAGGTATAGGACTTTTCCTCGTTGCATTGGCTATTTTCACGTTGATCCCCGTTTTAGATCATCATGTACTCAATGCCGATAATTTATATACAGAAAGTGATTATCACAAAAAAGCCATCTTTGAGGCTGCCGAAGAAAATGGCATGCTAGGGAAAGATTATGCTTCTAATATCACTTTTATCAAAGACTACAAGCAGTTACTAAAAACGGCACAGCGCAAGCTGGAGGAGCAAGCCAAAACAGGCTTACCCGAAGGTGTTGGGGAGTGGGACTTCAAATTAGGGGATTGGAAAATCAAGGATTATGTAATTAAAACGAGCAAACAAGCCAGCGTTGGTCCCGTTTCTTCTAATCCTGGGTTATTTTGGTGGCTCAGTATCGGACTAGGTATTATTGGTGGCTTGCTTTATATTCTTCCCCTTTTCAAAAGTCTTCCCGGCATTAAGCACAATGGTATTTTTCAAGATCCAATGACGCGTGGTTTATCCCTAGGTTGGCGAGGTTTATTTTTAGGCAGTACAATTGTGGGTATTTTGATTTATGGCTACAGCTACATGGGCAATGACTTATTCTGGTCCTTGGGAACACTCGCCGTGATTTTATTTATCACTTTCATGGTTTTTATCGTTCAAAAATCTGCTAAAAATACGCCTGCCAAATCAGCTGGTCCTTCCGTTACGGGTTGGTTGGGTATCTTTTCAGGAATTTACTTAATCCTTTTTTACATCTTATTATATTGGGCACCGCAATACCTTACCGGATGGATGACCATCGCCGACCCGTTGAGTAAAATGTTAAACGGCGGTGAGGCGAGTCAGTGGTTTGTGTATGGAATGCTTTATACCATTATTATGCTCGTTATGGGTATTCGGATGATTTCTAAGTATCGACACAATAACTATCAGATGATTCGAACGGCTTCTGTGATGTTTTTCCAAACTGCATTTGCCTTTATTTTGCCAGAAATTTTGGTTCGCCTGAACTATCCTTATTATGATTTCAAAAATATTTGGCCTTTAGATTACGATTTCTTTTTTGATTGGAATCTCAATCAATTGATGGCTAGCGGCGGTATGGGAATTTTCATGTTGGTTTGGGGAATTGTCCTCATTATCATCGGGGTCCCTTTATTTACTTTCTTTTTTGGGAAACGTTGGTACTGCTCATGGGTTTGTGGTTGCGGTGGATTAGCGGAGACGTTGGGTGATCCTTATCGCCAATTATCTGATAAAAGCTTACGAGCTTGGAAATATGAGCGCTGGATTATTCACGGCGTCATGGTTTTTGCGGTGTTAATGACCATCATGGTTCTATATACTTACTTTACGGGAAGTTCCAATATTTTATTTTTGAGTAGTGATTCGGTCCGTACTTGGTATGGTTTCTTGATCGGCTCTGCTTTTGCAGGTGTTGTCGGTACTGGTTTTTATCCTTTAATGGGAAATCGGGTTTGGTGCCGTTTTGGTTGTCCACTTGCGGGTTACTTTGGTTTGATTCAACGCTTCCGTTCTAAATTTAGAATTACCACCAATGGAGGTCAATGTATTTCTTGTGGAAACTGCTCTACTTATTGCGAGATGGGAATTGACGTTCGTTCTTATGCTCAGAAAGGTCAAAATATTGTCCGTGCATCTTGTGTCGGTTGTGGCGTTTGTGCTGCAGTTTGTCCAAGAGGTGTTTTACGTTTAGAAAATGGTTCGGTAGATATTGCAGAGCGTACAACGGAATTAAAAGCAATTCACATTTCGAAGGAAGGAGTAAGTATTTTACAGTAAGCTATCTCACTATTGCTATATAAGTCAAAAATGGTCTGCTCAATTAGTTTGAACAGACCATTTTTTATTAAAAAAAATTAAAATCTTAGGAAAAATCAATTTCTGTATTATCTCCAATGTTCAAACTCTGGCTTAAACCTTTGATTGCCGCATCGTTACCCACCACAGAATGCTTTAAAACAACTTCTGCAATCGTAGCATAGTTTC
>JBGCFY010000238.1:0-22216 GCA_045110315.1 Saprospiraceae bacterium
TGGAGACCAGACGTGTGCTCTTCCATTCTATAATATTTGAAATAACAAGTTTCGCATTAAGCGACACCAACTACGTCTTCTTAACCAGCTGTAATCCGGCAGATACCGGAACCATCGTCAATAGCTTCACCAATCAAAATAATTGCGATAGTGTAGTATTTGAAATAACAAATTTCGCATTGAGCGACACCAACTACGTCTTCCTAACCAGCTGTAATCCCGCAGATACCGGAACCGTCGTCAATAACTTCACCAATCAAAATAATTGCGATAGTCTAATATTCGAAATAACGAGTTTGCTAGCAAGTGACACTAGCTATTTCTTTTTCTCTAGCTGCAATCCAGCGGACACCGGAACCGTCGTCAATAATTTCACCAATCAAAATAATTGCGATAGTATAGTTTTTGAAATAACGAGTTTGCTAGCAAGTGATACTAGCTATTTCTTTTTCTCCAGTTGCAATCCAACGGATACCGGCACTGTCATTACAAATTTTACCAATCAAAACAACTGCGATAGTACCGTTTTCGAAATCACAAGTTTACTCCTAGGAGATACAACTACTATTTTTACACGTTCTTGTAATCCTTTGGATACCGGTCAGTTTTGGCAAACGTATCCTTTGGTAGGAGCTTGTGATAGTGTTGTTCACCAAATCGTTAGCTTGAATTTAATTGACACCCTTTTCTTTGAATTAACGAGCTGCAACCCTGCGGATACGGGAACCGTTATTAACACCCTTATCACTGCCGCAGGTTGTGACAGTATCCTTGTCTTCAGTACCACACTGATACCAACAGTAGTTAGTAATATTATTAGTGGATATACTTGCGATCCTAGTGCCGTAAGTAGTGATACTTTATTTTTGCAAAGTGCCTTAGGCTGTGATAGTTTGGTAGTTACTTCTACCCTACTTGAAACCTTAGAACTCTTTACTCGTAATTTTTCAATTAGTTGTGCGGGGGAAGCCGATGGTGTTATCTTCGTCGATAGTGTTCAGGGAGGAATGGGACCTTATTTGTATAGCATATCCTCTGGTCCTTATCAGCAAAGTTTTATCTTCACAGAACTCTCCTCCGCAGTGTACGATATTAGTGTTCAAGATATTGATGGCTGTGAAGGAACAGCTACCGTCATCCTCGAAGAACCCGCGCCCATTTTAATCGATTTAGCAGTAGAGCTAGAGATTGACTTTGGAGATAGTATTCAATTGAACCCAATGATTAATCAAGCCATTGATAGTTTTCATTGGAGTGCCTTCGATCCTTTGCTTTGTACAGATTGTCTTAATCCGGTGGTGCAACCTAGTATAACAACGACGTATACACTTACCGTAATTACACCCGATGGTTGCACGGCGGAGCAACGAGTTACCGTGCGAGTTAAAAAAGATCGGCTAGTTTTTATTCCGACAGCCTTCTCGCCTAACCTAGATGGCGCTAACGATTACTTTACCATTTACGGCGGCAAAGGTGTTAAAAACATTCGTACATTCCAAGTTTTTGATCGTTGGGGTAGTTTAGTTTATGAAGCGAATAACTTTCCTCCCAACCAAGAGAATTTGGGTTGGGATGGTCAACTGAAAGGTAGACCGATGAATCCTGCGGTCTTTGTTTATTTTGCGGAAATCGAATTTACAGACGGAGAAATAATTCTCTACGAAGGAGATTTTAGTTTAATTCGCTAAGCAAATATTTAAACTAATTTACTCTTCGGCGGAATAGATCGTTTTAATTACAGTGAGCGTACTTCCGTCTTCTTGGAGTAGTTGATAGGTAAATTTGATCATATCACCAATAATAATTGAACGCATTTTCTTACGCATTTTACTATTTAGTTTTCCAGATTTCGAAAAATAGCGGAATTGCATCTCCGCACTAATAGAAGAATAGTAAATCATTTCTAAACTACTAAGTCGTTTTCCATTTTCTAGTTTAGGACTAAACTTTTCTTCGCTTATCTTTTTTAAATACTGCTTTCGAATTAGCAGTTTTTTCTCTTCCGCCGCAACAATTTCTGAGAAAGAATTTGCTTTTAGTGTTTTAACTTCTTTGGAAGCCGTGTAGACATTAATTTCAGTCTCGTCTTCTTCGTAGTAAAAATTAATGGGAATGGTAAAATTGACTTTCACCGGTTTGTCTTGCTGAACCCCCGGACGCCACTTAATTTTTTCTTTGTTCATGAGGTTAATTACTCGAACCGCTTCTACCCCACAACCGCCTCCAATATCGTGAAGAATTCTCACGTTATCTACACTACCGTCAGGCTTTACATCAAAACCAACGATTACTTTTCCTTCGATATTTGTTCGTTTCGCTAAAGCGGGAAACTGGATGCGTGCTCCAATAAATTCGTTGAGTTTTTGACTGCTACATTCCGCACGTTGCAGCTTCGTCTCTAATTTTTCACACCCCGGAAAGACTGGTTTTTCTTCTCTCAACTCAAAGCCTGCCGCCGGCGTTTCCTGTGCAGAAACAAGGAAGGGCAAACAACAGCACAAACAATACAATATTACTTTTTTCATAATCCTTCAAATTTATGAAGTTGTTTTAAAAATAGATCTTAACACTTTCCAAATCAATAAGTACTAAAACAAAATTAATTTGTATTGGTAAGTACTAATAACACTTAAAACAAAATAGGTCTGAAGCATTAATACTACCTCAGACCTATTTTCTAATGATATCTGTATTTTTAAATAGTTAGCAAGTAATAATCAAGACAAGTAAAACAGAGCGAAGCGCTCTTGAATTCCAACGCCATCCTACTGCTCAAAGTCCAATCTTGCTACAAAATCATTAGACCTACGCCATGTTGTGATAAACGTTCTGTACGTCATCATCCTCATCCAAACGCTCAATGAGTTTCTCAACATCTGCCTCTTCTGCTTCCGTTAATTTTTTTGTTACATTGGGAATACGCTCAAATCCAGAAGCTAAAATCTCGATGTCTTTTTCTTCTAAAGCACCTTGAATCGCACCAAAATTTTCAAACGAACCATAGATCATTACAAATTCTTCTTCTTCAAAAACCTCTTCGGCTCCGTAATCGATTAATTCAAATTCTAGTTCTTCCGTATCAATACCTTCTTTGGCAATTTTAAAATGACAATTTCGATCAAACATAAAAGTCACTGACCCTGCCGTTCCCATGTTTCCGTTGCATTTGTTAAAATGACTTCGCACGTTAGCAACCGTTCGGTTATTATTATCCGTTGCCGTTTCAACGATCATTGCAATGCCATGCGGTGCATATCCTTCAAATAAAGTCTCTTTATAATCAGAAGTATCTTTGTCTGTGGCCTTTTTGATCGCCCGTTCGATATTATCTTTAGGCATATTGGCATCCTTCGCATTTTGGATGACTGCACGCAGCTGAGAATTCGTTTCCGGATCAGGACCTCCAGCCTTTACCGCCATAACAATATTTTTTCCAATTCGTGTAAACGCTTTTGCCATTTTAGCCCAACGTTTAAACTTTCTCGCCTTTCTAAATTCAAATGCTCTTCCCATTATTTCAGTGATATTTAGGAGTTGATAAGTAGTTCACAAAAATACTATTGAAAATTATTTAATACTACGAACCACTTATAGTTAGTCAATTTCTTTACGTAAGTACTTGGATAAAATTGTGTCACCACTAAATCGTGTTAGTACTTAACTTGCACCATCTTTCGAGCAGCCTCTTCGTTACTCAAAGCCTTCCTAAACTATGGCTTAGGGCAGTTTTCGTGCCTCGATGCTACTCAAAATCTAACGCAATTTAATGGTAAAATAATTTTGTCTTGGTACTTAAGTACCAAGACAAAATTAACTCACTTATTAACTTGCACTATCTTTTGAACAGTCTCTTCGTTACTCAAAGCCTTCCTAAGCTAAGGCTTAGGGCGGTTTTCGCGCCTCGATACTGTCCAAAATCTAACGCAATTTAATGGTAAAATAATTTTGTCTTGGTACTTATATGCTACAACATAAATTATTTATTTGAAAAATTCATCGGCGTGATCACCAAAAAATCTTCAACTCATACGATTATTTATTACCTCGTAAACCTAAAAACGCTTATCAATTTGGTGCTTTGGTTAGCCCAAATAATAAGCTATTCGTAAAGTATTAATACGTAGATAGCAGCAAAACCTTCGTTTTTCGCTACCCATTCTCGTTGCAAATATAAAAAATCATGATTTGCAAATCAATTTTCTACCCCGATTTTCTAAACTTTGGATATTATTTTCAATTCAATTCCATTTTAACGGTTGAGTTTCCTGCTTTGCTTTTTTAAGCTATGATAAATATTTGTCATTTTTATCTTAAGCTTTTTCCTAAAAAAGCCCATAAAACGCTTAACTTTAGTGAGTTGTTTCAAGATTACTATTTTGTTATGCTTACGTTTTTGCTGTTGCAGGGGCAAGTAAGCGTTGCAAACAGAACATTTGACTCCAACTACCATTTTAGACTAAGTACTCCGTGCTGGGCAACAAAAGTAAGGTTCGATTTTGAGGGAATTATTTTTAGGGACGACAAGGTAAAAAATTAAGCATAGCAGGACTATGGTTCCTTTTTTAACGTAGTAATCGCTGAAAAGAAGTCTTCAAAATGAAGTATTATTTAGCTTACCATGTACTCAGATAATTCGCCAATTTTATCGTTCTTATTCTTTATCCATACGTATTTAGCCAGATTACTAAAGTGAAGCGATTAACCATGATGGACCGACGAAAAACCCTTATTTGCTGTATTTTATTCAGCATTCCTTTCCTCTTTGGTATTCCTTTTAAAAAGGAAAGCCAAGCAACTCGCTTCCACTCCGACGCAGAATTAAAGCAATTCAACTTTTCGCAAGACTCTTTGCTACCAATAGGTTACAATGGTTTATTTGCCGCATCCGGTACTTGTATTAAATGTCATGGCTACGATACGGCACAAGTCGCAAGTGTCGACTTTTTGGGCAATGATATCAACGTAGTCGATGATTGGCGCGTCAGCATGATGGCTAATTCAGCCAAGGATCCTTTCTGGCGAGCCAAAGTGAGCCACGAAGTTCTTCTCCATCCACAACATAAGGTTGAAATTGAAACCAAATGTACTTCTTGTCATGCTCCCTTAGGACACTTCGCCGCTTTTCATAATGGTCAAACGAGTTATACCATGGAAGACTTAAAAACTGATACAATCGGTTTAGATGGTGTTTCTTGCTTAGCTTGCCACCAACAATCTACCACTGATTTGGGGAATCTTCATTCGGGTAACTTAAATTTTACCCCAGAGAAGGTCGCTTACGGTCCTTTCGTCAGTCCACTAGAAAGCCCCATGGTTCAGTTTTCGGAATACAAACCCGTTTATAGTCCACACATCAGCGATGCAGGACTCTGTGCAGGTTGCCATACTTTAATTAATAATACTTTAGATCTAGACGGAAATCCAACGGGCGGAACCATTGTCGAGCAAGCCACCTACCACGAATGGCTTAATTCTCAATATAACGTACAAGATGTAAGTTGCCAAAATTGCCACTTGCCCGCTTTTGAAAAAGGCACCGTTTTATTAGCCGCAGGCTACGATACCAAGCCAAGAACTCCTTTTTATTTACACGAGTTGACTGGCGCGAATACATTGATGCTACAACTCATAAAAAACAACGTCGAAGAATTGGGCATTTCCGCTACCCCAGAGCAATTCGATGAGATTATTACCGCAACGTTCCAAATGCTCCAGCAAAAAAGTATTCAAGCCTCCCTAGATTTAATAGATCGTAGTGCCGATAGTTTATTTTTTGAATTGAATTTGAAAAACTTAGCGGGCCATAAGTTCCCAACGGGCTACCCTTCTCGCCGCGCCTTCGTGGAGTTTGTGGTCGCCAACGAAATGGGAGATACGATCTTTCATTCTGGCAAAATGGATCAGGATTTTGAACTGCTTCAACAAGACCCCGAAGTAGAACCACACTACGACTTAATTAATTCACCCGACCAAGTTCAAATCTATGAAATTGTCTTAGGTGACGTCAATGGTGATGTTACTACCGTTCTAGAACGAGGAAGCATGGCACTCAAAGATAATCGACTTCCACCAGTCGGCTTTACCACCGAACATAGCACCTACGATACAACGGCGATTGTTGGCTTAGCAACCCAAGATAATAACTTCAATACCGATAATGGTTTACAAGGCAACGGAAGCGATAAAATTGCTTTCCATATTCCAAGTTTAGGTAACCAAGGAGTCGTTACCGCAACGGCAAAAGTGTATTACCAAACAGCACCGCAACGCTGGATGCAAGAAATGTTTGACCAGCAAAGCAGCGAAATCGATAGTTTCAGGGTATTATTTATGGAAGCCGACCGTTCGCCAGTCTTAGTGAAGGAAGTAAATGCCAT
This sequence comes from Saprospiraceae bacterium, assembly GCA_045110315.1. Lineage (GTDB taxonomy): Bacteria > Bacteroidota > Bacteroidia > Chitinophagales > Saprospiraceae > CALFBG01. The sequence goes on from JBGCFY010000238.1 coordinate 6,378, forward strand.
CGTAGATATGTTTGTGGGACTAGAAGCAGTGGCCACTGCTGAGGATAAAAACTGGATACAACTCGGTGCAAATCCTATTCGAAATGGAAGTATTCAAATTTTCTCTACGGCAAGTCACGGACTAGAAATTTTTGACCTCAATGGTCGTTTACTCCAACGATATCCCAAGCGATCAGGAACTTACGAACTTACGCTGCCAGCTATGCAAAAAGTTTATTTACTACATTTTAAAAATAAAAAGGGTCAATACCTTACAAAACGAGTACTTAATCACACAAACTAAATAATTTTCTTGAGTTGAAATTATCTTGTATATTATATTGTTAGAAAACAGCATTACTAATTTAACCTGTCGATCAAAAACGATGAACATTTCGTATGCTGTTTTTGAATGACTTACTTAACAAAAAGTAGTTTCGATTTATTTTATTACACCGTTTAACTAAATAAGGTTTTATTTTAAAAAACTATTTATTACATGGTGTATTTATCCCCCTTAATATTAAAATATGAATAACTTAAACCTAAGATTGCTCACTTGCTGTAGCCTACTTTTCCTTTTTGGAAATCTATCAGCACAGGTGAGTTTTACCAACAGTGCTAATCTTATTGGTACCGTTTCCAGCAATACCTACTCCGATTGTGCGGTAGACATGAACGGCGATTATCTCGACGATATCGTACGAGTCAGCGCCAATGCTATTACTATTGATTACCAACAAGCCAACGGAACTTTTAACCAAGTCGCTTATCCTGGTAGTTTTCAAGCACTTCCTTCTTGGAGTATTTGCGCCGGCGATTTAAACGAAGATGGTTTCAACGATTTACTCTTTGGTGGCGGACAGGCTGTTTCTTTTATCCTATCTACCAACAACGGAACAGGATTCACCGAATACCATAACCCTGATTATATTTTCTCCCAACGTTCTACGATGGCGGACATTGATAATGATGGTGATTTAGATGCTTTTGTTTGTCACGACGTCGATCAAAGTCACCCTTATCGAAATGATGGAACCGGTATCATGACCGAAGATCAAAGCTTAATTCAAACCATTGATTTAGCTGGAAATTATGCTTCTATTTGGGTAGATTACGATAACGATGGAGATAGTGATTTATACATTACGAAGTGTCGCCAAGGTTCTAGCCCCGGTGACCTAGAACGTACTAATGCCATGTATCGCAATAATGGTGATGGCACTTACTCCGAAGTAGGTGCGGAATGCAACATGGACGATAATGCACAATCTTGGGCAACTGTATTTGAAGACTTTGATAACGATGGTGACTTCGATGCCTTCATTGTTAATCACGATGAACAAAATCGTTTCAAACTAAACAATGGAGATGGTACTTTCTCCGATATTATTGGTACGACTAATATTGACGCTACCGACTTAGGCGCTTGGGAAAATGCTTCTGGTGATTTTGACAATGATGGTTTTATAGATATTTTCTCTGAATTGGGTAGTGAACTTTATCTAAACAATGGAGATATGACTTTCTCTGGACAGGATCTTCCTTTCCGACGAGGTGGAATTGGAGATTTTAATAATGATGGCTGCTTAGATGTTATCTCTGGCCAAACCCTTTGGTTGAACGAAGGCAATGACAACAACTGGATCAAGTTCAACACACAAGGAATTATTAGTAATCGCAACGGTATTGGCACACGCATTGAAATTCACGGAAGTTGGGGCGTACAAATTAGAGAAGTCCGAGCAGGACAAAGTTTCCGTCCTATGAGTTCCTTGAATGTTCACTTTGGAATTGGAATGGCAGACGCGGTAACGCAAGTGGTCATTAAATGGCCTTCCGGCGTAGAAACTATTTTGGAAAATCCCGAAATTAATACCACGCACTTATTGATAGAAACGAATTGCTTACTGGCAGACAGCGAAATTACGGCGAATGGTCCACTAAGCTTATGTCCTGGTGAAAGCCTTACTTTAGAAGCACCCACTGGCTTCGATAATTATGCTTGGTCGAATGGTCAATCCAATGGAAGTAATACCGTTACGGTTGATGGTCCTGGGACTTACAGCGTAGTTGCCTCAAATATTGATGGTTGTGTTTCACTTTCGAATAACGTCTCCGTAATATTAATTGAAGACGAAACGCCAGTCATTACGGTAGATGGAGAAACTACTTTTTGTAAAGGTGCTTCCGTTATTTTAAATTCTTCTTTAGGAGAAAATTATAACTGGTCCAATCAGATGCAAACGCAGTCCATCGAAGTGACCGAAACGGGAAGCTATTCTGTCATGATCGACGCGATTTGTTCCGAACAACAACTCAATTCTGAAACGATCGATATTACGGTTTTAGCCGTAGACGAACCGGTCGTCAACGATGACGTAATCGGTGGTCCTGGCAATAATTTTGTCCTTACCGCTTCGGGAGAAAACCTTAAATGGTACGACGCGCCTACTGGAGGCAATTTATTGGGACAAGGCGAAAGTTTCACGACACCTGCACTTAGTAACAATACGAGTTACTACGTAGAAGCAAGCAAAGTTTTCAATGGTGGCACGCAGACGGGTGGCAAGTTAGACAATACAGGCAATGGTGGTTTACCTACTACTGGTGCCTATAGTTACTTCGATGCTTACGAATCTTTTGAAATTACACAAGTTACCGTTTACATACCAGAAACAGCGCCTTCGGGAATTCGTACGATCCAATTGGTAGACAATACGGGAGCTATTTTGGAAGAGACGACTTTCGATTTAGAACCAGGAACACATACGCTAGACTTAAACTTTTTAGTGCCAAATGCAGGAACTCAGTTTAGCTTGCGTTGCCCAGAAAATAATCTCTTTAGAAATAATAATGGCGTAATGTATCCATATGCGCTTGGTGACGTTGGAGAAATCAATGGTTCTTTTTTTGGTAACCAATATTACTACTATTTCTACAACTGGCAAGTCACTAAAACTGGCGTAACGTGTATTTCTGATCGCGTAGAAACGAGCGTTTCCATTGTTGGTGTAAAAGATTTGGGCGATTATATTTCGGGCATTCAGGTTTTCCCTAATCCTTCGGAAGATTTTTGTAACGTTAGCTACGAAGCCAAAAAAGCGAATACAGTACAAATGCGTTTATTAGACATTAAAGGCAGTGAGGTCATCCCAACACAAAATCTGACTACACAAATTGGGAATAATACCCACAAAATCAACTTAAGTACTTTAGCTAAAGGCGTGTATCAATTGGTACTAAGTACTACCGATGGTGTTAGTCATCAAAAAATTGTCGTTCAGTAAAACGAACGAGTAACGCAAAATTATTTTATGCGTTAGAAACGCTTGGTCAAGCATTCTGCTTGACCAAGCGTTTTTTTATCTCATCATTTTGAATTTTTCTTTTTTAGTTTAAATTTTTAGCTGCCAAAGCAAAGTTACGAAGTAAAATTAAAGGAATCATTTTCCACCAAAAAGAAACATAAGCGACCAAACAACCATTAATTGATTTAGACTTGTGCTAATTTATCTTGCATATTGGATAAATGATGGTGGTTGTGGAAGATCGTAAAAAACAACATTTCTCGTACTGTTAGTTTTCCGAGCAAAGGATGTGGCAACAAGTATTGATCTAACTTTTCTTCTGACCAGTTCAAAATACGATCGTCAAATTTCTTAGAAATCATTCCCCAGCCCATCAGCATATCTGTTCGACTAAGATTATTCTGTTCTTTGGGAGTAAATTTCCCCGTAGGTACCGGGCTAGTTTTTAATTTGCCATGATAATAATCAAATAACGCTTCAAACTTACGGGAAGGGTTTCTAGGTTTACCAAAACTCCTTAGAACCAGCTTTGGTAATTTCAACGCTGACGACACTGGCTTATTAGATAAAATCAAATGTTCAAATTCCTGCTTGATTGACCATTTATCAGTTGGTTTGTGCTCAAATTGCTCCTCCGTCAGTTGCTCGATAAAACCGCGGACTTCTTCCAATGAAAGTACCAAAGATTTTACAATTTCTGCTTTGTGGTAAGTGCTAGTATTCATTTTATTTTGGTTTAAAGGTGAAGTTGTTTTAAAGTGAGGTTGAAATTAGTTGTAAGCGCTTGGTTTACAAGACGAAGCTCCATTTTTTTTTCATAGTCATAGCTACGTGAAAAAAAATTAGCTGAAATATCGGGAATCAATGACTTGCAAACCTGTCTCTGCCGACCGTAAATCATCTACCTATTTTAAAACAACTTCGGTTAGAAAAAGGAGTCTTCAAAATGAAGTCGTATTTACTTTGCAGGGTAAGTGCTTACTAGTAACTATCTATAAATTCCGTGACGCGCTTCACCAAAGCAGGATGCTTCATCAATTTGTAATGTCCCAGACCTTTCGAAACCAATAAGGTAGCATTCTCCCAATGATCATAAATATCTTGCGACGAAGCAAAAGGAACCACCGTATCTTCTTCATCGTGTACAATCAGGGTTTCTCCTACCCGCATTTTGGGAAAAGCATTTTTTAAATCAGCATTTTCAATAGGCATATTCAACACCTCATTGAGGATTTTCCGATATTCTTTAGCCACTGACGATGGCATTTTAAACAGTTCTAAATAGTGCTCCGTCACTTTTGTCATTCTAGATGGTACGCCAACGAGTACTAATTTCCGCAACGCGATTTCAGTATCTAGATTTGCCAAGGCAAATGCGGTAGATGCACCACCAAAAGAATGGGCAATAATACCATCTACCCCACCCAAATGATTAATCAACGCACAAATAGCACCACCAAAATGAGGCAAAGTGGTCTGTTTACCACCAGAATTACCATGCGCAGGGCCATCAAAAGCAACTACCCGAAAACCACGTTTTACCAAAGAAGGTACAAAACTCCGTAACGCCGTTCCACGAGATTCCCAACCGTGCACCAAAAGAATTACACGATCTCCTTCTCCCCATTCGTAAGCTTTAAGAATGTGACCTCCATAAAGAATATCGAAAATACGCGCCTTTTCCATCACCCGATCCGAAATCTTATGCCGCGCACGCGTTCTAGGTGTAGCAAATAGTTGAAAAGCAATCCGTCCCGCTCGTTTAGGAAACAAAGGTCCTAAAAAACGAAAGGCAAACCGTACCAATCTAAACCATATCGGAAAAGTAGGAGCTACAGCTTTTTCTGCTGATGCCGTAGTCGTCGCCAAGTACTCTATCTTATTTTTGACTTTCATATCTTCTAATCTTTTTAAAACCAAACGGTCTAATTTACACTTTTAACAATTCTATCTGTTGCAAAAGTTGCTCTGCAAGCACATCAAATTTTTGTCCATCTTTATAAATTCGAGCCATCATTATCCCTCCTTCTAAAGTACCGATGAAACAAGTAGCAAATTTATCCGCATCAACATTAGGCTTCATTTCCTTACGTTCAATTCCTTTTGAAATCGTCAAAACAATCCGCCCGTGCCAGTAATCTAAGGCTTCCACTACTTTCTCTTTTAGCTTAGGATTGTTGTCGTCCGCTTCAATAGAGGTATTCAAAATAGGACAGCCACCTGCTACTGGAGGGTTGAAAATGTGCTCTTTATAAAAATAAACAACTGCTTTTAACTTGTCAATCGTATTGTAAATCACATAAGTACGCTTGCCTACTTTGTGATTCACAATCTCCACTGCGTGCTCAAACGCAGCAACAGAAATCTCTTCTTTGCTATTAAAGTTCCCATAAAGTCCTCCCTTTGTTAAGCCCGTCGCTTTCATAATATCCGACATCGAAGTACCCGAATAGCCCTTTTGGTTAAACAAGGCAGCAGCTCGCTCTAAAATGAGTTGTCTCGTCTTTTCTGATTTTGTCATATACACTTCGGTTAAACAGTTAACAATACAAAAATATACCGATCGGTCTAAATATGCAAGTTTTTGGGAAACTTTAATAAAAAAACAGTTTCCTTCAAACCAAGTTCAACCAAAGGCATTCAGCACATTTAGTAAAGAACTCGAAAGATTATGCTAAAAAGTTTAGTAATCCACAACGCATCAATTAAATTTGTGCTAACATGGAGAATTTTACACAATGTTATCTACACCTTGGTAGTAATATCGGAGATCGTTTGCACCACCTCAGAGCGGCAAAAGCACAAATTGCTGAGCGGATTGGTCCGATCTCCCAATATTCTAAATATTACGAGACGGAAGCTTGGGGGCTCACCGATCAAGCAGATTTCATTAACCAAGCCATTGGCGTACAAACCGAACTCAGTCCCGAAGCTTTACTTGACACGGTATTATCCATTGAAGAAAATTTAGGGCGAGAAAGAAAAGAAAAATGGTCTGCTCGTCTGATTGACATTGATATTATTTTCTACGGTGACCAAATCGTTCAATCGGAACGACTTGCTATCCCGCATCCTCATTTGCACCAGAGAAATTTTGTGCTCATTCCTATGCTAGAAATTGCAGGAGATTGGATGCACCCCCAATTGTTACAAACTATTGAAGAATTGTATCTCACTTCTAAAGATCCGTTAGAAGTTATTATGCTAGACGAATTATGAGTAAAACTTTTCCTTATCAATTCATTGCCATCGAAGGCAATATTGGCGCTGGTAAAACTACGCTATGCCATAAAATGCAAGAACATTTCAATTGTAGATTGGTCTTAGAGCAATTCACGGATAATCCTTTCCTTCCCTTTTTTTATGAAAATCCGGAGCGACACGCTTTTACCGTAGAGTTATTTTTTATGACGGAACGCCACAAACAATTGCAAGAAAATTTATCTCAGCAAAATTTGTTTCAGCAACTCATCGTTTCTGACTACTTCTTCATTAAAACCTTACTCTTTGCCAAGAATAATCTATCCGAAGAAGAATATCGACTCTTTCAACGACTTTTTCACATCTTAAATGCTTCCTTCCCCAAACCTGATTTGTTGGTATTTTTACATCGCTCCGTAGATAAACTTTTAGAAAACATCCATAGTCGCGGTCGAGAGTACGAACAAGAAATTTCACCAGATTACCTCAAACAAATTCAGGATACCTATTTCGAGTATTTCCGTACCGAAGGAGAAGTACCTATTCTCATTATTGATGTAGAACAAATGGATTTTCAAAAAAATGAAGACCAATTTCAACTACTCGTCGAAGCAATGCAAAAAAGCTATGCTCCTGGTATTCACCGCTTAAGTTTTGTCTCTTAAACTTTAGAAATCTGCAAACCATTTTTATGGTAATCAACCTTAATGGTACAGTTTTGCACCTGCGGATGTTCAAGTAGCCAATTCGCAATTGGATTAACGACCGATTGTTCGAGTGCTCGTTGTAAGGGTCTCGCTCCGTAGGCTTCATCGAAGCCTTTTCTCGCCAGATAATTAATTAAACCTTCTGTAAACTTAAGTTGCAACGATTTTTTTACAAATCCTTCTCTTTGCTTCAGTGCGTTGAGTTCTTTTTTGGTAATTTTTAAAATATCTGCTTCTTTTAAACTATTGAAAATCACAACGCCATCAATTCGATTGACAAACTCCGGTCGAAAATGCTTCGAGATAACCGACAAATAATTATCTTCATCACTCGTTGTCTCTCGAAAACTAATTGACTTCCGTTGCGAAGCTCCCAAATTGGTCGTCATGATAATAATCGTATTTCTAAAATTAGTAACACGCCCGTAAGCATCAACCATTAATCCTTCGTCCAACACCGTTAACAAAGCATCAAAAATAGAAGGATCTGCTTTTTCAATTTCATCTAACAGCAATACGGAGAAAGGGCGCTCCCGAATATCTTGAATGAGCTTACCCAATTCTTTTCCCGAACCAATCAAATTGACAATTTGTCCTGGAAATTGAAACTCACTCATGTCTAGGCGAATCAAAGGAGAACGACGTTGTCCTTTCCCAAAAAAGTAATCTGCCAAAGCTTTCGCAGAAGCAGTTTTCCCTACGCCCGTAGGTCCCGCGAAAATTAAAGTACTAATCGGTTTATACGGATTATTCAGGCCCGCTTTAAAGATTTTGATCACACCACTCAGCTTTTCGATAGCATTGGGTTGACCAATAATATTAGATCGAAAATGTTCGTGTAATTCTTCTACGTCTAGCAATAAATCATCTCGCAAAAATATTTCGGGCAATCCCGTTTGTGCTACAAATGCATTGACCACTTCTCTTTGATCTACCTTAAAACTTTCTACATTCATCGCATCACTTACGCATTGTCCCAAAAATTTAATCGCTTTTCCGGGAAAACTTTCGTAAGGGTAATAGCGGAGCAATAGTCGATAAGCTAATTTAAGGGCATCAGACGTGATGCTTACTTTTAGGTTTTTCTGACTATACGCCATAAATTTATCCAAGATAGATTGAATCTTTTGCTCTGGAAGTTCCTCAACTTTTAAAATCTGAAAATTTTCTACAAATCCAGGAAGCAAGCGGCGCAAACTATCCAGTTCTTTTTCTGTTACTTCCCCAATCATTTGCAGTTTCCCTTGCTGCATAAAAGAAATCAAAAAGGAAGCAACACTATCTTCTGGTCCAGATCCTCCCGTTTGCAACAAGCGAATCATATCCATCACCCAAAGCGTACCATTTGCCGCTTGTAAATCTTCGATCAATAATTCGCAAGTCTCTTGCCACTCGCCCAGATATTTAGCACTTGCCGTAATTCGTTGTGGCATAATACGCCAAAAACTATATGCCAGATTCTGTTGCCGAGATTTATTGGTAATCTTTTTAATCGCTTGCATCAACACCGCAGTCTTCCCTACCCCGTGATTACCAACCACTAATACATTTGCCCTCAGGTTGATTAGTTTATCAATTAATACCGTTACTTTATCTTCTAATTCCCACGCCGCTTCGGGAAAAGCATTACGTGCTTTACTCTTGGTTTTTTGGTAGGGAAATCGTTCTGCCAATTTAGATAAAGTAGCCAAGCGATTTGCCTGATGATCAAGTGGATTTGCATTTGGATTATACGCACGATCAAAGTTCACGCGTAAGCTAATTGTATCCAATTTAGCTTGTTTGTACCGCAGGTGGCGATAGATTTGATCTGGAGATAAATTATTCAATAAAGCCGTCGAAAAATGCACCACCAAAGACTTAAACTGCTTTACCTCGTAATAATAAAAACTTTCATTAAACAACGGTAGATAGCATTCATAATCTCCTCGATCCGTTTCCCCGTAGACCACGGGTACCGGAACCTTCAAAGTCTGATTCAATGGATAAGCACCCGAATTTTCCTTATAACTCGGTCGAATTTTAATTTCAAAAACCTTCAATTTAGGTTCTATCATATTCATGTAAGGATAGTCGTCAAACTTCTTATACTGCTTCTGCAAATGATCTTTGAGATTTTGCTTCATCGTCCGCAAATCTTTCTCCATCACTTGATAGCCCGTTCCTACCAAAATACCTAAATAAGTACTTGGTTTCAATTGATAATATAAAAGTGGGTAATTAATTTTATCCATAACTTAAATGCTTTCAAGCTTTGAAATCCATTGGTTAAATCGTGGGCATTTTTTTCTTATGGCCTTCAGCCCAATGGCTTCAGATAAAATTTCTCCAAATAAGGTTTTATTATACCCCAGAATTAATTTTTCGAGGCGCTTAGATGGCGTAGTTTGAATATTGTTATTAATCATTTCAGGATTCGGGAAGTCATTGAGCACAGCTATTAATTCTTCTTTATCCAGAATTTCATCTGAATTGAACTGCTGTTCGAACACTTCAATATTATTGAATAGCAAAGCTTCAAATTCGTGGAGTTGAAAATATGGAATAAACCGATAACGATATTTTTCATCAATTTCAGCTGCCATCTCAGTCTCCAAGAAATTCATTCTTTCTTCTTTATCAAGAATAAGTTTTGCAGCTTTCCAACCAGGATATTCAAACCGATCTGGAATACCGTAGTAATCAATAAAAGTTGTTACATAATTTTTGTTCTTTTTTAAATCATTATTGATTTGTTTTTTCAAACTATCCCAATGAACTATACCTCCATCAGATTTTGTAATTAATGGTGCATTCAAAGATATATCCCTAGATAAAAAATAATTTCTTAGTAGCTTATTACAAAAAGCTCGCTCTGTAGGTCCTTCACAAATAATAATAAGTTTTTTCATCATAGCTACTTTTCTAAAAAGCCTGCCCGCCTTCTATAATATTTTTTTGCCACAAGTCTCCAATACCATAATCGTCAAGCCAAGACTTCAACTGATCATTAGCTAGCCTGTTAAATTGACTTGCACCATCAACTTGATCAACAGTAATAATATCTTCCGCCTCAAAATGATTGATTAAGTCTGCCGACTGAGTAGCAATAATAACTTGACAATCTCTAGCTGCGGCACTCTTTATCATTCCCGCCAATTTTGCAATAGCAAAAGGATGCAAACCTAACTCTGGCTCATCAATAATACTTGTACTCGGAAGTTTAAATTATAAAAAAAGAGTTGCTAAACTAATAAAGCGTATTGTACCATCCGACAAATCTGTTGCACCATAAATAAACGAATTAAATCGACTGCGCCACTGCAACCTCAGGTATCCTTCATTATTTACATTGAAATAAAAATCTAAAAAGAAAGGAGCAATACTTTGTATCACCTTAATTATTCTATGGTAAATCTTGCTATTTTCTTTTTGTATCTGATATAAAAATGCCGCTAGATTCCGTCCATCTTCGTACAATAGATAAGCATCATCTGGTATTTGACTAGTTTTCGTAAATGGCGATTTTTTACCCGTATCGTGAAAATGATACTTATGATAAGCTTCTAAATGTTCTAAAATATAGGTAGCTCTAAATTGCGGATCTGTTCGCAGATTAGCTTCTTTTCCGTAGTTAGCAATATTATCTCCCCAATCTTTTTTGTAAAAAAAATATTCTCCAATAAAAACAAAGGTATCCTCTCCTGCTTCTAAAGAAACTTTATAAGCATTCGTCTTATTAAAGTCTACCTTAAAATAAAGTCGATCTATCTCTTCTATTCCTTGGTGAAGCATTTTTTCTGGTCCTCCATTGAGCGCGACATACTTCTGTAGATTTCCATCAATGATTTGTTTCAAAAACTCAAAAAAAGAAAGAAAATTACTTTTCCCAGATCCATTGGCACCAATTAGAATATTAATTGGCGCTAAAGTCAATTCAAGTGATTTTATCGATTTATATCCTTCTATTTTTATATTTTCCATGTGATCTTCATTTCTTCACGCTTTACTTTAATGTAAGTAAGGCTAAGTAATCATTAGACTCATTTACTAAAACACCTGCATCATCTCAAATATAACAATTTTATTTCCATTCTTTATAAGTCAAAACATTTGTGAGCACAATTAAGACTTTTCAGAACGATGCCTCCAAGCTAGCACTCAACTAATTCGTTAACAAAAAGTTAAAAAATAAGGCTAATACACCAAAAATCACTACTTGGACATCTTTCCCCATGTACCTACAAGTGGTTATTGAATGTAACAACAAACTCAAATTTTAAAAAAATGATAAAATCAATTGCACTCCTTTTCAGCTTCCTGCTTAGTAGCGGAATCCCCTTTTCTAACGATACAACCAAATCTCTTCCTACCGCTGACGAATCTAAAATTCAAATTGCTTTATTATTGGATACTAGTAATAGTATGGATGGTTTAATTGACCAAGCAAAATCTCAACTTTGGAAAATGGTGAATGAACTTGCAACGAGTAAGAAAAATGGTAAGACGCCCAGTTTAGAAATTGCACTATACGAATACGGAAATAGTGGGCTCTCCGCTAATCAAGGCTATATCCGTCAAATTAGTTCCCTTTCTTCGGATTTGGATAAGATCTCGGAAGCCTTGTTTCAATTGACCACTAACGGCGGTGATGAGTACTGCGGTTGGGGAATTCAAGTAGCCACCGACGAATTACAATGGACCAATAAAGCAGATGATCTTAAGATTATTATTATTGCGGGAAATGAACCTTTTAATCAAGGAAGGGTAAATTACAAAACAAGTTGCAAAGCCGCGATCCAAAAAGGAATTATGATTAATACCATTCACTGCGGAGATTATGACAAAGGCGTGCGAGATTTTTGGAAAGACGGTGCAGATTTAACCGATGGCAAATACTTAAACATCAATCAAGACGATAAAGTCGTTCACGTTTCAACACCTTTTGATGACAAAATTATTAAACTCAATAAAGACCTCAACGAAACCTACATTGGTTTCGGACATGAAGGAAAAGAACGCGTAACAATGCAAAGTGTACAAGATGATAACGCTGCTAGCTACGGAGCTGCCAACGCGGTAACACGTGCAAGTTTTAAATCAAAATCTTCTTATAAAAATACTAGCTGGGATTTAGTGGATGCCGTCGAAGAAGATGAAGAAGTTTTAACTACGGTAAAAGAAGAACAACTTCCCGAAAACATGAAAACCATGTCCACAAAGGAACGCAAAGCTTACGTAGAAGCACAAGCTAAAAAACGAAAAGCCATTCAAACTGAAATTCAAAGTTTAGAGAAAGAAGTAAAGGCTTTCGTTGCCAAAAAACAAAAAGAAAACAGTAGCGAACTGACTTTAGATAAAGTCATGATCGAAACGATAAAAGTACAAGCCAATCAAAAAAACTTCAAGTTCGAAGAATAAAAGTCTGAAATTTCATTCTAAGGAAAGGCGCTATCTCAGTAGCCTTTCCTTTCTCCATCACTTCCGTCGAAGCTGCCAATTTCACAAAACCTTTCTATTGCTTTACAATAGTTACTTAAAGCTATGCCCTCAATCAAGGTTCATTACTTGACCTCGTTTAGCACTAATTTGAAAGCAGTAGAAAAAAATTAAACTTCATGAAAAAGATATATTTACTCGGGTTACTCTTATGCTCTATTCAGTTACTTCAAGCGAATACACCGCTCGTTTTCGGTACACCGCAGCCAACAGTAGCTCCGGTTAATGCAATTATCGGTGACTTGAGTTATTTGGATAAATTTGGGAAACTCCCAACTAGGAATACGAATGATCAACTCAGAATTAAAACACATCTCGCTTTCGTAGAAAGTACATTGCGTTGCCAAAATGTAGATCATCTGCCTCAAGCTTTACAGCAACAAAGAACAATGATGTTAGATCAATTGCGTGGCTATTGGCAAACAGGAATCTTTCCAAAGAACGATTACTTCCTCGGAGAAAGAAAGCCAATTTTCATTGATCGTCAAGATCGCGTTTGTGCCGTTGGTTATCTAGTACAACAAACCAGTGGGCAAGCATTGTGTGAAAGTATCAACCAAGATTTTCAATTTAGTTATCTCTGGGAAATGGAACACACCGGTCTAGCAGAGTGGGTGGCAAATTCAGGCTTGACCGCAGAAGAATGTGCCATGATTCAGCCCAGCTACATTTTACCAGAACCTACCCCTAGAAGTCCTCGCCTAAACCCAGGTATGTTTGCCATGGAACTTCGTTCGAATCAGGTACAGACCGAAATCACGGGACAATCTGCAACAACCAGCATGGATCAAGTTTTTTATAACCCTAGTAATCGCGCCATGCAAGGAGAATATATTTTCCCGATTCCCAAAGGAGCTAGCGTAGATCAATTTAGTATGTATATCAACGGGGTAGAAACGAAAGGGGAAGTACTAGATGCTAAAAAAGCTAGAAAAATTTACGAAGGTATTGTCCGCCGATTTCAAGATCCAGCTTTGCTAGAGTATTATAATAATGGTTTATTTCGTGTGCGCATTTTTCCAATTCCTCCCCGTTCCGAGCAAAGGGTCAAGTTGACTTACACGCAATCTTTACCTAAAGAAAATGGTACGATCGCTTATACTTTTCCTTTTAAACACAAAAGTAGTTTGGCGAAAGCCATCGGACAAGCCAGTTTTAAAATCAAAATCAATGCACAAGAAAAAATTAAAAATGTGTATTGTCCTACCCACGAAGTAGAAATCAATCGCAAAGGAGATCAAACCGCAGTAGTCGGTTACGAAGGAAAAAATGTTAGTTCTGAACAAGATTTCAAGCTATATTACAGCACGGCAAAATCGAAAGTTGGCGTCTCTCTTTTGAGTTTTAATGATCAGCAGGAAGACGGCTATTTTTTCTTGAACGTGAGCCCTGGATTTGCAGCAAAAGAAAAAGTTGTAGCAAAAGATATTAGTTTTATTGTTGACGCTTCGGGTAGTATGGCGGGTAAAAAAATGGAACAAGCAAAGAAGGCTTTGAATTTTTGTATTAATAATTTAAACGAAGAAGATCGCTTCAACATCATTCGGTTTAGCACCGAAGCTTCTACCCTTTTTCCGAATTTACAAAAAGTAACCAAACAACATTGTGATCAAGCTACTCGATACATTGAAAAGTTAAAACCCATTGGCGGCACCAATATTGACGAAGCTTTGGCAATGGCTTTAGCCCATCAGGCTGAAAAAAATCGACCGCATTTCGTAGTATTTTTAACGGATGGTAAACCGACCATTGGCGAAACCAATACCGACAATTTACTCAAAAAAGTTAAGCACGAAAATACCAATCAAACTCGAATTTTCACTTTCGGAATTGGTACGGAACTCAATACACATTTGCTCGATAAATTGACCGACATGACCGAAGCGTACCGAACCTACGTTTTACCGAACGAAGACATTGAAGTAAAACTGTCCGATTTCTACACAAAAGTTTCTTCTCCGATTTTGACCAATATTGACATTAAATTTAGTGGAGATATTTCAACTACCGAAGTATATCCAAAACATTATCAAGATTTATTCAAAGGTTCTACGCTAACTTTATTAGGTCGATACAGCGGAGACGGAAAAGGTAAAATCACGATCTCAGGAGAAGTTAACGGCAAAAAAGAAACCTTAGATTATGACGTATTTTTTGAAAAAAAATCAGAAAACTTCGACTTCATTCCTTCCTTGTGGGCGACGCGCTCGGTTGGCTTTTTGCTAGATCAGATTCGGCTCAACGGACAAAATAAGGAGTTGATTGAAAGTTTGGTTAAAATTGCTAAACAGCACGGTATCATTACGCCTTACACCAGCTATTTGATCATTGAAGATGAAGGACAACTCCTGAGTGCGAATCGAATTCGACAAGAAGACGCGCTCCTCTCCAATCGGGTTCGTACCCAAAGTCAGGCACAACCGCTAGAAGACATGGAAATGGTTTACGAAGAAAGTATAAAAAAAGAAAGTGGCAAAGCCAGTGTTGAGGCGAGTGCAGAAGTCCAAGCAATGAATGACTCAAGAACCATCAGTAGCACCCGAACGACGAATTCAAAACTAGCTTACAAAGACCAAAATGGGCAACTACAAAATCTAGCATCGGGCATCAGTAACGTCCAAGGTAGAGCAGTGTATAATCAAAATAATCAATGGGTAGATGCCAACTTACAATTGGACAAGAATAGAAATTTAAAAAATGTGAAAATCCAATTTAACTCTGACGCTTATTTTAAGCTAATGGAAGAGGAACCACAAAGTATTGCGTTTCTTTCGCTAGGCAAGAATGTACGTTTTGTGATGAATGAGACCATTTGGGAAATTCACGAATAGACTAATAAATTAATGCATACATACTTTTACTTCCAGTGGTTTAATAATCGCTGGAAGTTTTTTTAATTCCTAAGGCGAATAAACTTCTTGGAAGTACTATCCACTTGAATAAAATAGATACCTGCTGGTAGCACAGAAATCGTTTGCACAATGGTATTTGTTCCAGTGGTGAGTTGGATATTTTCCTTACGGTAAATTTTTCCGTAGAGATCTGTAATTATTAATTCCGTAGCGATGGGATCTTTAGCGATTAATTTGACGGTTAAGTCATCATCCCAAACTGGATTCGGGTAAAGATTGGCAATGCCTATTTTTAAATCATCTTCTATGCA
>JBGCFY010000239.1:0-12665 GCA_045110315.1 Saprospiraceae bacterium
CGGTGACTTCTTTGATAAATTCCTCTTTTGTCATATCGGCACGTAGAGCGTAATTCGTCTTTTTTTGGTTGCCCAAAGTATCCCAAGTTTCGGAACTCATATTTTTGCCGCAAGCAGAACCCGCACCGTGAGCAGGATAAACCAAGACCTCGTCGGGCAAGGTCATAATTTTTTTGCGTAAGCTATCGAATAACCAACCCGCTAAATCTTCTTTGGTCAAACTTCCTTTTTTCTGTGCCAAGTCGGGACGACCAACGTCACCAATAAATAAAGTATCCCCCGTAAAAATAGCGTGGGGATTTCCTGCTTCGTCTTTTAGCAAAAAGGTCGTACTTTCAGGCGTATGTCCTGGTGTATGCAAAACCGTGATGCTGACTTTCCCTAGTTTAAAAACTTCTCCATCTTCGGCTAAATGCTTTTGATATTCCGTTTCGGCTTGAGGACCGTAAACGATTTTCGCGCCCGTTTTTTTGGCTAGGTCTAAATGTCCAGAAACGAAGTCAGCGTGAAAGTGTGTTTCAAAAATATATTTAATTTTGACACCTTGTGCTTCCGCTTTAGTGAGGTAAGGATCCGTTTCACGTAAAGGGTCAATAATTGCCGCTTCGCCATTACTTTCGATGTAATAAGCACCTTGCGCTAAACATCCTGTATAAATTTGTTCTATTACCATTGGAATAAATTTTATGAAGTTGCGATCAACTTATTTTTTTTTAAAAGATTAGTAAAACTGTCTTTACTATTCTTCGCTTTGCAACTTCTACTACAAAGAACTAACATTATTGAATAACTATCAGTGATTTTCATCACAAAGCGTATTTTTTAAGAAATTATTTAAAGTAAAAAAATACACTTTGCTGTAGTCTGTAAGCGGAAAAGTCCTTTTTCAACAAAACTTTCCTTCGTCAGGATTTGGAAACATATCTGCTTCGATCTCCCCTTCTCTGGTCTGTAAACATTTAAAATCCTTCTCGATCAAAATGGCTAATACGGCTCCTTCCTTCTGTAACATACGGTGAGATAAGCCTACTTGGTTCGTCTTCGTCCAACTTTCAGCTAAATCATTTGGTACATTGACTTGAATACGATTCGCATCATAACTTGCAAAAATTTCGGGAGCGTCCGTTTTTTGCAAAACATAAGTCATCTTAGCAGCTTCTGTTTCGCCAAAGTGAATGGTCTCAGCGACCTGTCCCGATGCTTCAAATTGCTTTACTTCCGTTTGCGTCAAGCGAAGTCGAAGTGAATTTCCTTTTATCCTTAATTTCATAAATGAACGTGTATGCTAATAAAGTTGTTTAAAACGACGGAGATAAGTTAATACAAAATAGGTTAAACGCATCAAATTATTTTTAAATAATGAATATTGAGTAATGGGATTTTGAATATTGAGTAATGGGATCTTGAATATTGATTGGTTATCCATTTTTGGCAACGGTTGATCATTTTTCAATCAATATTCAAGATTAGATATTCAAAAATCAATATTTCTCTTCTATTCTACGGGATTAATATTTGATGCGTTTAAGCTAAATACAAAAGTGAATTCCTTTTAGGTAACGACTTAAAGTGCAGGAAAGTTTAACCATTCTCTGAGTACAAGCCACTAAGGTTCTTCTTCGTTGGTTTGCAAAGCATACTCGCTATACTGGTTATTTCTTTTGTCATCAAAAAAGTCTACGGCGTGCTGAATTCGGAAAAAGAAATTTTCTTCTCCTAGTCGCTGTACCACTCCCGCACGGTGTAAAATATCTCTAATTGGTCCTTTTATGCCTACAATATAGAATTTTATCTGATTTTCTTTACAAGATTCGATCAATTCTTCCAACGCGTGTACGCCGCTACTATCCATACCATTCATGCTATCTGCGTCTAAAATCACCAATTTTAACGCTTTTTCTTTCGCTAAAATCTCTTCCATTAGCTTTTCTTTGAAATAACTAACATTCGCGAAATACAATCGGGCGTCAAAGCGAAAGATCAAAATTTCAGGTCGTACTTCTAGTTGCTCAAAGCGATCGACATTACGGTAATGCGGTCGATTTGGAATTTTCCCCAGAACGGCGGTATGCGGTTGAGTCGTTCGAAAGATAATGAAAGCCAACGACAATAATACGCCAATCAAAATCCCCTCTTCGATCCCCAAAAACAACGTACCGATAAAAGTAATTGCCATCATCCAAAAGTCGCTACGATCCGTCCGCCAAAGGTGTTTAGCTTCTTTAAAATCAATCAAGCCAAAAACAGCCACCATAATCACCGACGCTAAAATAGCCTGAGGAAGATAGTAAAATAGTGGCGTCAAATACAATAAGGTCAATGCAATTAACGTCGCACTAATTATCGAAGCCATTGCCGTTTTAGCGCCCGTTTGGTCATTAACTGCCGTACGAGAAAAACCGCCCGTCGTTGGAAAAGCTTGGAAGAAAGCACCTCCTAAATTTGCCATTCCCAGTGCAACGAGTTCTTGGTTTGCTACTACTTGATAGTTTTTGTGCCTCGCTTGAATCGCTTTAGCCATCGCGATACTTTGCATAAAGCTGATGAAAGCAATCGTCAGCGCAATCGGAAGTAGTTGTTTGATTTGTTCGACATTGATCGTCGGCATTCCAAAACGGGGTAAACCACTAGGCACTTCCCCTACAATTTTCACTCCTTGATCTGCCCAACCTAAGCTCCAAACCGCCACAATTCCAAAAACGACGGCGAGTAACGGTCCTGGAACGGGGAATTTTATTTTTTTGACTAATAAGATTAACACAATTGCCGACAAGCCGATGAGTAAGGTATATAAGTTGGTGTTGCCAATTTGTGAAAAAGCACTCCCGATAATGTTGTGAATGTAATTACTCCGAGCAATCGAAATGCCGAGTAGATACTTGAGTTGGCTGAAACCAATAATCAACGCTGCCGCCGAGGTAAATCCAGCAATTACAGGATGCGATAAAAAATTGACCAAGAAGCCCAACCGAAAGATGCCCATTAGCAATTGAATTCCGCCGACTAATAGCGCCAGTACAATACTTAATTCGATAAATTGCTCCGTTCCCGTTTCCGCTAAGGTACCGACACCCGCTGCAATCAACAAGGCGACCATTGCTCCCGGACCAACCGACAATTGACGAGAAGTTCCAAAAATGGCGTATAAGATTAAAGGGACAATCGCAGCGTACAGCCCGTAAATTGGCGGTAAGCCTGCCAACATTGCGTAGGCCATTCCTTGTGGAATCAACATCACACCTACCGTTAACCCCGCAACGACATCTCCTTTAAATTGTCTACGGTCGTACTGTAGCAACCACTCCACGATGGGTAGAACTTGTTTGACCTTCATGTTTTCTTTTTTCGCTAAGTAAGGTTTTTTGGTTCCTTTTTCCGTGATTCGCATCACAGAAGCCTAATTTTGTTGCGTTCTAGCTGAATAACTCCTTGTTTTTCTAACTGCTTTAATAAGCGAGAAATAGCTTCTCTGGAAGCATTTAGGTCATCTGCAATTTCTTGATGTGTAGAATGAATAACTTTAGCTTGGTGTGCTGCCGCTCGTTGGGATAGGTATTTCCACAATCGTTCGTCCATTTTTTTAAAGGCAATCAGATCAATAGTCTTAATCATTTCGCGCATCCGATCGTCGTAAGATCGCATGACGAAATTTTTCCAACTGGGATATTTTGAAATCCACGCGTCGACGTATTGGAGCGGAATTGCGATTAAGGTAACATCGTCTTCTGCCGTTGTGCGAATATCGCTACGTTTTTCCATGAGGCAACAAGAAAAAGACATTGAGCAAGTTTCTCCTGCTTTCAAGTAGTATAAGAGTAATTCTTTGCCATCCTCTTCATCTTCTCTCATGACCTTTATTGTTCCTTTCAACAATAAGGGCACCAATTTAACGTAACTGCCATAATTCATGATGACGGTTCCTGTGGGAAACGATCTCACCACGCCTACTTCGGCAATTTCCTTTTGTAACTTAGGCTCAGAGAGCGCGGGAAAATGGCGCTGTACCAATGCCATCGTCTGCTCCTTCGATTCTTCCATACTCAGCGTTTGTTAATCGTATTTCGACAAAATCCAAATCTGTGCGTTCGCAACTGCTTCCGCTATACAAATATAAACAAGTACTTGGACAAAATGAGCTTCCAATTCAAATTGCCTTGGCTTTTTAGATATTTTGAAGCAACAAGGTAACTCAATTTACTGTTCTGAAACGCTAGCCTTTGAGTTGGTGTTCCTTTTTTGGAAAGCACGATCCTTAAACCTTGCCTTTTCACGAAGTAAAATCCCCCATTCGTCAGATAACCATAGGAAATAATTAATATATTGTCGTGCTTTGCTAGCAAGTTACTTTTACTACTAGATCTGCTAAGCAAAAAATACAAAACATGAATAAGTCTATCCTTTATCTCTGTCTACTTTTTTCCTTCCTACTCTTGTGGCTCACCGCAATGCTGTACCAGTACCAGCAACAAGACATCGTCCTCGAAAAAAATGGTTTGCAATTTGTTGCCGTGGATCGGGCTAAAATTCCCAAACCGCACAGTAGAGACCTTGTTTTTATTGCACAGGAACTAGCTACTTCAAAAAAGCAACTCTATCGTTTTTCCAAAAGTGAATCGAATGACCTCCACCATTTTTTTTGTTATCCCCTGACCGAAGACAGTCCGTCTTTTGATGAATTGTTCGTCCAAGCGATTAGTGGGAAACTGAAGTTTGAAGCGCAACTTTGTACGCTGAGCACCGAAGATTTAATTCAAATCGTCACCACGCAAGAAATAGTTGCCCGCCAATTATTGCAACAACGGATGGAGCCTGGTTTTTTTGGATTCCTCGACGATTCGCCGCTGATCTTTTTAGTCATTGCTTTTTTACTTTTTTTACTGTTGTGGCTACTCGACGGTATCGTACTGGTTTTACAATTCTTATTCAATCAAAATTTAGCCGTACTGGTGAAAGCGATTGGTTTATTACTACTGGGTTGGGTGTTGAGCAAAACGGTTCCTGTTTGGTATCCTTTTAGCTTTTTGGGAAATGTACTGCGCTTAGTGATTTTTTTGCTGCCCAGTTTTATTTTATTTCAATACCTCAATCCCAACTACTTCCGTAAATTTAGTTTTCCTGACGGTGAGTTATTCAAGTTCCTTTGTTTGTTTTTGGGTACAAGTTCCTTTTTATTTTTGGGAAATTATCTTGGTCAATGGTTTGACCAACAAAACACTCCAGTCGTTTTAACCGCTCGAAATAATATGCTGGAAATTGGTTTTATCCTTTCCCTTAGTCTTGGCAACTTATTGAACAACGTGCGGAAACAATTGCGATTTATTTACCAACAGGGAAAACTCCTACAAAAGTCTGAGCAGCAAACCTTGGCAAGTCAAGCAGCTTTAGAAGCACTCCAAGCGAGTGTCAATCCGCATTTTTTGTACAATGCACTCAATGCCATTGCGGGACTCGCTACACAAGATGGGGAAAAGACAAAAAAGATGGCGCTTGCGCTCTCTAGTTTTTATCAATACATTACCAACAAAACGAATCAGCAAGTTTCCAGCCTTGCAGATGAATTGGCACTAATTGACAACTACCTCGCCATCGAAAAAATTAGATTTGAGGAGCAACTACAAATTAGTCTACGGATTGATCCCGCCGCACAAACGAGTCAATTACCACGCTTTATTTTACAACCCATTGTAGAAAATGCGATCAAGTACGGATTCCACCAAAATAAAATTGCGGTGAGGATTGAGGCGCAGCTTGTTCAAAGCAACTTGATTATTAAGGTATTTGACGGTGGAAAAGCTTTTGACGATCAATTGAGCCAAGGTCATGGTTTGCAAAGTGTAGCCAAAAAGCTACGCTACTCATATCCTGATCGACATCAACTAGCATTTATCAATACGCCCGAGAAACACGTATATTTGCAGATTCAACAAAATTAAATTACATGAAAGTCGTACTCATAGATGACGAAAAACCAGCTTTACTACGGCTCAACGATTTGATATCTACCACTCCACAGCCTTTAGAAATTGTAGGCGAAGCAAGTACTGGAAGCGCTGCTTTAGACTTGATTCACCGCGTTCGACCAGATGCGATTTTCTTAGATATTCAATTGATGGACATGACTGGGTTTGATCTTTTAGCCGCGTTGACGATCAACCCTTTCGTCATTTTTACGACCGCATATCAAGACTTTGCGCTAAAGGCTTTTGATTATTATGCGATTGATTATTTGTTAAAACCAATTCAGCAAGCAAGATTTGATCTAGCCATGGAAAAACTTACGGCTTTACGCACCCAAACGGCGAGCAATAGTTTTGCAGTACTCGACCAATGGGTGAAACAACAAAACCAACAGGCACACGCTTTTCCCATTAAAGAAAAAGATCGTATTCACCTCGTAAATTTTGAAGAAATGGTTTACTTAAAAGCAGCAGATAAATACGTAGAATTACAACTCGAAAATGGCAAGCAACATCTCCTCAGCAAAACGCTGCAACAATTAGCACTTGAGCTTCCTCCTAGTTTCATTCGAGTACACCGCTCCTTCATTGTAAACAAAAAATTTGTCTACGAAATCCAACGTTTTTTCAAATCACGTTTTATTTTAAAGCTCAATGATAAGCAAAGAAGTAGCATTACGACGAGTGAAAAATATGCGGAAGTAGTGAAGTCGGCATTTAATATTTAGAAGATAAAATACAATTACTCCTTGAGCATTTTAGCTATCATAAATCTACCTTTAGAGGATCATTATTTGCTTAGCATACGGTACTGACACCCGCAATAAATAGAAGTTAGTTTAAGTTATTTTTCAACCTCAAAATCAGGTCGAGTATATATTAGACTTTATGCTAAAAAAATTTGAAGTTATTTAAAAACTCCAAAAATGTTTACGAATTGATCTTTTTGTCCAACTTCTTTTATTTTTTTCTTATTTTTGTTAAAATGATTCCAAAACTTGGATTCACCTCAAAGATAAAAGGCATTCATTTAGTCCGTTACCTAAATGAAAATAATTAGAATACTTGGATAACAAATACATTAACTCCACATCCACCTTCATTTACACAACGGACTGATTAACAATATATAAACTCATCTCTTTTTATAAAACGAGTTGAGTACATCAATACCCAATTAGTGCGCTAGTGCCATTCCGCTCTCATCAATTATCGTCTCCGCTACTATTCACGGATAGTAAAGTTGATCGTTAGAAAAACTAAAATCCTAAGTACCGATTCCTTCATTAATTGAATGATATTCGTACTTCGTAAAAAATCATCCGAGGGTTTATTGCATGAGAAAAGTCGTCAGTATTTTATATCTACTTACTTATTGTTGTGTCATCAACTTTGCACAAGGACATGGTTTAAAACAATTTGACCTCAACCATGGACTTGCTGGCAATATCGTTTACGATATCGAACAAGATACACTTGATTATTTGTGGTTTGGCACCAACAATGGCTTAAGTCGTTACGATGGCTTAAATTTTCAAAACTACAACGATCCCATTTTACAAAATGCTGATATTATTTTATTAGCAGAAATGATGGGCACCATGTATTTTCTGAATATCAATCGCCAACTTTTCTGTATACAAAATAATCGAATTGTACCTGCAGACCCTGAAGTCTTTAACGGCAACATTTATGCTTTTATCCATCATCCTTCTGACCATTGTATCTGGTACTACAACCAAGATAATTTATTTCAATACGACCTAACTACCAAGGAAAGTATTTGCCACACCAATATTCAAAACATTACAGGAACCAGCGCTCATTCTTTTTGTTTAGACCAAGAACAAAATCTGTGGATTCTAGCAAAGGGAGGTATCTATAAATATCAAGATCGAACACTTGGCTTACAGAAAGTGATTCCCGTAGAAGCCTTTCCCCCGAATCATAGTTTCAATAAAATCACCTTTCACCATCAAGAAGGCATTTTTATCTTACTAACGGCAATGACCTCATTTATAAAATTACCATTGAGCATCAACTACGAAAAGCGGCCAAACCTATTTCAATGCTCGGCAACGTTAGTAGCTATGCGACGACAGGCGACTGGTGGATTTCTAATCAAAAGGAAGTTTATCGATTCCACAAAAAAACTCGCAACCTAACGAACTTCACCGCGGACGTTGGCAATCATCCGATTAACAAATTATACGAAGATCGAGAAGGTAATATTTGGTTTGCTACCGATGGAAATGGTTTGTACATGCTGAATAACCCAGATATCTTAAACTTTAATACGCGCAATTCTTCTTTATCTTCCAACCAAATCCAACGTATTGAATTGGACTCCTATCAAAACGCGTGGTTGGGTTTATCTGATCGTCATTTAATGCAACTACGGGGAGGGCAGTTACGAACGGTTCCGTATCATTCAACGAAAAGCAACACTCAATTTTACGATTTAGTTTTTAACCGAGATACCCTATTTGTCATTGCAGATCAAGTTTATCAGATTC
Source organism: Saprospiraceae bacterium (assembly GCA_045110315.1). Lineage (GTDB taxonomy): Bacteria > Bacteroidota > Bacteroidia > Chitinophagales > Saprospiraceae > CALFBG01. Next base: position 8,474 of record JBGCFY010000239.1, read on the forward strand.
ACGCAGGAAAAAATTCCATTTTCTATCCAAACCAAATAAAATCTTTTTGTATTGATCAGCAAAATGATATTTGGATGGGAGATTCAGATATTATTTTTCGCCGTAATCAAAAACGGCAAATCGATGAAATTTTTAGGCGTAATATGCGCTGTTACGCCATCGCGAGTTCCGGACAAAAAACTTGGTTTGGCACTACTAAAGGATTGTATTTTTTTGATCCTAATTTGCCCTTACATTATTCCCAAAAAGATACCTCTACTCATCAAGCTGAAGTGTTGCCTTCCCTAGAGAAAATAAATACAATAGACACAAGCTACTATCGTGGCACTCAAAAAAAAACAATATTTCCGACTACTCCCCATCCATATATTGATGCTAACGGAAATGCGATTACTGCGGATATTAACCACATTGATTTTACCGCAGACGGTACCCTTTGGTTAACCACCAGCACGATTGGCCTGTACTATATTAAGGATAACCTCATTCACCAGTTTAATGAAACCCACGGACTCAGCAGTAATATCTGCAAAGATCTTTTTGTAGACCAAGATGATAATATTTGGGTGGCTACAACCAAAGGACTTGGAAAAATAAGCTATCCTTCCTTGCAGTATACGCAGTACAGCAGCCACGATGGATTGAGTTCAGATGGAATCACGAGCATTCGGTGCGCTACCGACTCCACCCTTTACATTGGTACCCTGAAAGGCTTGTGCATTACTAAAGAAAGTCAATTAGCCTCCCCTTCGTTAGCGCCAAATATTCACCTTCACAAAGTGAGTATTAACGAAAGAGACACCATACTTGCCAAGCGATACCGATTGACTTACGATCAAAATAATATCGTCTTAAACTTTATGAGTATTTCGTACAAATCGCAACTTAGTTATCTTTATCGACTACAAAAAAATACGCCGTGGATTCCGACGGACAACACTTCGCTGCGACTTGCCGAGCTTTCTCCTGGTACTTACCATTTTGAAGTAAAAGCCCAAAATGTTAATGGATTGCAAAGTAAAAAGCCCCTAAGTATTGAAATTCGGATTGCAGCACCTTGGTGGGAAACACTTCGTTTTAAAATTGCGTTGTTCGCTTTGCTTGGCGGATGCATTGGCTTGTTTGCCTACCTACGTATTCAGCAAATTAAAAAACAGGAAAAAGAAAAAACAGATATCAACAAACGTTTTGCTGCATTAGAATTACAAGCCTTACAAGCACAAATGAATCCTCACTTTGTTTTCAATGCTTTAGGAGCAATTCAAAAATTTATTTTAAATCAAGAAGAACACGAAGCGAGTGACTATCTGACACGTTTTGCGCAACTCATGCGTTTGTTTTTAGACTCTTCTCGGGAGAAATATATTAGTCTTTCCGACGAATTAAACTTACTGCAACTGTACTTAACATTGGAGCAATTACGCTTTGGAGACAAACTGAATTACCGTATCCTTACAGACCCTGCACTTGACGTAAGTACCATTGAAATTCCTTCTATGCTTTTGCAACCTTTTGTAGAAAATGCCATCAATCACGGTTTGCGTTTCAAAGCAAAAGAAGGCCTCCTCACGATTCGAATGCAACTCAAAAATGAAGGCTTATTAGCATGCACCATTGAAGATAATGGCGTGGGGAGACAAGCCGCAGCGGAAAGAAAACAACAAACTAAAAATGCTTATAAATCTCGCGGAACGGCCATCGTTAATGATCGATTGAAGGTCTTGAACTTTATCGAAGCAATCGACATTCAAATTAAAACACACGACCGATTGGATGCTCAAAACCAAGCCTGTGGCACCACCGTTACCATACTAATTCCAATAGAACACTAACCTAGCAAATACCTTATTCACATGAAAGCAATTATCGTAGATGATGAAGCACCGATTAGAACAGCCCTCCAAATTTCCTTACGTAAATTTTGTCCCTTCGTTACAATCATCGGAGAAGCCGCAACTTGCCAGCAAGCCTTTGAGTTAATTCAATATGATCAACCTGATCTAATTTTTTTAGATATCGAGATGCCCGACGAAACAGGCTTTGACTTTTTAACTCGTTTTGACCAACCTAAATTTGAAGTTATTTTCATTACTGGTTTTGATCATTATGCCATTAAAGCCATTAAATTTTCTGCTATTGATTATCTTTTAAAACCTATTAATCGCTTAGAATTGATCAAAGCCGTCGGAAAAGTACAGCACCGTTTACAAAATAAAGCTGCTAACCATAATTCTTTTCTCATCCAGAATATCTTGCGACCCAATCATCAAGAAAATCAAATTGCCATTCCAAAGATCAATGGATACGAATTTATTCCAGTGCAACAAATTATTCACTGCGAAGCAGATCGAGAAAATACTATTATCCACTTAGAACAACAAAAGCCTATTTATGCAACGAAAGGGCTGAAAGAACTATACAGTTTGCTCGAAGATTATGGTTTTTATCGTATCCACAAATCTCACATTATTAACCTTCACAAAATAGAACGTTACTTTAGAGGGGAAGGTGGTTACGTCATTATGAAAAACCAATCTAGTATTGATATTTCTAGAAGACGCAAACAAGGTTTTCTAGATAAACTAAAAGTAATGCGGATGTTGTAGCACCTACTTCTCTCCATTCTCATACCATTCATATTTCCTTTCCGACCACTCATGTTGAATTTCTACCATTCGTGAGTTGGTCCTTCTTTTTTTTTACAATTGTTCCGATCTTACAGTTATCAATAATCTACGAATTTAAACTTAAGTACTTTTCACCTTTATGTCTAGCAATTGCTGGTCAGCATCGTTTCCGCCATTCGCATAAAAATTTGATTCGCTCACCGAAATACTTTTCCACCGGACTCTTTGTGGATTACATTTCTTATTGAGTAAAACCAAACGCATCCAAATCGTTCAACATCAGTTTAAACCTATACCAAACTAGATTTGCCACGACAAGGAAGCCTGATCTTTTTATGCCTCTACTGAAATTTATCATTTTATTTATTCACACTAAAATTGTCATTATCATGAAAACATTAAATCTAAGAACAATCTTAAACAGTGCTTTAACTATGCTAGCGTTCGCTTTAATTTTTACCGCTTGTAGCAAAGATGAGACCACAGCTCCTGCCACAGCAGTTGACCACAACCAATTGGCAAAAATGGTAGCAGCGGATGCTAATTTCCAATCGATTCAGCAAATCAACGAAGAAGTAGTGAAAGCTATTGAAAATGGTTCGGCGGTAACAGATTTGGAGATCGTATCTGAAGCTAACTTAGCAACACTGAGAACTCAATTAATCAAAAACATTCCTGCGTTACAGCAAATGGAAGAAGCTGCGATCAGTGCAGTGCTAGTAGATGCAGCAAATTTAGGACAACCTGTTTTAGAACGAGGACCAGGTTGTATTCCTTGTCGGAATGAAGCTACTGCAGCTTTAAGTGCTTGTAGTGCTGCAGCGTATGCTGTTTACTTATCTGGCGGAACCTATCAGGCGTACGTTAATGCTTATCATACCATTTGCGTTCCACAATATTATAGCACAGTAGCTAACTGTCCTTGCTAAGCAATAAGTTTTGAAAATTAAGTCTTAAGCTACAACAGCTCGATCCTTCCCGTCGGAATGGATCGAGCTGTTCTCGTAAAGTTCGGGCTTCGGTAGCAATTACAATTTCACAAAAGAACTTTGCACTACTCCTTCTTTAAGCCGCATTCGAACAAAATAAATACCACTTTGCCAAGCTCCGATCGTAAGGGCTATTTTTTGATCACTTACTTTCGTAAGACCAGTTAAGGGCATACTTCTACCGTGTACATCAAAAACTTCTACGCTACGATTTATGTTATCCAAAGTCGGTGCACCTTCCATCCATTCCATTTGTATCCGATCGTTGGCAGGATTTGGAGAAATACTTCCTCCGTTCCCTTTACTAATCGATGTTGTATTCGTAGCACTACCAACAATTCCCGTATAACTCGTGGTACAACCATTTCCATCCATGACAACTAAAGTGTATTCACCACTCTCTAAATTCGAAATATCCTCAGTGTCGCTCGTAAATCCATTCGGACCAGACCAAGTATAAGTCAAACCACCAACGCTCCCAACTACACGCAAGCTAATCGAACCATTAGCGGTACTTCCGACCTGTGGTTCAATCACGTCATCTTCAATCCCCAACGGAATTAGATTATTAATAAA